>JAGBRL010000091.1 GCA_017632345.1 Paludibacteraceae bacterium
ATGGTATAGAACTTTCCTCCCCAGCTGTTTTTTTCTAAAGAATAACGAAGCAGAAGTTCGTCTTCTCTTAATGCTACTGTTGCGTCATTGGTCAAACTGACAAAATGGGCGACTCTATCATCGTCTAACCGCACAACGCAAAATTTGTTCGATTCTGCTTCAAGACCATAAATATGATTACAAACTTCAAAATGAAGAGTCATATAGTCCCCTTGCATAAGCGAGCGAGGATCCACCGGACGCAATGCCAGCAACACAGTCTCACCTTCGCTCAGAACCTTCTCGTTCTTCACTATGTTGAAACCAAAAAACAGCAGCACAAGCAACATGTTGGCTGATATGATGAATAATTTTAATTTGCTCATTTTTTTAATCTGTTGATGAAAAAGAATAGTAGTAAAAAGATGATTCCGCTACCCATAAGCAAGTATGATTTATGACTTAGTAAGATCTCCATGTCGTAGTAGAACTTGCCGATAGAATAGATTAAGAAGAGTCCCAACGCAACCACGCCGAACTTGTCCGACACCATGTAGGTGAGAATCAATCCCAGCACAGCAAGTGAGACGTTGGGCGTAACGCAGGAGGCAGCGCAACCTAACAAAACAAGAGCCGTGCCCAAAGCTTTTTTTGTGGATCCTATCTCCTGCTTTGACAATATAAAGAGTGCCACTGCGAAACTTAATAAGGCGCAAATAATAGACTGCGCTACATTGTCAATACCCAACAAAGCGCAAGGGATAGCAACAACTACTATACAAAAGCGAAGGGTAGGTATATATTGTGCATAAAGATTTTCTTTTTTGAATTTATCCGCATCAAACCAAATCGTCAAACCGTAGATAACCATCAAGAGGATTGCGTAGTAAAACCAAAAGTTTTTCAAAAAAGAACCTATAAAATCGAACATTAGAGGGAAGACAGAGACAATCGACAAAAGAATGATCTGTCTCAAAAAATGGTTTCGGCAAAAAATCCACGATACAATCAGCACGCAGAATTCTAAAAACCAGAAAGCACTTTTAGGCATTTCATGATCTATCAACATAGAAGAAGAGAGAACTTCTCCAGAAAAGAAAAGTGGCAGTGCTACCGAAAGTATAAGTTTTTCGTTATCAACTTTTCTCGTCATTATGATAGAGCCAATAATCAAGCATAAGCCCAAAACAAGAGCGGCACCTGCAGAACCATCCACCATTAGTGCCAACGGGAAACCAAGCGTTAACATGGCTATCTGTCCTCCAATATAAAAGAGC
Organism: Paludibacteraceae bacterium; assembly: GCA_017632345.1. Classification (GTDB taxonomy): domain Bacteria; phylum Bacteroidota; class Bacteroidia; order Bacteroidales; family Paludibacteraceae; genus RGIG9379. Next base: position 1,257 of record JAGBRL010000091.1, read on the forward strand.
AATTTGAGCGGCCACGTCAGTTTTGTGCCCTCTGTCAAATCATATTTGTCTGTAAATTCCATAAACAATCCTTTTGAAAGTTTTTACTCATTGTTTTGATTCTCTGTCTGCTGATTTGCAGAAGGAATCGCATCCCACTCCCTCTTTTTGTCTATGAGGTGTTTGCCTAAAAAATAGATGCAGGCCATAAATGGGATTGAGGCCCAAATCATCACCACCCAATCATCTGTAATCCGAATCAATAATTCATATATTATGGTTAAAACACCTATGCAGAAAACCGAATAGAGCATGAGGTTTCTCTTCATGAACGCATAAAATAGGGTTGCTGCGCTCACTGCTATACTAATAGAAAAATCCCAACCATCGATAAAGTCAAAGCCATCAAAGATAACAATTGAAATCATGATCACGGCAAGGGTGTACGCAACACTGAAAAGCAGCGTCATAAACCATTTTGGGGCGACACTTTTGTGCGGTATCAACTTCGGTGAAAATTCAAAAAAGAGGATGAAAAGAGAGGTGATAACCACAAAGTCTGTGAATCCCAATTTGACAGACGGAATCAAGCCGTAGGCAAGCATCGTCAAGCCTATAAAGAAAATCCATAACGGATAAAAGTCTGCCACAACCACCCAAACCACAATGCAAATAGCCCAAGAGAGGAAGAGCGTGTAACTGTCTGCTCCCGTTTGGTATATTTGTCCGAACAGAGCCAAGAAAGCACCTACCAGTATGCACATGGAAAAAATGGTTATGTTGCGCACCCAGTCGCGCATGGGCACTTTCACCACGGCTACAAAGGTGGACAACAAAAGAGCCGCCACAATTCCCATCTTTACAAAACGATGAATCGTTTCCCAGTTGTAGGCAAAGAAAAATATGATTCCGCTCAACAGGAGACCGGCTCCAAGCGAGAGCGTCAAAACCTCAGAAAACCTCAGCCACTTTTGTGCATCGACTTTTCCCGCAGGTGTCGTGTTAATAATGTTATTTCCTTCCATTTTTTTATATGACCAATTAATACTCTGAATTTACGGCAGTCAAAAAAGATTGCCTATGAATACATATTGCAAATGTAGAATTTAAATTTAAAAAAAACAATTAAATTCGACAAGAAAAAGCAAGTCTGGATTCTGTTTCATAGCGCATTCTCGAGCAGAATCCAACTGCTTTTCTTCTTTCAAGAACCCTTACTCCACCAGCAACTTCTTGCCATTCACCACATATACACCTCTTTCCACCGCAATCTCAAGTCTCATTCCGGCTTGCATATAAAGTCTTTTAACCATGCGGCCCTGAATGTCATTCACGTTAATCCACGCCCCTTTGTCTGTGCTCTCCACAACGATTTTTCCATCGTTGCTGTAGATGATAAGGGAGAGAAGTTCAATGTCGTCTATCTTTGTTTCTATATCTTCTCCTGCCAACGCTTTAACCTCCTTGCGAGACAAGATTACCCAGCGTTGATTAGAAGCTGAATTCTGATGGTCGAATCGCGAGCCGGAAACATTGTCACTCGAAGAGGTCAGCGCACTCGGATTGTTTGTTCCATTGTCGAATGTCAGCCAATAAGACTTTAGATTGAAGGCATTGGTAACCACATTTTGCCGAGAGCCAAGCATTTGTATATTGAAGCTTTCACTATCAGTCAATTGAATCTTTGAGTTGTTGTGCGATAGGGCTTTGTCGGATTCCAAATTTTTAAACTCATAGAGTTGTGTGGTAGGATTAAATCGTATCTGCCAAGCATACGAATTTTCCCTAAGAACGGTAACCCAGTTACTCTTCTGCAATTGCAAATTATCTCCGTCCGATTTTAGCATTGAAAAGTCTGAGCCGTTCAAATCATCAGCAGATAGAATGTAGTAATATTCATTGTCGTCATGGATGAATGTGTATGCAGGCGAAGCAAATGCGCCCGACACCGGAGGAAGATTGTCTTCTCCTAAAGACTGCACAATAAGCGCATTGGCGTAATATAACATACGAGAGCCGTTGTCTTCATGCGCACCGTTGATGCCGTAAGGCCAGAAGTGTGTTTTGTCGCCTTTTAAGTGTGAATTGTTGTCATTTTCCAAGAAAGCCAAGATTCGGTCTGTTCGTTCTCCGAGCCAAAAACCTGTACTTGTATTTTCTCGGTATATGCTGCTATTGTACCATGTTTCTGTGGTACCGACACCAACCGCGTGAGCCATCTCGTGCTGAATTGTGCCTGTACGCTGATAACTCGCATTAGGTCCCACTCGCATCCAGCCGCCATAACTGCAATCCGCTGTTGGTGTGTTGGCACCGTAATTTACAGTCATGTTGATACCCTTGATGCTTGTAATGTTGTTCCAAATATCAACGGCATCTTTCACCGCAGAGTTTATTCGGTTGTTCTCTTCTGCTGAACCGCCGTTATTATAGCTCCATGTGATTCCACCCTTGGGTAGAGTGCAAATTTTCACTGTCTTTCCATAGCCCACCACATTTTGATTGGTTATGGCGTATGGACGGATATAGTAGAATGTGGCAGGACTCAATTCCTCAATCACATATATGTCACCATTGTTGCTGAATGATTTGGTAGAGCGATTATCTTTTATTGTAGGGTTGTTTTTCGTTCCCCAGCAAAAACCTTTTTCCACAATTCCTTCTCCCGAAAAAGAGGCCCGACCGAAGGCCATTGTAGCACCACGAGCATGACGAGGGTCTGATGTTACAGTTGGAACCGGTCCGGAGGCATGACTTGTTCTGTAGTAAAGCATCAACTCCTCCAAATCCAGGATGGTTTCGTTAACATCAGCAATAAGGAGAGATTCATTGTCATAAACCTGTTTGGCTTTATCCAATGCATTAGAGATCTCGGCATCTTCCAAGGCTGCCGGCTCTGCTTCAGCAATGAGTTCAGCAAGTTCAGCATACAGAGCAACAGAAGTTTCTGCACTCTCTGTGGCTTTCCGCAGATTGGAAACAATGGAGGAGAGTGTCTGTGATGAAGGAGAAGATAACCAAAGCTCAGCACTTTCCGTCGCACCCTTCAGATTTTCACGATGGTTGGCATTCATCCTTTGGGCTAACAATTCGTTAGCCGCCTCCACTCGCTTCGACAATTCTGAGGCAAGATAATCTGTCGATTCATCTCCAATAACATATAGTTTCACGAAATCTGCTACCACCTTGGCAGAATTGGCAGAACCGTTTGCAACTGCTTTGAAGCCAATTTGTATGCGTCCGGTTGTCTCCTCAGAAAGAGTGAATGTGACCTCATCCACAATCCATTGATTGAACGGGAAGGAGGAGATAGACGAAACCTTGCCGGAGCCATTCTTAGGAATCCATCCAAGCAGGCTGTAGCCATTATTGGAATTGCTGCCATTAAAAAAGGCGGTTTGAAGTTTGTAGTTTCCTGCCGGCAAAGTTATCTCTTGAAAAAACTTCATCTCTTGGTCCCAGCCGGTACTTAATGCAAGACAGCCACCCTTTGAATTATTGTATCCGGCAGAAGGAACACTTCCGGAGGTGTTGAAAGTCTTAGACGTGCCAAATTCATAGATTCCGCATACGGTATAATCCACACTGAAATCTTTGTTCCAACCATAGATTGGCAAAATCTCTTGCGCCACATTGCCATTGTCAGAGACCGTATAATCAAAGTGCGACTCGTCGTCAAAACCTGCGTTTTGCAGATAAAGATCAGAGACATCCACATCCGCCAAGACGAGCGACTTACATATAGTCAAAAAAGAGAACAATAATAAAAAACGTGTTTTCATGCTTAATTAGTTTCTGTTAGATAGGCAAATATAAGAAAATTATGATTAAATAGCTGTCTGTCAAAACTTTTTTGTGCAGATTTTGAGTTGATAAAGCTTTTGTTTGCGATAGGAGCCTAATTTTTTTATCTTTGTCCCTTAGTTATATAAAAATGTAGAATTAAACATTAAACATCATGAAAAATATCCTTTCAACTATCTTGCTTTTACTGGCAACTGTGCAGCTCTTTGCAGATGATGGCGGAGTTCGAGATTACAATAGCTGGACTTATGGTAATATCTATGTGAAAGAGCCGAATGATAAAATAGCTCTTAAGAAAGAACTGATGGAGGTGGATAAAGATAAAGATTTACTCAAAGCCACTTTCGTCTTTGAAAACACTACGGACGAAGATGTGGTGGTGGATTGCGCTTTCCCGATTGTGATTGGTTTGAACTTTAATGTGACTGAAGATGGGTTCATCGAGAGTGAAAATCATAATGCTGACGACTCATATTTATGGAAAATGCTTATCGGCAAGGGTTTGCGCGATTCGCATTATGAACATCAAGTTCCATACGAGGAGGCAATGCAAATCTTGGACGAGAAATTGACGAAAATGACTTTTCCTGAATTTGAAAAATTAGGAAGTGGACTTGGTTGCGATATAGAGCAAGACGGGCAAACAGTGCTCATAGAAAACGTTGGAATAGAGACCAGCTTAGAGAGTGCTTTGGTAGTGACTTTGCATTTTCATCATAAACTAAAATTCCCTAAAAACAAAGAGTCTTTGGTTGTAGTCTCTCATAGCATTAATTCCCTTAGTTATGCCCAAGGTAATGATCCTATTTATTACGATTTTCGTTATGACATATCGACTGGCGGAACATGGAAAGGGCCTATTGAGTCGTTTATCGTCAAGACTGAATTCGAGATGAGTGGAGACTTTTCCAAGGTTAGAACAGGAGTCGAAGGGTGGCTATACTTTAAAAAAGATTATAAGCCACGAAAAGAAGAAAGTTTGTCCTTTTCGCTTGTTGAAGATGCGTTTATTATGAAATTTCCGAAAAAGAGGGAACGGGAAAATATATTGGAAATCATAGCGGCTTCTGAAGATGTCAAAAATTTGCAACACCTGACGGATTGCGACATCCTCACCAATATATCAACCGAAGATTGGGAAAACTCGTGGATTGATTTTACTTTGAAAGATTATGCCTTGGGCCCTTTCATTGTGAACGGACGATGTGAAAACACGCTGAACGAATTGTGGGCGAATTGGTTTTTTAACGACTTTGGATATGATGGAGAACATGATATTGTGTATGATGATGAAGATATTCTTTTTTGTGAATTTGGCGATTCAGTGTGGAGCAATAGCAACAGGGTGAAAACTTTGAGCGTAGAAAGCAAAGACACATCGGAGCAATGGAATTTCTCCTTGCGAGACGGCTATGCGGCGCTTATTTCCGAAAGAGAGTGGGAGGGCTCAAATAGTGTGGGTAACGTAAGGCTGTTCTCGCCAGGCAGATATAGAATGAAACTGAAAGATATTTATAAAGGCGACAAAGGATCAACGACAGGTTTAAGCGAAATGTGGTTTTATTCTGCAGGGACTAACGTGCCGCTCCTATATGAGATGATAAGCAAAGACAAGGCAGACAAACATCAGATATTTCAGAATGTTTTAACGATAAGCCAATGGAGAGGACAGAGAGGATATGACGGCGAATTATACTCGCAAACCGACAGTCTGTACATCGTATTGGATAGTGTTTTCAAAAGTTATCCTAATGGAACGATACCTGATAAAACGATACCTGAGGGAGAAGAGGTGACTGCGGAACTGTTTGCGATTCTTAAAAAATACAGAGGTGACACTCGTTTCTCAAAAATAGATTATACCACTTTTGTTTATGGAAAAGAGGTTGCTCCTGACACTTTGAGTACTGAAACCGCCAAAACGTATGAAGAACAAAAAGAAGTGGTCAAAAAAGAAGAGCCTGTAGCCGAAAAGCAAGCTGAAACTTCTGTCTCTGACACACAAAAAACAGGTGTGTTCGCGGCTTTATTAGTGTATGCTTCGTTTGTGCTGATTGTTTGTGTTGTTTGGGCAATAAGGAGGCGGAAGCAAGGCAGAGGTTGATGCCGCCTTTATTCATTTTTTTGAATTTGAGGACGATTGTAGGATTAAGGACTTTGTTACAGCTCACTATAGAGCAAAAAATAAGGGCGGAAAAAACAGACCGCCCTTATTTATTTGTATTTGATAAGAATCACTTCTTAACGATTTCCAAAGTGTCAGACGCAATCATGAACTCTTCGTCAGTAGGGATTGCAAGGACGGTTACCTTAGAATCCTTTGCACTGATGTTTCTTTCAACACCGATAGCTTCGTCGTTAGCGTTTTTGTCAAGTTTGATGCCGAAGCACTCGAAGCCGTCGCAAATAGCGTCTCTCACCACATTCACGTTTTCGCCGATACCGCCGGTAAAGACAATCACGTCAACGCCGCCAAGAGCGGCAATGTAAGAGCCGATGTACTTTTTGATGCGGTACACGAACATGTCCAGAGCAAGCTTAGCGCGTTCGTTGCCTTCCGAAATTGCTTTGCGCAAGTCGCGCATGTCAGACGTAACGCCCGAAATGCCGAACAGACCGCTCTGCTTGTTGAGAATGTTAGAAACCGCCTTGATGTCGTAGTTTTCGCGTTCCATCAAGTAAGTCACGGCGCCAGTGTCGATGTCGCCGGCACGAGTGCCCATCACAAGCCCTTCCAGCGGAGTCATACCCATAGAAGTGTCAACAGACTTGCCGTCTTTGATAGCCGTGATAGAACCGCCGTTACCGATATGGCAAGTGATCATCTTAACGCCTTCAGGCTTGATGTTAAGCATCTCGTACGCGCGTTTAGACACATATCTGTGGCTTGTGCCGTGAAAACCGTAGCGGCGTACGCCGTCTTTTGTGTACAGTTCGTAAGGAATTGCGTACATGAAAGCCTTCTGAGGCATAGTCTGGTGGAACGCAGTGTCGAACACAGCAACCTGCGGAATCTCAGGCATAAGCTCCTTGACAGCCTCAACGCCCTTCAGGTTAGGCGGATTGTGAAGCGGCGCAACCTTGATGCAGTCTTCGATACTCTTGATGACATCATCTGTGATAAGCACGCTAGAGTTGAACTTTTCGCCGCCGTGAACAACACGGTGACCAACAGCTTCAATCTCGTCAAGAGACTTTATCGCGCCATATTTTTCAGAAGTGAGAACTTCAAGAATGAACTTAATTCCGACAGTATGTTCAGGAATGTCCTTTTCAAGGATTTCCTTTTCGCCGTTAGGCAAAGTAAGTTTCAGGAAAGAGCCTTCCAGTCCGACTTTTTCCACGCCGCCCTGAGCGAGCACGTTGTTGGCAGGCATATCTATCAGTTTGTACTTGATAGAAGAGCTGCCGCAGTTCAATACTAATATCTTCATTATAAAAATCTTTTTAAATTATTTTTTAGCGGCGATAGCCTGGTTAGCGGTAATGGCAACCATCTTCACGATGTCGTCAACCGAGCATCCGCGAGAAAGGTCGTTTACCGGAGCTGCAAGACCTTGCAAAAGTGGTCCGAGAGCTTCTGCGCCGGCAAGTCTCTGAACAAGTTTGTAGCCGATGTTTCCGGCTTCGAGAGAAGGGAAGACAAGCACGTTAGCCTGACCGCTGATTTCGCTGTCCGGAGCTTTGCTTTTGCCTACAGACGGCACGATAGCCGCATCAGCCTGAAGTTCGCCGTCAAGCTTCATGTTCGGGTCAAGGGCCTTCGCAACCTTTGTAGCTTCTATAACCTTGTCAACCATCTCATGTTTGGCGCTGCCTTTTGTAGAGAAGCTAAGAATCGCAACCTTAGGGTCTGTGAATCCGTAGATGTCTCGAGCAGTGTTTCCGCTGCACACAGCAATCTGTCCAAGCTCTTCAGCAGATGGGTTTGGAGTGGCCGCGCAGTCAGCAAAAAGCATCATGCCGTCGTGTCCGTAAGTCTTGTCCTTGAATATCATCAAGAAAGAACCTGACACAACACTGATGCCCGGCTGAGTTTTGATGATCTGGAACGCCGGACGAAGCACATCTCCGGTAAAGTTCTTGGCGCCGGCAACCTCGCCGTCTGCATCGCCGTTCTTAACCATAAGGCACGCAAGGTAAAGAGGGTCTTTCACAAGCACGGCAGCTTTTTCTGGTGTCATGCCTTTCTTTTCTCTCAACTTCACAAGGAGGTTGATGTAAGTTTCTGCGTTAGGGTTGTTTTCCGGGTCGATAACGTTTGCGTTGGCAATGTTCTTCAAACCGAACTCGGCCGACATTTTTTCAATCTCAGCCTTGTTGCCAAGCAGAATGACATCAGCAAGCCCCTGTTCCACGATGGCGTCTGCCGCCTTCAATGTTCTCTCTTCTGTACCTTCCGGAAGGACGATACGCTGTTTGTTCGCTTTTGCGCGAGCGTAAATGCTATCTAATAAGCTCATGTCTATTTCGTTTTTTTGTTCACTTCAAATTAATATCTGCAAATATAAAACAAAAAAAGGACGTTTTGCAATCTCTACATTACAATTTTTAAATATTTTTTTAAGATTTGTAAAGTTGAGTTTGAAAAATAAGATAAAACAGGTTTTGAGAGGAGGGGATAGGGAGAGACAGTGGCTCTTTCTTTAAAATTTTCTTAAAAACACAGTGTTTCAATAGGACTTTTGTACTGCCCTTCAGGCGAGCGAACGCAAGGCGGGAGACTTGAATCTCGAAGCGAAAGCCGGGGTGTGGCACTAAAAAACTGGCTATCTCTCCAAGTGCAGAGGATAGCCAGTCTTGTTATGCAGTAACTTTAAATTACGTCCTATTATATCACCTCGATGCCCTGTTTTGCGCAAAGTTCAAGGCTGAGTTCTTTGAGTTTGAACTTCTGAATTTTGCCAGAGCCTGTTAGAGGGTACTCTTTTACGAAGAACACGTACTTAGGTATTTTGTAACGAGCTATTTTGCCTTTGCAGAACTCGCGCACATCTTCCGGTTCGATAGACGCTCCTTCATGAAGAATGATGAACGCGCCCACCTCTTCTCCGTACTTCTTGGAAGGAACGGCGGCAACCTGCACGTCCTTCACGCCCGGCATATGGTAAAGGAACTCTTCGATCTCGCGAGGATAGATGTTTTCGCCCCCTCTGATAATCATATCTTTTATACGTCCGGTAATTCTGTAATATCCGTTTTCGTCTTTTACTCCAAGGTCTCCAGAGTGGAGGTATCCGTTTTTGTCGATGACTTCGGCGGTAGCCTGCGGGTTTTTGTAGTAACCCTTCATCACGTTGAAGCCTTTGCAGCACATTTCACCTTGAACGCCGACAGGGCACTCTTCGCCAGTCTCAGGGTCAATCACCTTAACGTCAACAAACGGATAGTCGCGGCCCACGGTAGTGCAGCGTTGCTCGAAGCTGTCCTCGATAGTAGTTTGCGTCATTCCAGGAGATGTTTCGGTCAGACCGTAAACGCTGGTGATAGTCATGAACATTTTTTCGCTCACCTGTCTCATAAGTTCCACCGGGCAAAGCGAGCCTGCCATGATACCGGTGCGCAGCGAACTCATGTCGAACATGTCGAACATAGGGTGGTTCATTTCAGCGATGAACATAGTAGGCACACCGTACAGAGCCGTGCAGCGCTCTTTATGCACAGACGCAAGCACAACAAGCGGGTCGAACTTTTCGATCATGACCTGAGTAGAACCGTGAGTCAGGCAGTTCATCGTTGCAAGCACAACACCGAAGCAGTGGAAGAGCGGCACGCAGACGCACAGTTTGTCGTCCTGAGTGAACTTCATGTGCTCGCCAGTGAAGAAGCCGTCATTAGCAATGTTATGGTGAGAAAGCATTACCCCTTTAGGGAATCCCGTAGTTCCGGATGTGTACTGCATATTCACAACATCATGGCAGTTCACGTTATTTTTCGCATTGACAAGCTTTTCATCGTCAATGTTTTTGCCTAAAAGAAGAAGCTCGGCAGTGTTGTACATTCCGCGGTGTTTTTCCTGTCCGATATACACCACGTTCTTCATTTTAGGGAAACGCTCGCTTTTCAGATGTCCGCGCGGCGAAGTTTTCAGTTCCGGCAGCATCTTGTATGTCATATCAACATAGTCGCATTCCCAAGTGCCGTCTATGATGCAAAGAGTGTGCATATCTGAGTTTTCGCACAAATACTCAAGCTCGTTCTGCTTGTAGTTTGTGTTAACGGTCACTAGCACCGCCCCGATCTTTGCAGAAGCGTAGAGGAACGTAAGCCAGTCCGGCACGTTAGTGGCCCATATACCCACATGGCTGCCCTTTTCCACGCCAATAGCCAAAAGCCCCTTGGCAAGGTCGTCAACGCGCTGGTTAAACTGCTTCCAAGTGAAGCGGAGGTTTCTGTCCGAATAGACGATATATTCTTTGTCGGGAGTGGTTTCAGCCCAATGTTCAAGCCACTGTCCTAATGTTCTGTCTGATAACTGATGCATAATCTAACTAAATCTATTTCAAATTATATGCTGGCAATGTTAAAACGGAGTGTAAACTGTAGCCAAAATTTTAGCAGCCTTGCCGTCTTTTGCATGAACGTGATGCTCCACGATAGAGTCATAGTAGATGCTGTCACCTTTTTTCAGCACATGAGTGTCCTTGCCATAATTTATTTCAATTTCGCCTTCCAGAACATAGATGAACTCTTCACCCTCGTGAGCTGAGTTTACAAAAGTCTTGTCTTCGCAAGGCTTGATGTCTATGAAGAACGGTTCGAAATGTCTTCCTGACTTATGTCCGGCAAGAGAAAAATAATCCATGTATTTGTTCGCAGAAGCGCTGCCATTAGAGAAGCTGATGGCTGCGTTGCGTTCGTTCTCGCGGCAGACTACAGGGCCGAGCTCGTCATTGTCATCGAGGAATGTGCCAAGACGTACGCCAAGTCCGCGCGCTATTTTGATTAGCGGAGCCAAAGACGGAAGGCTTGTCTCTTTTTCTATGGACGCGATAACCTCTGTTGTCAGGCCGCTGCGTTCTGAAAGTTCTTCGATAGAAATGTTTTTCTGCTCGCGAATAGCTTTAATCTTTTCGCCTACAATAATATTGCTGTCTGCCATATCTTATAATGTATGTTAAATTAATATTCAGATTGATTTCCGCACAAACTTAAAGTCTTGCGAAATTGAAAATTCGACCGCAAAATTAAACAAATTAAATTAAATAGCAACCTAAAAATATAAAATTAAAGCAAAAAAAGGTTGTTTTTTGATAAATAAAAAGTAAAGTAAGGCTTAAAATGTGAAAATTATACAAAATATGTGTTTTTTGTTATTGTTTTTGACTGTTTTTTATTTGTGCAATAGTTTGTTTCTTTCAATATTTTTGGCGAATATTGTAAACGTTTTGCGAAAATGTTAAATAGAAGATATTAATTTGAACAATATGGATTCATTTGATAAATATGAACACTTTTTCTTTGTAGGCATAGCCGGCACCGGCATGAGCGCTATTGCGCAATATCTGAAGGGTGTGGGCAAGAGGGTGTCGGGCAGCGACCGTCTCTTTAATTCGGAAAGCAAGATGCTTATTCAGGAACAGTTTGAGAAACAAGGCATAGAGTGTCACTTTCAGGACGCGTCTGGTGTGACATCTGATGTTGATGTGCTTGTGATTTCTACGGCGATAGAGGAGAGTAACATAGAGCTTCAGAAGGCAAGGGCGCTGGGTATTCCTGTGATGAAACGCTCTGAGCTTTTGGCTAAGTTATCGGCTAAAAAGCGTACGATTGCGGTGGGCGGTACTTCGGGCAAGTCAACCACGTCGGCAATGATTTTTCACGTGATGGAGCAGTGCGGCTTGCAGCCGTCGATTATGAGCGGCGCGGGACTGACATCTCTTCAGAAAAGGGGGCTGCCGGGTAATGCATGGGTAGGAAAGAGCGACTGGCTTGTTATAGAGGCGGACGAGTCGGACGGCTCGATTGTGAATTATGTGCCGGAGATAAGCGTGCTTCTGAATGTGGACAGAGATCATAAGGAGTATGACGAACTGATGGAGCTTTTCGGCACGTTCAAGAGTAACACAAAGGGACGTTTTATTGTAAATCAGAGCCATGAGATGAGTCGCAGATTGTCGGAAAAAAACTCCTACGATTTTGGAACTGACGGTGCGGACGCTGGTTTTGTGGGCAGCGGCTTTTCGCAGAGGGGCTTCTCTATATCGTTCTCTTGCAATGGTGTGAGTTTTGAGCTGCCTAATATAGGTCGTCATAATATGGAGAATGCGTTGGCGACGGTTGCAGTGTGCGCGGCAGTTGGCGTTTCGGTGGAGGAGTGCGCAAAAGCTCTTGCAAACTATGAAGGCATATATCGCCGCACGCAGTTGGCCGGCAAGAGGCGAGGTGTTGTTGTGGTGGACGATTTTGCTCACAATCCGGCGGAGGTCGTCTGTGCAATAAAGGCGTGCCAGAGCGTGGGCAAGCGCGTGTTTGCTTGGTTTCAGCCGCATGGCTTCGGACCGCTAAAGTTCATGCATAAGGAACTTGAAGATGAGGTGCTGAAGGCGTTGAGGCTTGATGATGTTTTCTTGCTTTCTGATGTCTATTATGCAGGCGGCACGGTCTCTAAAGATGTGACATCGGAAGATGTGGCAAAGGTGATGCAAGAGAAGAACTCGAACGTGCTGCTGTTTAAGCAGAGGGACGATATGCTGCCGTTCCTTAAGGCGGAAGCGACCGACGGTGATGTGATTTTGATTATGGGAGCGAGGGATAATTCTCTGTCAGATTTTGCAAAAAAAGTGCTGGACAGCCTTTAAGAAAAGGTGTCTTACGGATTTTAGGCAACTTCCGCAGCTGGAAAAGTTGAGGAGGTTGCTTTGTCTTTTTTAGGCTATTTATATAGTCCGCTTAGTCAATCTTCAGGCGGGTCACCTTGCCGTCAATTTTCACAAAGAAAAGCCCTTTTGAATGGATGCTGATTTCGTTCTTTGTGACATACGCCAAGTTGCACACGCGACGCCCGCGATTGTCTGTTACCTCAACCCTCGAAGGTTTTTCGAGATTGATGTAAATCTTTCCGTCTTTTGCATAAATTTCGCTCCTCGGCGTTTGTGTGTTCTGTTCGCTGTTCAGAAGCACGCCGGTAGAGTCCGCAGCATTTTCTGCGAAGGAAACATTTAAAGCAAAACACATTACAGCTGCGATAAATTTAATTCTCGTCATCATAATAATATTTTTTTTCAAAATTTCGGTTTGCCCGTAAGGTGAAAGCATCAAAAAAGCAAATGCAGCAACTAGTCATCTTTGTTCGTGACAGCAAAACCGATTGAATCTCTTTCGAGATGCAAAGGTAAGGAATTATTTGACAAATAGCAATTTTTCGTGAAAATAGGACGGTAAAAAAGTTTTGACTTTGGGCAACTTTTGTTGTGCGAAAAAAATGTCAGGCTTAGCTTGTTTTTGCGCGAAGCGAGGGCACGTTTTAATGTAAAAAATGTTTATCTTTGCGGATAGGGGATTTAAACAAGGTCTCTCGGTTGTTTAATATTTGTAATTTTATGAAGAAGATTCTTTTTGTCTTGATGTTTATAGGTTTGGCGTCAAGTTTTAGTGCTTATTCTGTAGAGGAACGATTCAGGAACGGATGCGAACTTATTTACTCTACGATAAATCTTGAAGACAGGGAGGAGAGCATATCTCTGTATAAAAAAGACCAGGTGGCGTATTTCAGAAACGACACTGCTTTTGTGGTGGCGGTTACGTTTGACCATGATTTGGACCCTTTCTGGCGAGCCGACGAGTTGCAGCATTTGCCGATAGAGGGGCAGTTTGCATACGATATTGCGGAAAAAATCATCTACGCATCTGCTGGCAAATTGTATGAGTCTTATTGGAAAGATGAAGCATGGACTGCAGGTAAATCGTTGAAGATAAAGATGAAAGATAAAAAGGAGGATGGCTCTAATCTGCCTAAGGCGAAGGATATTCAGGCTATATTTAACCCTACGTTGACAAAAGACGGCAAGCGCCTGTTCTTCTCGGCTGTCTCTAAAGGGCAGGTCGATCGCGGGCTTGACTTGTGGTGCTCGGAACTTAACGGAAAGGGCGAGTGGGAGATGCCGCGTCATCTAGGCTTTGATGTGAATTCTGACGCAAATGAAGATTTCCCTTTTGTGGTCGGCGACACGCTTTTGTATTTCTCTTCTGACCGTCCTGGAGGTTTGGGCTGGGACTTGTATTACATCGACCTGAGAGAGCAAAACCCGACGGTGAAGTTCTCTGTGCTCAGCACTGTGGGCGATGAACTTGGACTTGTGATTGTGGAAGACAGAGTGCATGTGATTTCTAACAAAAGGGGAAATAACGATATTTACAAAGCGCAGCTGCCGCCTCGTAAGCGCAAAATGGTAAAGGGCGACGATGCGGTTGCAAAGGCGGAAAACAAAAAGACGGACGGAGTTGTTAGTCTGAAAAAGGCGGAGAGCGAAGGCAAGGAGATTCAGGCGGATATTCCGGAAGTGAAAAAGGACAGCATATACATTGCGTCTATAAAGTCTGCTGCGGAAAATGAGTCGTCGGAAAAAATTACTGAAAACATATCCGGCACGTTTGACAAGCGAATCTTCTATTTTGACCTTAACGACGACCGTCTGAGCAGCCGTTACGACAAGGATTTTGATCAGCTGATGGATTTCATTAACAAAAATCCGGACAAGAAGTTCCTGATTTCCGGCTTTACGGACGTGAGAGGGACTGAGGAGTATAATCTGGAACTATCTAAGCGCAGGGCAAAACGTGTTTACAATGTGTTGTGCAAACGTGGAGTGAATCCGAAGAGGCTGATGTTTGTGGGGCTTGGCACTCAGGGACTTGTGATAAAGAATGCGAAGGACGAGAGCGAGCATCAGAAGAATAGACGTGTTGAAATAAGGCTTGTTGACTGATATTTATAGTGTGAAATTTTAAAGGTTAGGCGTATGAAACAAGGTAGAATATTATGGGCAGACGATGAGATTGATTTGCTTAAGGCTCATGTGCTTTTTCTTGAGTCTAAAGGGTATGATGTGGTTAGTGTGAATAATGGTCAGGATGCGGTTGACGCGTGCAGAGAGAGCCATTTTGACATAATCTTCCTTGATGAAAATATGCCCGGACTGAGCGGTCTGGAGGCTCTGACTCTGATAAAGGAGGCGGACGGGACCGTGCCTGTTGTTATGATAACGAAGAGCGAGGAGGAGAACATCATGGAGCAGGCTATAGGCAAGAAAATTGCAGACTATCTGATAAAGCCTGTCAACCCTAACCAAATTTTGCTCTCGCTGAAGAAAAACATCAACAAGAGCGAAATAATAAGAGATATGACAACAGACAGCTACCGCTCTGAGTTTGGACGTATTGGAATGCAGATAAACGACTCCCTTACGTTTGACGACTGGAAAGAGGTTTACAAGAAGATTGTCTATTGGGAGCTGGAACTTACAAATACCGGAAATCAGATGGACGAGGTGCTGAGGATGCAGAAGGACGAGGCGAACTCAACTTTTGTCAAGTTTATAAAAAAACATTACGAAGACTGGTTTGGCAAAGATGCGGAGGAGCGCCCGATGATGAGTCCGGATGTGTTTAAAACATCGTTGTTCCCGTTGCTGGACAATGGAGAAAAGGTCTTTTTCGTGGTGTTTGACAATTTCAGGTACGACCAGTGGCGTATGATAAAAGAGGAACTTAGCTCTGATTTTGTAGTGGAGAACGAAAACATCTATTGCAGCATATTGCCTACGGCAACGCAGTACGCGCGCAACGCAATATTCTCAGGTCTAATGCCTTTGCAAATGCAGAAAATGTATCCGAAGCTATGGGTTGACGAAGATGAGGAGGAGGGCAAGAACCTTTATGAAGAGGAACTGATACAGACGCAGTTAGACCGTTTCAGAAAACGATATACATTTTCGTATCACAAAATAAACGACAGCGTTTCGTGCGAAAAACTTGTTGATGCTCTGCCGAGTCTTTCGGACAAACAGCTGAACGTGGTGGTGTTCAACTTTGTTGATATGCTTTCTCACGCGCGCACGGACTCTAAAATGATACGCGAGCTTGCATCGACAGAGGCTGCGTATAGGTCGCTTACCGTGTCGTGGTTCAAACACTCGCCGATAATACAATTCTTTAAAAAACTTGCGGAGCGAGATGTTAAGGTGGTGATTACAACAGACCACGGCACCATTCGTGTGGATAAGGCTATACGTGTGGTTGGCGACAGAAACACAAACACAAACTTGAGGTATAAGGTTGGGAAAAACTTGGATTACAATGCTAAGGAGGTGTTTGCAGTGAAGCAGCCGGAGAAGATTGGCTTGCCGCTGCTTAATGTCAGCTCTTCGTACATATTTGCGTGCAACGACGATTTCTTTGCGTATCCTAATAATTATAACTATTACGTGCAGTACTACAAAGATACATTCCAGCACGGGGGCATTTCGATGGAAGAGATGCTGATACCGATAGCGACAGTCAAGCCGAAGCGGTAAGCCGTCTTATTCAGGAAGAGAGACCATGTTGTCGTCTGTCATGACGAGCAGTCTTTCGTCCAGCATCCATCGGATGGTGAGTTTAGCAAGCTCGTCGTTGTCCGAAGCCTGTTGCCTAAGGCTGAAAATAGGCAGCTTTGGCGAGGTTGAGAGTATCTGCACAATCTTAGCCCTGACAGCCTCAACGTCATCGTCCGCAATCCTTTTTTTGCCCTTGTTGCGGCAAATGTCGCACACGTTGCAGGGTTCAGAGTCAGTCTCTCCGAAATAACTGAGAAGCAGTTTGCTTCTGCAGTGAAAATCGTCGGTGGCGTATTCCAGAACTTTGCTGATGCGCTTTTCGAAACGCTCCAGGCGTTCGTCGTAAACCTTTTTGCCCAGGTTCACATACTTAGGGTCAAGCCGTTCCTGCTTGAAGATTATGTAGGCCGTTTTTTTATCCGGCACATAGTCTATTATGCCCATCTTGCGCAGCAGTGTGAGAGACTCGTATATCTGTTCGCGAGACATGTTCAGTTTAGAAGCCAGCATCAGTTCGTCTATATACGCGTATTCGGCAAACAGTCCGGTGTAAGAGCGCAGAATCAGTTTCATCAGCTCTTCGGTCTCTTTGCTAATGTTCTGATGATAAAGCTCCTCCTTTGTTGTGGTGAACATGACGCGCGAGCCAGAGTTTGCCTCCTCTGTCAGTTCAAGGTATCCGCCCTGCTCAAGTATCTTCAGCGCGCTGTAAGTTTGCAGTACGTTAAATTTGAAGGCAGAGCAGAAGTTTGCAAGGCTGAACTCGTACATGCGCTCAAGGCCGTACCCTTCGCCAATTTCGTAAAAGTTGAACACAGAACAGTAAACTTTGCGCACAAACTCTTTATCAGGAAAATTATCAGAGATGCGTTTCTTCAATTTTGAGCTGTCAGACCGGTTAAAAAGCAGAACCGCATAAGCCGTCTTTTCGTCACGGCCAGCACGTCCCGCCTCCTGAAAATAGGCCTCCAGAGTGTCTGGCAAGTCTAAGTGAATAACAGTTCTCACGTCCGGTTTGTCGATGCCCATGCCAAAAGCGTTCGTTGCGACGATGACCCTGCAAGAGCCGTCTTTCCATGCGTTCTGTTTCTGGTCCTTGCTCTCGTTAGTCAGTCCGGCGTGATAATTGTCAGCCGAAATACCTTGCTGCACCAGATAATCGGCAATCTCCTTCGTCTTTTTTCTGTTACGCACATATACTATGGAAGTTCCGGGAACTTTGTTCAGTATATTAAGCATAGAGCCGTATTTGTCATCGGTATGTCTGACTATGTACGCAATATTTTTTCGAGCGAAACTCTTTTTGAAGAACTTTCCGTTCCTGAATTTGAGCTGAGCCTGAATGTCATCAACAACCTCCGGGGTTGCGGTAGCGGTAAGAGCCAGAATCGGAGCGTCAGGGATAATGTCTCTTATTTCTGCAATCTTCAGATAAGACGGTCTGAAGTCGTAGCCCCATTGGGAGATGCAGTGCGACTCGTCCACCGCAATCATGCAGACCTGAGCCTGTTTGATTTTTGTTATAAAAAGTTCAGTGCCAAGACGTTCCGGAGAGATGTACAGAAACTTGTAGCCGCCAAGTATGCAGTTGTCCAGAGTCAGGAGAATATCTTGCCGTGTCATTCCGGAATAGATGGCGGCAGCCTTTATGCCACGTCTTTTCAGGTTGTCAACCTGGTCTTTCATCAAGGCGATAAGAGGTGTCACAACAAGGCACAGCCCCTCCATAGCGAGAGCCGGCACCTGAAACGTGATGCTCTTTCCGCCGCCCGTAGGCATAAGCCCGAGAGTGTCGTGTCCGGAACCGACAGAAGCGATTATCTCCTCCTGCAACGGACGGAAATTGTCGTAGCCCCAATGCTCTTTCAGTATTTTGCGATAAATGCTCAAAATCAGTCTAAAATAGTAAACAGCGGCAGACTTGCCTTTGAATGATGCAAAAGTAACACTTTGAGATGAAATGTCAAAACATAAGGCTGCGGAAACTGTGAAAAAAACGAGACACATCCGTTCAGGTTAATTTAAGGAAGAGGCCATAAGTGAAGATTGTGCAGTGTAAAATGTTCGATTTGTATATTATTGATAATCAATAAATTACCCCCCCCTAATGATATTTTGACACATAAAAAAGAGAAAAATGCTTTGGAAAGTTCGAGGAGGTTTTCTACCTTTGCAAAGATAATTGTTTGTCAGTGGTGGTTTTAGTCGGGTTCTGGCTGCTTGCTGACGAGTTGAATACAGAACCTTTTAATTTAAAATATATATAAATAAATAATTAATCATGGGAGAGACTGTAGATAAGTTAGGGATAGCTTTTGGTTTCCTAAAAAGTTCATTCATTGCCTTTGTTGCGCTTTTGTTTGCATGGTTTAGTTTTCAAAGTTACAGAGGAGCAGGCATTGAAGATTTGCAAACAATGCTGAACGACAGTACGAGCACCATAGCTGTTATGGATTCTGTGTATCAAATCAGTACGGGCAAGCTTGGAACGTCTTACGAGGTGACGTGCATTTATCAGGTTGATGGCAAAGAGTATAGGACACCGTTGACGGTTGATGAGGATCCGGGTTCGGACGACTTTCTTCCTATCTTCCGTATTTACTATTTGAAGTCGGACCCTTCAGTAATCTGCCGAGATCCGGAAAAGGAAATTGCAAAGAAAGAGGCGGATTCGGGCAGCATATTTTATTTGGTGTTAACTATCGGCTGTGGCTTGTTTGGCGCTATTATGGCGCTGTCGGCTATAGGAAAATTTAAAATCCTTGCAAGTAGTGAGAATTAGTTCAGACAAAGTTGAGACAAAAGATATGCTCGTCATTGGCAAGTTGTGCCGATGGCGAGTTTCTTTTGTCAGACTATAGACATCTTTTGAAGAAGGCAATTTTTCTCAGGTGCGACGTCAGCATCTCTCCACTTGTCCTAATTTGCAGAAGTAATCCAATTTTTTAGAAGAGATAATGCTTTTTATTTGCGAGTAATAGTTATTTTTGCGGAGTTTTGTAAATTCTGTTTAAGATTTTAATTTTTGTAGAATGGATTTTAAAGTCGTTAGAAATACATTTATAGGAGCTGTTGCTTTGTCGCTTTGTTCTGTTTTTCAGGCAATTGGGGCAGAAGAGCAGTCTGACTCTCTTGAGTTTGAAGCCGACTCCCTGTCGTTGGTGAAGGATTTGGTTGATGTGGATTCGCTTGCAGGAAAGCCGGAAGAGCGTTACGATGATATTGTTTTTGTGCCTAAAACGTCGGTCTTTCATATACCTGTTGACATAAACATCAAATTGCTGGAGAAGAAGATTAACGAAGGTTTCAGCGGGCTTCTTTACGAGGATGCGAATATTGAGGACGACAGCCTGATGATAAAGGCGTGGAAGCAGAAGGACTTTGTGATAAATTATGAAAATAAGGAGCTGTCTTACAGAATCCCTTTGAAATTGTGGATAAAGAAGAGGATAGACCTTGGCATCACTTATACGGACAGGGAGATTGAAGGCTCTATTGACATACAGTTGAAGACTAAAATCGGCTTTTCTAAAACGTGGGACTTGATAACAAAGACAACCATAGAGGGGTACGAATGGATAGAAAAGCCGGTGATTAAGATAGCCGGGCTGAATGTGCCTATCACTGTGTTTGCCAACAGCCTTATCAATGGGAACAAGGATATGTTCAACCGCCGCATAGACGAGATGATAAGGCAGTTTGTGCCGCTGAACGGTTTTGCCAAAGAGATATGGACGATGGTTCAGGAGCCGATAGACATCTCGGCAGAGGGATACAAAGCATGGATAAGGACAACTCCGGAGGAGTTCTACACAACGCCTATTGTTGGAAACTATGGGCACATAACCACTACGTTTGGTGTGAAGTGCAAGATGTCGGTTTTCATGGGCGATGTCGCTTCGGCGAACAAGACGGTGAACAGCACGTTGCCGCCGTTTAAGATGTACACGAAGACCGACGAACGATTTTGCATGAATCTGGTGGCGGATATCCCTTATTATGTGATAGATTCTATCGCGAAAAGCACTCTTGTTGGTATGCAGCTTGGCGAGGGCAGGCACTCCGTCACTGTTGACAGCTTGTCTGTTTTTGGACAGGACGACAAGATTGTGATTGGCGTGAGGGTTTCCGGGTTTATGAACGGCGACATTTACCTGAAGGGTGTGCCGTATTTTGAAAAGGAGACAACATCTTTGCGCATAAAGGACGTTGACTATGAGCTGGATACGAGGAATATCCTTGCAAAAACGGTTAACTTGTTCTACAAAAAGGGATTGAAGAGAAAACTGGAGGAAGAGTTCGTCTTTTCGCTGAAAGACCAGTTTTATCTTGTGAAAGAGCTGAGCCGCTCCGAACTGTTCAATGCGCAGCTTATGGAGAATGTGGCGATGAACGGCTTTATCGACAATCTGGACGTTGACGGCATATATATTACCGCGCGGGGCTTGGCTATCGAAGTGAAACTGGCAGGAAAGATGAAGCTGAGAGTAGAGTGATGAAATCAGGTAAAAAAAAGGGGCTTAATCTGCCCCTTTTTTTATTGTGAAACGTATTGAATTGAAAATCAATTGAATTTGAAAGCGAACACGTTGTTGTTGCTTTGCTCTTCCATATAGTCAACAAGCTCTTTGTCTATGTTGACATTTGTATTTCTGGAATGCAAGTCAACATGCCTTCCGGTGGAGCTTTCTATTATTCTGAAATATAGAGCGACTGGCCTTTTTTGCTTTGCTCTGCCGTCGGAGTCGAGACTGTCTTCGTCTGCAGGTCTCCTCTTTACAAGAGATACGAAGTCGTTTGTGAATATGGAGTCTATAGAAGAGTCCTTTATGGTGATAGTGAGCTTCTCTATCAAAGAGTCTTTCACTTCTGTCAGCAGTTCGATAGTGTTCACCTTGACTTCAAACTCGCCGTTTTTAGCCCACTGTTTTTCCTGATAACTGGCGTTGATGAACAGATACAGTCCGTAGTTGAAGAAGTTCGCGAACTTTATGTAATCTTGCCCGAAGAAAGCAAAGTCATAAGAGCCGGAAAAATCTTCGACAGTAAGAATGCCAAAGTCATTGCCCTTTTTTGTCTTGCCTGTCCTCATGCCAGTGACCATGCCGCCAAGAGTCAGCTGTTTATTTTTCAGTGTTGCGGCGATGTCTGGGTTGTTCAAGTCAGACAATTTAGTGTTGCACACATAATTCAGAATTACAGAAAACTCGTCCAGCGGATGAGCCGAAAGATATATTCCCACGAGGTCGCGTTCCTTGTTCAGCCTTTCAAGAGCCGCCCACTTTTCAACCTTGGGCAGATCAGGCTTTTTTATTTCGATAGCATCAAATCCGAACAATGAATTAGACGCAGACTGAATATCGGCCTGCACTTTGTTACCATATCTGATGAGAGTGTCGAGAACGACCTCGCCCTTTGCGTTTATTGCCATGATTTGCTCTCTGTAAACATCTTCCAGCGAGTCGAACGCGCCGGCAAGCGCCAAGCTTTCTACAGCTTTCTTGTTGCAGGCCGACAAATTAACACGCTCCACAAAGTCGAAGATGCTTTTGTACGGGCCATTTTTTGAGCGTTCGTTAATAATAGCCTCCACGGCGCCGTCGCCGACACCCTTCACGCCGCCAAGGCCGAAAAGAATCTCGCCGGCTTGGTTTACAGTAAAGTTCAGCTCAGACTCGTTCACGTTAGGCCCTTTCACAGAAACGCCCATGGCCTTGCACTCAATCATGAACTTCTCCACATCAGTGATGTTGTCCTTGCTTCGAGTCAAGTTGGCGGCCATAAATTCAGCAGGGTAGTGCGCCTTCAGGTATGCGGTCTGGTATGCAACCCACGAGTAGCAAGTTGCGTGAGACTTGTTGAAGGCGTAAGACGCGAACTTTTCCCAGTCAGCCCATATCTTTTCCAGAATTTTAGGGTCGTGGCCGTTTGCGGTTCCGCCGTCCATGAATTTGCCTTTCAGTTCGTTCAGCACGGCAATCAGTTTCTTACCCATCGCCTTACGCAGAGCATCGGACTGTCCTCTGGTGAAGTTAGCCAAAAGGCGGCTCAAAAGCATCACCTGCTCCTGATACACCGTGATGCCGTAAGTATCCTTCAGATACTTTTCCATTATGTCGATGTCGTAAGTGATAGGCTTTCGGCCAAGCTTACGGTCGATGAAGTCAGGGATATAGTCCATAGGCCCCGGACGGTAAAGCGCGTTCATCGCAATCAGGTCTTCAAACACAGAAGGCTGCAGCTCGCGCAGGTACTTTTGCATTCCGGGAGATTCAAACTGGAACGTTCCGATAGTTCGTCCTTGGCAATATAGTTCGTAAGTCTTTTTATCGTCTATCGGAATTTTGTCAATGTCAATCTCTATACCGTGACGTTTTTTTATGTTTTTGATAGCCTCTTTGATGATAGACAAAGTCTTCAGACCCAAGAAGTCCATCTTGATAAGCCCAACAGACTCCACATAGTGGCCGTCATACTGAGTCACCAGCACGTCTTCGCCAGACACTTTGTCCGAGATTACGCCCAGCGGCGCAAACTTAGTCAGGTCGTCAGCCCCGATAATCACGCCGCAGGCATGCACACCCGTCTGTCTGATAGTGTTTTCCAGCTCTTCCGCATGTTCAAGCATTGAAGCGTGGCCGTCGTTATCACCTTCGTAACGAATAAGGTTAAGCTCTTTAACAAGCTTCACGCAGTTTTTAATGTTGACCTTCGGCACTTTCTTAGTCTCCGGGTCAGCAAAAGAGTCAGGGAACTTGTCCGGTATCAGATTTACAATCTGGTTCACCTCAGACAGCGGAATGTCGAGCACTCGGCCCACGTCTTTGATAGACGACTTTGTCGCCATAGTTCCGTAAGTGATGATATGAGCAACCTTCTCTTTACCATATTTGTTAGTCACCCATCGCAGCACCTCGCCTCGTCCGTCGTCGTCAAAGTCAACGTCGATATCGGGCAGAGAAATACGGTCCGGATTAAGGAAACGTTCGAACAGGAGGTCATATTTCAGCGGGTCAACGTCTGTAATCCACAAGCAGTAAGCCACCACCGAGCCGGCGGCAGAACCACGTCCCGGTCCGACAGACACGCCCAGTTCCTCACGCGCAGCGCGTATGTAGTCCTGCACGATAAGGAAGTAGCCAGGGAACCCCATCGTCTTCATTATATGCAGTTCAAAAATGATACGTTCGGTCTGCTCGTCCGTAAGAGTCTCTCCGTACCTCTTATGCGCACCCTCCCAAGCCAGTTTGGCGAGATAGTCGGCCTCCAGCTTTATACGGTACAACTTTTCGTACCCTCCGAGTTTCTTGATTTTATCCTCCGCCTCCTCTTGCTTCAGCACAACGTTTCCGTTTTCGTCGCGAGTGAACTCGTTGAAAATGTCTTCATCGGTGAATTTCTTCCGGTACTCCTCCTCGGTGCCAAACTCTTCCGGGATGTCGAACTTAGGCATCAGAGGCCCCGAGTCGATACTGTATTCCTCTATCTTGTCAGTAATTTCAATAGTGTTGCTCAGAGCTTCCGGAAAGTCGTGAAAGACCGCCTCCATTTCGGCAGGCGTTTTTAACCACTCCTGCCTTGTGTACCGCATGTGCTCTTCAGACACTTTTTTTCCGGTCGATAGACAGATAAGCATGTCGTGCGACTCGCCGTGATGCTCTTCCACGAAATGCACGTCGTTTGTCGCAATGATTTTTGTGTTTGTCTTCTTTGCAAGCTCTATAAGGTGCGGAATCACCATTTTTTGTCGTTCGTAGGTGGAGTAGTCTGCGTTCGGCTTGTCAGTCTTGTGTCTTTGAAGCTCGATGTAGAAATCATCGCCAAAAATCTTTTTGAACCACAACACGCTCTCTTCCGCCTCGTCCATTTTTCCAGCGATGATAAGTTGAGGCAGTTCGCCCCCAAGGCAAGCGGAGCAAACCACAAGCCCTTCGCTGTACTTTTCGAGCACCTCTTTATCTATACGCGGTCTGCCATAGTAACCGTCAATCCATGATATGGAGACAAGCTTACACAAGTTTTTATAGCCGGTTTTGTTTTTGGCCAATAAAACGAGGTGATAGCCGCTACGGTCTATGATTTGCTCTTTTCCGGTCTCGGGGTTAATCATCTTCACGTCCTTGTCCTTGTCAGTCAGTTTTCGTCTCGCGCAATAAGCCTCCACGCCAAAGATTGGCTTGAACAGTCTGGACTTTGCCTTTGCTATGGCAGCCTCAGCTTCGGCACGCTGTTCGGGAGTCGAGTTTTCGTCGGACAGGATTTTTTCCTTGTCTTTGATGACACCCTTGTGCTTTTTGTTGTTCTTGCTCACATAGTCCGTGAATTCCTTTATTCCGTACATCACCCCATGGTCAGTAAGCGCCATAGCCTGCATTCCGTTGTTGAGGCACTTTTCCACGAGGTCAGGCACTTTAGCCATGCCGTCCAGGATAGAGTAGTGCGAGTGCACGTGCAAATGTGTAAATTGAGCCATACCTATTCTAATTTGTTTTTTACTCCGTCTGCAAAAGTAAGAGTTAAAATCTAAAAAAAAACATTTTGACGTTAGTTTAATTTTTTTTATTGAAGGCAAATGATTATTGAAGCGTGTTTTGATTATATTCGCGAAGGAACGATCTGAAGGCAATTTGTATAAAAAGTAAGTCGAGAAGATTAAGGAAGATATTTTTTATAGATTGGAAGGGATACAGACGATTGTGTTTTGTGCCGATATTTTTATCATAATTAATGCTACAAAATTTAAAGCCTTATGCTGTATAACAAGAAAATGTTCTGCTTTTTAGGCGGAAATGACGTGCATAGAACGTTGTTTGGGTATTTTTAGACAAGATTGATTTTTTGAGAGGCGTTATCTCTGATTTATGAGTTTTTATATCAAAAAAAGCCCATTTCATCGAAAAAAACGACGTTGTTTTGCAAATATTATAAATTCTGATACATAAATCATAAAGCGTTATTCGGACATTTGATAAGTTTGCGGCAGTTAAAAACGAACCAAGAACGGATTATAGATTATAGACTAGTTTGAGTTGAAGATATTAGTTGTGTTGAAGAATAGAAATGTAGATAAGATTAAAAAAAGAAAATTTAGATTGTTTTATATTTAAGGGGAAACATTATGAAAAACACAATTAAAAAAGGTCTGTTGCAGTTGTGCGCTATGTGCGGTGTTTTCGCGGCGAATGCTCAGGTTGCGAACATAGACTTGACAGACGAAAAACAGACAGTGCGCGGTTTTGGTGGTATAAACCATCCGGTTTGGATTGCCGACTTGACTGCGGAGCAGTGCAGCACTGCGTTTGGAAATGGCGACGACCAGTTGGGCTTCAGTATTCTGCGAGTATGGGTGAGCGACAACAAGGACCAATGGTCTCGCGAGTTGACAACTGCAAAGAGGGCTGCAGGTCTGGGAGCTATCGTATTTGCTACGCCTTGGAATCCGCCGGCAGGCATGACGGAGACGGTTAGCAGAAACGGGCGAAACGAGAAACGTTTGAAGTATGGTTCTTATCAAGATTATACAGACCATCTGAACGCGTTTAACGATTATATGTATGAAAACGGAGTCTCGCTGCACGGTATTTCGTTTGCTAACGAGCCGGATTACGGGCACGACTGGACATGGTACAGTGTGGACGAGGTTTACAATTATACAAAAAATTATGCGGGGCAGCTTCGCAAAAACGGCGCGAAGGTGATTACCGCCGAGTCGTTCGCTTACTCTAAAGGGTATTATGACAAGATACTTAACGATGCGAACGCTCTGAAGAACATTGACATTATTGGAACTCACTTTTATGCGAGTGACGCTAATACGCCGAACTCCTTCTTCCAGTATCCGCTTGCAGACCAGAAGGCTGCGGATAAAGAACGCTGGATGACGGAGCATTACACTACGAGCGAGACCAGCACAACCGATCAGGTCACTGCAGACCTTTGGCCGCTTGCGCTTGACGTCTCTTACGAAATTCACCGAGCTATGGTGGAGGGGAATTTCAACGCTTACGTGTGGTGGTATATTCGTCGTCATTACGGCCCTATAAAGGAAGACGGCAAGATTAGCAAGCGTGGTTACTGCATGGCGCAGTACTCTAAGTTTGTGCGTCCGGGCTACGTGAGAGTGGAGGCAGACAGCAATCCTACTTATAACGTGTATGTCTCTGCTTACAAGAAGAACGACGATGTGGTGATTGTGGCAGTGAACAGAAGCACGGTGTCTAAAACTCTGACGTTCTCTGTGCCTGGCACTAAGGTGAAAAACTGGACTCCTTACGTCACTTCTGGCTCGAAGAACTTGGCTAAGGGCAGTGACGTGGCTGCGGCAGACGGCTCATTTCAAATCACTCTCGAACCGCAAAGTACGACTACTTTCGTAGGAAAGGCTACAGCTGGAGGCAACGAGGTGGTGGAACCGGAACAGCCTGAGACAACAGACGATCCGAGCAAGGCTTTTGAAGGTGTGGCTTTGACTAAGGGCTATAAGGACCAGAGCAACCATAACACGCTTATGACGCAGCGTTTCGGCGCTGACCCGTATGCAATGGTCTATAACGACGAGGTCTTTGTTTATATGACTAATGATGTCTATGAGTATGACGCGAATGGTAATTTGACGACTAACAGTTATGGTAAAATTAACACCATCAACTGCATCTCGTCTAAAGATATGGTCAATTGGACTGACCATGGTAGCATGAATATTGCAGGGCGAAACAATAGTGCCGGTGCTGCGAAATGGGCAACCTGCTCTTGGGCTCCGTCGGCAATGCATGCGAAGGTGGACGGAAAGGATAAGTTCTTCTTGTATTTCGCAAACAACGGAAGCGGAATCGGGGTGGTCACAAGCGATACTCCTTATGGCCCTTGGACTGATCCGATTGGAAAGGAGCTTGTGTCGAGAAACACGCCAACTTGCTCTACTGTGAACTGGCTCTTTGACCCTGCGGTCTTGATGGATGACGACGGTACTGCTTATTTGTACTTCGGTGGCGGAGTGCCTACGGGCAAGGAGGCTGATCCGGGAACTGCCAGAGTGGTCAAATTGGGTAAAGATTATATCTCGCTCGACGGTAGTCCGGTGGCTATCAATCCGCCTTACCTCTTCGAGGATGCGGGAGCGAACAAGGTTGGAGACAAGTATCTGTACAGCTACTGCTCTAACTGGAACTGCAAGAACGACCCTATGTCTAACGCGCAGATCTGTTACATGACAAGTGATAGTCCGATGGGACCTTTCACATATACTGGAATGGTGTTCAAAAACCCGGGAGATTTCTTCTCAGGAAGCTGGGGCAACAACCACCATGCGATCTTTGAATTTAAAGATAAGTGGTACATCACCTATCATGCGCTGGTGCTGCAGAACAATATGGGTATCGAGGGCGGCTACCGTTCTACTCATATAGATTATATTCCGGTGGACGAGTCTAAATCGACTATCGGTCAGGCTAAGGGCACTTTGGCTGGTGTTGAGCAGGTGCAGGCTCTCAATCCGTTCGTGAAGACGGAAGCCGAAACGATGGCTTGGATGGGCGGTATAAATACTAAGGAAGGCGGCTCCAATATGCTCGTGACTTCTATAAGCAAGGGCGACTGGATTGGTGTTTCTGGTGTGGACTTCGGCAGTGGCGCTAATAAGTTTATCGCTAACGTATCTTCTAATGCGAAGGCTGTTATCAAGATTTGTATTGACAAACCGGATGGAGATGTGATAGGTTATGCGCAAGTGCCAGATACTGACGGAAAGCTGACAACGATTACCGCAAATCTCTCAACCTTGGTTAGCGGCGAGCATGATTTGTTCTTCGTCTTCTCTGGTGAGTTCGAGTTTGACTACTGGATGTTTGGTGTGGCTGAGGAGCAAGGTCCTTACGAAGGTGTTGCGCAGACTATTCCGGGGGTAATCGAGGCTGAACGTTATGACACAGGTGGCGAAGGTGTCGCTTATCATGACGAGGAAGTTGAAAATAAGAGCGGAGCGTTCCGTAACGACGGCGTGGATGTGGAAGGTGATGACGAAGCTGGTTACAAGGTGGGATGGACTATCAGCGGTGAATGGCTCTCTTATACTGTAGATGTTAAAGAGACGGCTGTGTATAATTGGACGGCTACGGTCTCTTCTGCTAATGATAACGCTTCTTTCCGTATGTTCTTGGATGGCGAGGAGATTGCAGACCTCGTGGAAGTGCCGAATACGGAAGACTGGGGCGTATATGCGGAGGTGTCTGGCAAAACTGCAGAACTGTCTGCTGGAACGCATCTGCTGAAGATTTATATAGAAGGCAGCTGGTTCAATTTGGACAAGATTGTGTTTGCCGGCGGCAGCGCGACTGAGTCTGGCTTGGTTTTGAACAACGAGCCGATGTGCGGTGTCTTTGATGTGTTCTCTCTTCAGGGTATTTGTCTGAAGACGGTTAGCATTGAGGATGGTGATGTTAAGACGGCTCTCGAGGCTGCAGGATTTGCGGACGGTGTTTATCTGCTTCGCTCTAAAGACGGCAATCTGTCAAGATTGGCTGTTGTTAAGTAAGACTGTGTTTTTTTAATGTAATATTGTAATTTGTGGTGTTGGCTGCGCTGCTCGTGTTGAGTAGTGCAGCCTTTTTTTTATCTGCGGATATGTGTTTGTTAGAAAGATTGTCCTCTGTTTAGTGTATAAAAAGCCGGGGGAAATGTATTGTTTTTTTTGCAGATTCTGCGTGTTGAACAGATATTTTTTCTATATTTGCGAATCATGCGGAAACACATACTTGCAATATTACTTTTACTTTTGCTGAACTGCGGTTTGAATGCACAGGAGTTAGGAAGGTTTGACCATTATTCAACTAAAGAGGGTCTAATCTCTAATCGTGTGTTTGGCTTGACGAAGGACGCTGACGGCTTTGTGTGGGCTGCTACGGACTTCGGGCTGGAGCGTTTTGACGGACAGTTTTTTAAGCATTATAAAAAGTCTGTGTATGAAGAGATGCCTCGTGAGAATTTTCAGTTTGTCTCATCTTTCGAAAACGGAAACCTTTGTGCCGGCGGCTATAACGGATTGTTGCTGGAATACGATATGCGTGCCGATTCCTTCAGGAACGTGATGCCGGAAGAGTTTAACTCGTCTTTTTTCAAAGAGTCCATAGATTTGTATAAGGATGATAAAGGCAACTATTATCTTTTCACAAGTGCCGGTATTTACCCGTACAGCAAGACTGAACGCGTGTTTTCAAGCAATTCTCCTATCTTCAAGGCCACAAAAGATTTTTATGTCTGCGCAATGTTCATCGACAAGTATGACAGGGTGTGGGCAGGGTCGGTCGATTCGGTCTGCGTGTTCGACAAGGCGGGCAATAAAGTTGAGCTGGACATGGGAGAGAAACGTTCTTTCGGATTTATCAAAGGGTTTATTTATGAGGACGATAAACTGTATATGACGACGCAGGCTAACGAAATGCTGGTGTTCGACATAACGGAGGGGAAAATAAGCAAGCCCAAAATAGTGTCTGTGCCGTTTGCAAATGTGTCTAAGGTGATGCGGGACAAGACTGGCAGGTACTGGTTCGCTACTGACGGTGACGGTCTTTGGCACACTTCCGGCTCTCAGATTAAAGACCTTAAGTTCTTGTCGGTCATGCCGTTCGATGCGCAGCACGACGAGTTTAGAAAGATTTATGCAATTACGGAAGATAACATGGGCGATATTTGGGTCGGCACGCAAAATTCAGGTGTGTGGCGATATAGAATCAATGACCAGAAGGTCATGACCATGTCCGAAAATTACGGATTCCCAGCTTCGGTCTGCTCCTCGTTCCTGGAGGATAACGGAACGTTGTACGTCGGTTCTGACGGTATAGGAATCTTTTCTATGCCGCTTGACTTCTCCAAATTCAGCCTGAAAAAATTTGATAACAACAATATCCTGCACATGACAAAGACTCCGGACGGCGAGCTTTGGGTGGCAACTTGGGGTGGTGGCGTCTTCCGTGTCAACTTGGAGAACGGAAATGTGATAAACGAGCCGTTTGATGGTATTGAGAATCCGTGCAAGTGCTACTTTAGCATTTGCTCTTTTGGCGACGAAATGTATGCTTGTACCGCTGGCGACGGACTTTACATGAGAAAGGGCGGGGCGAACTGGTCGCGCGTGCCTTTGGAGGGCGACACGCTTTCGAGACAGTCCAACAGGTGGGTGTATCATGTGTGCGAAGGGCGAGATGGTGTACGATGGGTTATCTCTACAAATACACTGTGGTGGCTAAAGGATGGTAAGGCTCGCGCCACTTTGCCTGACGTGAATATTGTAAAGTCGTATGTCCCGCTTAGCGTGAACGACGGGGTTTGCGACGAGGATGGATATTTCTTTGCGGCTACCAGTTCCGGTGTGCTCAAATTTGCCCCGGACGGCTCTTCTTACGAAAAGCTGGACTTCTTGCCGGACGTGGGATTCAGCACTATTCTTCGTGACAATGACGGGCTTTTCTGGGTTGCCGGCAGTAACTATGTGTACTCTTTTGATTATAAGAAAAAAACAGTGTGGAAACTGCCTGGCGACTATGAAAACTTGCCGAATTACTATTTTTATAGCAGGTCTGGAATTAAAGATTCTAACGGAATTTTGCATCTCGGCACAAACGGTGGCTTTCTCTCTTTTAACCCGGAAAAGCTTGCGGATGCCGATGAAATTGAACTGTTCCGCTTTTCTGACTTGTATATCTCTGAAGAGAAGGTGAAAAAGGGCGAGGGGGTGCTGGCTAACGGCGACTTGAACGCTCTTGATAAGCTGACGTTGGATTATGACAAGTCTAATGTGACGATATGTTTTGACTTGATTGACTTCTCTGACTTTGACTGCGTGCAGCTTCGGTATAGGCTGGAGGGCGTTTCGGATAAGTGGATTGAACTTGGGAGATGTCGCAGCGTGAACTTTACGCATATCCCTGAGGGGTCTTGCAGGCTGGTGGTTGAGGCGTATCGTACAAGTCTTGACAGCAAGTCTAAAACTATAGTTCTGAACATAGAGGTCAGACCGCCTTGGTGGAACACGATATGGTTCAAGTTAGTTTTGATTCTGGCGGTCGCGCTTGCTGTGTATCTCTATTTTTACGCAAGGACGAAAAGGCTTGTGCAGGAACAGAAAATTTTGAGCGACAAGGTGGACGAGAGGACCGTGGAACTGAGCCAGGCTCTGAACGAAAAGGATAGGCTTATCTCTGTGGTGGGGCATGACTTGAAGAACCCGATGTTCGCGATTGTGACCGCTTTGGAAAGCCTGAAGGACAAAGGGTCGGTCTCTACTGCTGAGGATTTTAAAGTGCTCGGTGATGTGCTTGGTTCTGCCAAAACGTTGCAGGGCGAAATGGTTAAGTTGCTCGATTGGGCTAATGCAGGACAAAAGGATATTGTATGCAAAAAAACAGATGCTTCGGTGGAATTGTCTGTCGATAATGCGTATCTGCTTCTGAAGGATTTGTTGGAAAAGAAAAAACAGCTCTTCTGCAAAGATATTAATCTGGAACATTTCGCTTTTGTTGATGAGAGAATGTTAGAAATCGTCTTGCGTAATGTGCTTAATAACGCCATCAAGTTTACTCCTGAAGGTGGACGTATCGAGGTTATTGCCAAAGAGCAGGAGGATGTGATTGTGGTTGAGGTAAAGGATAGCGGCGTGGGCATGTCCGAAGAGAAGGTGAAGAAATTGCTCTCTTCCGGGAAAAACGAAAGCTCGGCCGGAACTAATGGAGAGCAGGGCAGTGGTCTGGGCTTCGGCATCTGCAAAGAGTATGTTCAGCGAAACGGGGGAACTGTCTATATTGAAAGCCGCAGGAACGAGGGTACGGTGGTCAGACTGACTTTGCCTGCTTCGGTGAAACAGTTGCGCTCTAAAAAGTATGTGGGAAATGCCAAGGACAAGATTGCGCCTGAAAGTCTTGAGATGTTGCAGGGGAATGTTGTGCTTGTGGTTGATGATGACAAGCTTATATGCGAAGGTATGAAGGCTCTGCTGGAAAAGCATGTCACCGTATTTACCGCAAATAACGGGCTTGAGGCTTTGGATCTTTTGAATCAACGTGATTTCGACATAATCCTGAGCGATGTGGAGATGCCGGAGATGAGCGGGGTTGAGATGTGCGAGGTCATTAGGAAAAGCGCGGCGTTTAAACATATTCCGATTTTGTTCCTTTCTGCAAGAACTGCGGAGAGCGACAGACTTTTGGGTCTGCTTAGCGGTGCTATCGACTATATCCCGAAACCGTTCAGCCAGGACGAACTGTTTGTGAAACTTTGCAATATTCTGAATATGCGTAAACTGCAGCAGGAACGGTTTGTGGCTCAGTTTATGAAAAATACGGATTCGGACATGCCTCTGGAAAAGACCGAAGAGACCGAGGCTGATCCATTCCTTGAAAAGTATTTGAGTATTATAAAATTGAGGTATTCGGAGAGCGATTTGTCTGTGGATTCACTTGCGGACGCTATGTGCGTGAGCCGCGCAACTTTATCGCGACGCACTAAAGCAATACTGGGCAAAACGCCAATCGAACTGCTGAACGAGTTCAGACTTAATGAGGCAATGCGTATGCTTAAAGGCGGAAGAAACTCTCAGACTGTGAGCGATGTGGCTTTTGCTTCCGGATTTAACGATCTTGCGTATTTCAGCAAACGGTTTAAAGAACGTTTTGGCGTCAGCCCGTCTGCTGTGAAGTAATGCGAATCTCCATTGTTGCAGATTAAAAGATGTGAGCTATCTGTCTGTCTGCTGTTTGCTGAAGAAGTTCCGTTTTTTATTGAAAAACGGACAGATATGTTGTTGCGTTTTTGCATAATTGAAAAAAAATCAATAAACTTGCAGAGGTGTGTTTTGCCAGATGTGCGGCTTCGCAATGTGGACGGGGCGCTTTGTTTGGCAGAGGTGCAGTCAATTACATTTGAATTATGTTTGGAAGATTGTTTCAAGGCAGCTTCTTTAATTTAGTTCATGGTGATTTTGAAGGACATTTTGCTTAGGGTGTTCAGAAAGTGCTTCGCAGATTAAGACGGTGGGTTTGCAAAAACGTAATTTGTGAAAGTAACCGCCAGATTTCAGCAATTCTGACCGGTCTGAACAGTTTGAAGACAAATTGTATTTCGAAATTTGCTTAGGTTATTTTTTTTGAATATAGTTATAAACTACAAATATTATGAATAAGCGTATATTTACATTGGTTGTGGGGCTTTTATGCCCGTTCGTCTTGTTCCCGTCGGTTTTTATTAACGAAATGATGGTGAAGAATGTCTCTAGTCATGTCAACGAGAATTTTAATTTTGAAGGTTGGGTGGAGTTGTACAACTCGGGGACTGAACCTGTGGATCTTTCTAATTACTTCTTTTCGGAAAGTTCTTCAGACCCTACGATGTGGCAGTTCGAAGGCGATATGATGATTGAGCCGAACGGCTACGCTGTTTTCTATTTTGACGAACTCGACACGTTAAATCATGTGAGTTTCAAGCTGGACAGCGATGGTGGTAAGTTATATTTGAACGACGAGTCTGGAAATTTGGTGGATGCTGTCTCTTACCCGAAACCGCTCAGAAACGCTTCTTACGGAAGGGTGAGCGACGGTGAGGAGAGCTTCGGCTATCTGCTGTCGTCAACAATATTAGCGTCGAACAATGGTGTTAAGGTGGCAAGCAAGCAAACAGCGGCGCCTGTCTTTTCTCGCGAAGGTGGTTTTTACAATGCTCCTGTTTCGGTGGAAATCACGATGAAGAATGGTGAGCCTGCCAAGATTTATTACACAACAGACGGATCTGAGCCGACTGCCTCGTCGCCTGTTTATTCGTCGCCTATTCAAATATCTAAAGTGACGCCTTTGCGCGCTGTTGCGATGATTGACGGCGAGGTTGCGAGCACGGTCTCTACGGCTACTTATTTTATCGGTATTGATGATATTCCTACAAACACAAAAATCGTCTCTTTGTCAACGGACAGAGATTACGTTTACGGAGATTCGATGGGTATTTTGGTAATCGGAAAGAATGGTTTGACTGTTCCGTCCAAATGTGGCTCAACGGACAGAAAAGCGAACTATATGCACGACTGGGACCGCCCTTGCAATTTTGAATTGTTTGACGAGGACAATGTTTCTCAGGTTAATCAGGAGGTGAAAATAGGTGTCTTTGGGGCTTGCTCGCGCACAAAGCCTATCAAGTCTTTGAAGGTGAAGGCAAACAAGACTTTCGGGAACAACAAGATTGATTATCCTGTCTTTAGCGAAAAGCCTAGCTTGAAGTGGAAAAGCGTCGTTCTGAGAAATTCAGGAAATGATTTTGGACGAATGCTGTTCCGCGACGCTTTCTTGCAGACGCTGGCGGTTTCGGGTATGGACATAGACCATCAGGCTTACGAGCCTTCGGTTGTGTTCCTGAATGGCGAGTATTATGGTATGCTGGGCATCAGAGAGCGTACAAATAAGGATTTTGTATATTCTAATTACGGTCTGGACGAAGAGGAGTTCTGCATAGAAGAGACACAGAAAAAGGCTGTGGAGTGCAACGAGTTTAACGAACTTCTGGAGTTGGCTAAGTCTGACCCTAATGCTCCTGATTTTTACTCTAAAATGGACGAGATTATTGATGTGGAAGAGTTCTTGAATTACTTTATGACTCAGATTTATTATTGTAACCAAGACTGGTCTGAGGGCAATAACAAGGCGTGGAAGCGTCTTGATGGAGGCAAATGGCGCTGGATTTTGTATGATGTGGACTATACAACTTCTTTGTACGGAAACTATATGCAGACTAACGGTTTCTCTTATGCGGCAAAGTGCGGGTATTTCTCAAGATTCATCAAGAACAGCGAAGTTAAAAGGCGCTTGATGACCAAGTTCGTGGCGCATGCCGGAACAACTTTCGAGCCTCAGAATGTCTCTTATTTCATGGACAGCATGATTGCAAACGTGGAGCCGGAGGCTGATTACTACTTCGACTTTTTGCTAAAATCGAAAAAG
Source organism: Paludibacteraceae bacterium (assembly GCA_017632345.1). Lineage (GTDB taxonomy): Bacteria > Bacteroidota > Bacteroidia > Bacteroidales > Paludibacteraceae > RGIG9379. Next base: position 36,544 of record JAGBRL010000091.1, read on the forward strand.
AACGAGGTGAGCAGCTGGCGCGATGAGGCGGAAAAGGTCAGAAACTTTGTGGCTAACAGAAAAGATTATGTGATGGGGCATGTTAAAGATTCTCTGAAACTGGGACAGCCTCTGCCTATCCGTATCTATTCGGATATTGAAGGCTCTGGTTTTGTGCTGAATGATTTGGAAAATATTTACAGAAAAGATTTCAGAAGCTATTATTTTACTGGTTCGGAAATTACTGTGGAGCCTATCGTGCCTGATGGCTACCGATTCAAGAATTGGGAAATTCGTCAGGAGACTGATTTGCTGAAGACTTCGGATACGTGGAAGTATTTGTACCAGAAAGAGTCTGTTGACCCTGCATGGAAAAGGGCTGATTATGTGGATTCTGCATGGGTCGCAGGTGCGGCGCCGCTTGGTTCTGGTCTCAGCTATTATCATAAGACAACTGTTTCCAGCTCGTCTTCTGCTGGCGGCGGATTCGGCGGCATTGGCGGTGGCGGTTTTGGTGACTGGGGCGGCGGCTTTGGCGGCTTCGGTGGTAGTGTGAATACTACAACTTATTTCAGAAAGGAACTTTCGATAGATGATGTTTCTGCGTTGGGCGAAAGCCTTCAGTGCTTGGCTCATATAAACGACGGCGCGATAATATACATCAACGGCACTGAGGTGTTCCGCTTCAACTTGCCGGATGGTCAGGTGGACGACACTATTCCTGCTATTCTCGAAATGGACTCGTACGCCACTTTGCGCTTTGATGTGCCAAGGAGTCTCCTGAATAATGGCAAAAACGTGTTGGCGGTGGAACTGCATAGTGCAGACGGCTCGTCTTCTATTGCGTTCGATATGTCGTTGTTCGACAGCCAGACTGGCTCTGTGGTGACAAGCTCATCTAACAGTTTCAAATATGAGGCAAATGTTAATGGAGAATTGGTGCTGAAAGCTGTTTATGAAAAAGACCCGGACTGGTCGCCTTCTGATGTGAAACTGTTCATTAATGAGGTCTGCGCGTCGAACAATCAGTATGTGGACGAGTTCCGCGAAGATGATGACTGGATTGAAATTTACAACGACGGAACATCTCCTGTGGATTTGGGTGGCATGTACATTTCGGACAAGAGGAAGAACTTGACCCGTTTCCAGATTCCTACAGGTCAGCCAGAAAAGACAACAGTTCCGGCTAAGGGCTATCTGGTAATCTGGGCTGATGCAGACTCTTCTGCGCAGGGACCTCTGCACACTAATTTCAAATTGTCTAAGTCGAGCTCGCAGACAATATCGCTTTCGCGAATGGAGGACGGTGAACTTGTTGTGCTGGACTCTATAAGATATGTGAATCATGTGTCGGGACAGACTTATAGCCGTTTCTCTTACAGCGGAGATGGGGCATGGTGCATCACGTCTCGTCCTACGTTTGCGGCGAAGAACGCTTACTTCCCTGTAGAAACAGAAGGGGCTGGCGGTGAAGAAAATGGCGAAACTACATACGATGCGTTAGCCGAGGCTGAAGTCGGAGCCGTGCAGGTTTACCCTAATCCGGCTGAAGATTATCTGTGGTTCTCTTTTGCTGAAGAGGAGAGCGCGATGATTTCTATTTCAGACATGACCGGCAGAGTTCTGGTGCGCAAGAAAGTGAATACAGGAGAAAGTGTTTATGTCGGAGATTTGAGCAGAGGTACATATATTGTGGATGTTAAAACTGAAGAAAAACAGTTCAGCATCAAGATTATAAAACCATAATTTATTGGCTGAATAACCCGCAAGCGTCCTAAATTCCGCAAGAGTTTAGGACGCTTTTTTAGTTGCAGTTAAATTTAAAGAACGAGTCGTGATGATGCAGGGAATATATTTCAGAAAGGAATGGTTTTGTTCGATATTTTTTTTACCTTTGCCTTATCGTGCCTTTATGATATTTTTTTGTTTTTGCAACATCATGCTATGTGAATTTTTGACACGGTAATATTTCGTGATAACTTTTGGTAGTTCGGAATTTTAAAAAGTTTTAGTAGTGCGGCGTTGTGTAATTTGGTTGAATTATGAAATTCTTTTATGTTGTGTTATTATTTTTGTGGAGCGCGACTTCTGTGATTGCGCAAAACTATTTTGACAGTTTTGTTGGAAAATTAGATGTTGACTACACATGCTTGCCCAATAAGGCGCCAGACGATTTTCGTGGTAATTTTTTAAAAAAAGAACAATATATGGTAGTCCCTCATGATTGCTACTTGCTGAAGTCACGGTCGCTTGTAAAAAATAAATACGGGCAAGATAGTTATTTGCGGTATTGGTTAAGTTATTATCTGTTTAAAGATACGACAGAATGTAAGGCTGCAATCGAAAGGTACAGCTCAACTGTAGCAAAAAGCATTGATGGTTTTAAATACAAAGAAGATGGTGATGCCAAAACGGCACCTATGGTGATGATATTCAATAGTAAGAATATTTTCTGTTTGTATGGCAATTGTGAAACAGAGTTGGATCCTTCATGGGAGTCTCTGAAAAATGCTTTCATCGCAGAATATGCAGAAAAGGGAGCTATGCTTTTGATAGCTAAATGCGGTTATGTCCAATGGAAAACGCATGATAATTAACAATACAAAACAAGTTATTATGCATACAGATAAGTTTTTTACAATTTTATTTGCTGTATTATGTCTGTGCTTTAATGCTCATTCTCAGCGTTTTGATGAAAAAAGGTTAAATGATTCATTAGCAAAGTACGACTATTTTGAAGGTGTTGTTAATGACATGATAAAAGTACAAAAAAATTCCAAATGTGGATTCGTAAATATTAAAGGAGAAGAAATTATTCCTCTGCGTTATAGTTGGGATGGGTCATATTGTTATGAAAATTTTTGCTATATGCAGATTGGAGACTCAGTTACTCTTTTTTCAAAAAAAGGTGAAGTTATCAAATCTGGCAAAATTGAAAGAAATAATGAAGAGTCAAGAATTATTTATTTTCAAAATAAAGTAGGGATTGTTGTGGATGATAAAATTAAATATCTTGATGCAAATATGTACTGGGTAGCTGATATCGGTTCTTATTTTATTTTCCAATGTGATGATGAAGGAAATCGATACTCTTTGCTATATGATTACGAAGGAAACGAAATCCTAAAATATGATGAAATTCATTTCATGCTTAATCGTAGCCTTTTTAGTCATCATGAATCTCTTCAACCGTATTCAAATCAATATTTCATCGTTAAAAAAAACAATAAATATGGAGTTGTTGATCTTAAAGAACGTTTGATTGTTCCTTTTAAATTTGATAAAAATACCATTACTTTATCAGATAATTATCTGATATACCATAATTTTAACAAATCTGAGTTGAGTTTTATTGTATTTTCATTGAGTGGAGACGCTCTTTCTTCTATTGAATATGATAGATGTTCTACGTATAAAAACTACATTTTCGGTTGGCATGATTCCGATTGCGATATTATTTGCAACAACAAATTGACAGATAGGTTTAAATTTGGTAAAAATCTCATAACAAAGGATTCTTCACATGTAAAAATCAACACATTATCAAAAGAATCTATGATGAATTTCTTTTACATTAATGGCGATTTGTTGATATATGAAACAAATGGTAAGTTTGGCGTTATTCACAAAAACGGAAAAGAAATAGTTCCCTGTAAATATTTTTCCATTGATGTGTTAGATAATTTGATAATCGCTCATAAAGACTCCTCTTATGAGCCTATAGTGTCATTATTTGATAAAAAAGGTAATTGTATAAAAGATAACTTGTGTTATCCATTCACTCCTAATATTCATTTGAATGGATGCCTTTTCACAAGTTCGACTGATAAGGATAACGAAAGTTATAAAAATCTACATCCTATGCTTAGAATGGGATTAGGTAAACCTCCCAAAACTTACTATATATGGAATGATAAAAAAGCAAAATTGATCGAGGTAAAACAGGTCGTCGGGGATAAATTGAGTATTGATTATTGTAAAGTTAAAAGTGATGATGGTACGTATAGAATTATTAAAGTAAAATAGTATTTTCCAAAAGCTGAATTTTCCTATCTTTGTAAAAATATTAAACATTAGAAATTATGGGCTTATATCTGAATCCGAATGCGGATGCGTTCATAGAAGACAAAGGTACATGGATTTATGTTGATAAATCTTTTATTAGTGTCCGATAAAATGTGTACTTTTGCCCATGGTTATGTTTTATATGTGTGAATCGAAGATAACCAAAAAGGACTGAATCTTGCAAGTCAGATTCAGTCCTAAATTTTTTTATTGCTTAAAAGTTTTATCGGACACTAATAATTATAAATTATTAGTGTCCGATAAAACTTTTAAGCAATAAAAAAAATTAGGACTGAATCTGACTTGCAAGATTCAGTCCTTTTTGGTTATCTTCGACTCACACA
>JAGBRL010000092.1 GCA_017632345.1 Paludibacteraceae bacterium
CCGGGGCTCCACCTCTTCCCATTCCGAACAGAGAAGTTAAGCCCGGCATCGCCGATGGTACTGCGCACTGTGGGAGAGTAGGTAGCCGCCGCCTTGAGGAGGGGATTTCCGAACGGAAGTCCCCTCCTTTTTTGTTTTTTTCTGACGGTCGGACTGTCGAATTTGTGGGGCTTTGCATTTTTGCACGCCTTGTAGAAATGTAGCATGTAGCCAAATCTTTAAAAATATGTTTGTATATGGTTGATTTTCAGCAGTTTTTGTTTTTTTACATTTGTGTCTCAATTTAAATTCGGGAATGTTTGTTTTTGTTCTGGTAATTATGTTACTTTGCAAAATTTGATGTATCAAGAGTAGCCTTGAAGGGGGCTGACAGTTTTCAAAAGTGAAAAATTTGAATCTGTAGAATCTTTTTTTTTCAGGTTTAATTTAATAGACAAATATATGAATTTAAAAAAAATGTTACTTGCAGGTTCGGTATTGTTTGCTGGTATTTCGCAGGCCGCAACTATGCCAATGCCCATAAGCGGAAATTCGCGAAATGGCGTTGCTCTATGCAAAGACGGCAATGTTTACGCGTGGGGGGACAATGCTGCTGAAGACACGGCAGTTACCAATGTTTTATGCTTGGATACAACTGTTGCAGGATATGTAAACAAGAGTTTTTATTCTACTCCGCAATTGGTCAACACCAAGGGGGTAAAATTAAAACAAGTGGAATCCGGTTCTGGAGGTTTTTTCTTGGGTGTCTCAGATAAAGGTGTACTCTATTTGTGGGGGGAAACATACGCAGAAGCCTTGTATTATGTGGATTTTGTTCCTGTTGAAGCAACATCGGTTAAAGGTTATAACTTAGATGGTACACCTGGGGGCGAATATATTGGGAATGTGAAGAAGGTTGTAGGCTCTACATATGGATATATTGCTCTTATGAACGATAGTTCAGTGGTAATATCGAGAGATTTTGTTCATGTTGACACAATTATTGGTTCTCCAAAATTCATTGATGTTTGTGCTGGAGACGATTCGTTTTTTGCATTGTCTACCGACGGAATGGTGTACAGTACAGGTATATGGGATGGACACAGTTCCTCGGCGTCAGGAGAATACACAAATAATTTGAAGCCTGTCTTGTTGGAAGAGACTATGGAACCTTTGAAAAATGTGGTCGCTATTGGTGCTGGAGACGTGGTTTCATTCGCTGTCACAAAGGATGGTAAGGCCTATGGATGGGGAAATGATAGTTGGGGCGGTTGCACAGGCACAGGCAAGATGAAAGAGGTTTTGTATGCTAACCGTATTTCCGCTGGAGAATACTTTTCTATAAGAGGTCGTTCGTATCTTGATAACGTGAAGCAGATTGACGGTGGTAGAGGTTACGGTGCTGCTGTGACATTTGACGGTTATGTTCTCTATTGGGGAAATAATGACGGTGACGGAGGTGTGGCAGGAGCAGACAATTCGGCTAAGAGTTTCAGTAGCCCAATATTGCTGACGTACGAAGATGGCTCTGTTGTGAAAGATGCTGTGGCAATTGAATGCGGTGACAATTTTGGTTACGTAGTCAATAGTAAGAATCAATACTTTGCGTTCGGACAGAATGATTTGGGACAATGTGGTGTAGGCTCCGACTCTGCAGCTATACGTTACCTTCATCCAATGACATTTGATTGTGAGTTGGTTTCGCTTTGTCCTAGTGTCCGTCTGTTTGTTAATAATCTATTGGCTGGAGACACCATGACTGTATGTGAAGATAGTGAGATTCGTCTTGAAACCGTAATTTCGTCTGTGTTGGAGGATGACGGATATACTCTTGATTGGTATCTTAACGGCAAACGACTTTCAGATACATTGTTGGCAGGCAAAGTTAAAGAGGAGGGGATGTACGAGGTTGTGATGACACCGAAAGACAGTTTGTGTTCGATTACATCTGACGGAGTTTATGTGAAACAAGAGAAAAGAGTCGTTGAAAATCTGGGAGGAGAGACATTGCTGTCTGATACATCTAATCAGAAGAATTATAACCTGATATTCAAAGTAAATTCTGCCGCAGAAACTGAGCTTGTAATCTTTGGCGACGAATCACATTCTAATGTCATAGATACCATAACCGTCAGCGTCGGGGAAAACACAATACGGATTCCAAGTTCTTCCGCATCAATAGAAGGAAGCTGGGCAAGTGTATGGGCTAATAAACCGTCTAAGACCACCATACTTCCTTCTGACGAGTTTCAAGATGCAAAAGAAGAAGCTTTCATAGATTATGGAATAATGTTGCAGACTGCCAACAAAACAACGCTTCGCTCTTTTAAAACTCAATTTAAAGGTTATGTTAATCCTACAGAAATAGGCGTTACGCCAATTCTATACAAATATAATCCAGACGTGTCAAGTCTGGTGAAAATGGAAACCGTATTCATAGGCGAAGAGCGAAATTTCATTATAAGCGACACGATTACCGAATGTGTTGTAGATTGTGAATTTGAAATACCGAACGATGAAATATATGTCGTTGGAATGCAACTTACAGGTATCGGGTCTATATTCTGTACAAGCGTCCAGAGACAAGATTTAAACAGTTTGTTGTTTGACGAGTCTGTTGAAGATGTAAAAGGTTTGGGCGTGAAATGGGTTGGATGCACCGAAAGTTCATATAACAAACCAAATCCAGGTTCAAAAAACTGCTACTATGATTTGGTGTTTACAGATATAGAAGACTCAAAATGTGGAGATGTTGAGTTGTTGTCAAAAATAAAGGTGGCAGAGCCGGAGCCTGTGCAGCCAGCTCCGTCTTCAAGTTTTGTTGATATAAACATCAATTCTGGAAATCCTTCATTCCCTTTTCCTCAGTTTTTGGAATATAAAGAGGGTAAAACTCTTGCAAAATATAATGCGGAGGGAGTGACTCACGCCGACATGGAGAAAACAATGCGTGAGGCATACCAGATTATGAGCCATCGCTGCAGATATGAAGAAACACATTGCGGCGTGCCATACATTACTTTCAATAATTATGAGAAGCATGAAGACCTGGAACCTGGAGGGCCCGTATTCTGTACGGAGGGTGACGGTTATATGCTTTTGGCATCTGCTATCTTTGCCGACCAGCCTACGTTTAATGGCCTGTGGATGTGGATACACGATAACAGAATACCTAAAGCAACACGATATTCAGATGGAAAAATACTATTTCCTGATTACGAATTTAGTCCAGGATTGGCTAGCTGTTATGCAAATGGCGAAATTGAAACAAATACTACTTATGGCTCTGCTACAGATGGAGACGAAGATATAGCATTGGCACTGTTGATTGCATACAAACAGTGGGGAGATACCATGATGCAAAATGGCAAACCAGTGACTGATTTCAATGGAAATCCTATTTCCTACAAACAGATGGCGAAGGATTATCTTTCGGCTTTTGTTGATACATTTATGTGTGTTCGAAATGGAAATAAATTAGGTCACTTTAGTGGAGATATTGGTATTGATGGATATGTTCATAGTGGAAACAAAGGTAGTGAAAAAACTATGTGGAGGTTAACACAGAAAGATTATCCAGACATTACTCCTTCTAGTGTTTTTAGTAGTGGTGGTGATTTTGGATTTTTCGACTACTTGGCCCCTGCTTATTATCATGAGTTTGCCAAGTGGCTTGAGGAGGATGGAGAAGGAACAGACTGGCAAATCAATCAGTATAAGCGAGGAGAGGCTTCTTCGGATTGGTTGATGGGTGAGGCTTACAAGCAAGGGCTTATCCCTTCAATTGGTAATTTTGACTTCGATAAAGAAGATGACACAAAAGTGACATTCTCTAATTACCATCTCGGAGAGGATTTCAGATCTGCATGGCGTACTATTTTGAATTATTTATGGCATGGCAATCCCGAAACAACGTGGAATCCAAAGACACACCAGATTGATTCCGTTGGAAATACATTCCAACGTGACATGGCTATCCGTTATGCGGAATTTATGAAAAGGCCAATGGTGGATTCAGAAGGTAACGATTGCGGAGTCCTTGGGTCAAGCCCAAGTCTAAATTCGTTGGATTGGTTCGGTCCGAGCCAAAGCAAGGTGTGTTATAACATGGATGGCACAGTAATGTCTTCAATTAGCGCAAATTTTGCTTTGGGTTGTTCTGCTCCTTCAGTAGTGGCTTTAGGAGATGAAGAGCTATTAGGTGATATCTACCGTGAATGTGAATTAAGATGGGAAGATACTTCAGAAGACCCTAGTAAAGATATGACAGACGACGATCGGTACATAAACAGTACTCCGAAGTACTTTCACGGTTGGTTCCGCACATTGGGTATGTTGGTGACATCAGGTAACCTTGCAGCTCCTGCGGATATGAAAGCAAAAGCAAATGTAAAGGTTTATATGTCTGTTGATAAGACTTTCGCTTACAAAGGTGATAGCGTAACTTATGGTGTCCAACTTCGTAACTATGGTTCAGCAGACGCAAAGGATGCTGTTGTCACAACCAAATTGGATTCAGCCTATGAGTTTGTCAGCGCGACAAAGGGAGGATCTTATAATGCGGCAGATCATTCCATTATATGGAACATCAGTAATATACCAGGCTTTAAGACGGGAGAATTAGAAGCTACAATGGACAGTGTCTCTTTCGTGGTGAAGGTGAAGGATTCGGAACACAATAAAGTTGGCTTGACAAGCACGGTAAGCGGATCTAATTTTGAGAGTTGGGTGAGCAATGCCTACCCTAACAACGCCACTTACACTATGGAGCGAAACGAAGTGGATATCCTCGACAATCCTCTTGCTTTAGTAAAGAATCTTGACACTACTGATGTTTCTGTGAATGACACTGTTGAATGCATTATAAAAATAGCAAATAACGAGGTAGAATGGATAAACGGAGGCCGTGATAATGTACGTCTGTCTTATGGACGTAAGTTTATGGAATACAATGATTTCCAGTTTTTCCGATTCTGGCATGATGCTTCTGAGGCTTATGTCAATCTGGGCAACTATCGTGTGTCTTACTATCTAAACGATACATGTGCTTTGTCTTTGGACAATAAATCTAATGGAATTGTCTATAGATTGGATAATGACACTGAAGCTCTAAGATATGGCTATTTGGAAGATGGAAAGAAAGTGGATATTACAATGGAAGATGTTTCTACAGGGGAAGATGAAAATGGAACGTGGAATAAACGCATCATTGTAAAATTCCCTGATATACTTTCTGCCACGACATCCCATTTAGAAAGTTTCATGGATTTAAAAAATCGGATTCATAAAGGAACATGGAGTCCTGTTGTGTATAGGACATTGATGTCAAAAAATCCGACACCAATAAATGGCATAGCGGAAGATTTAGTCGATGATTGGTCTTTCTCTGATAGTATTGGGGTAGAATATATTGATGGGCGAGATAATAATTTCACGGTAATCACTCCAGGCTGGTATAATGAAGAGACATTAGGTGAGGATATCACTAATTATGCCCGTCATATCTGTGATGACGACGTGGAAGGATTCGACCGTGTCGTTGTGGAAGAGTGGGATGGCTATACATGGCGTAGAATCCAAGGTAGAGGTCCTGTCAGTGGCGAAAACTATCGAAACGTGGTCTTGTCTGACCAATTGCCAAAAGAACTGAAATACATAGGCCAGTCTGATGAAAGCGGTCTTGTTATCAAGGAGACAGACGGAAAGCTTAGCGTGGAGATTCCGGAACTTAAATTCGGAGATGAGATTGTCCTTAAGTACCGTTGCAAGGTGGTGCAAGACAATGTGAGCAACATGATTGAGATAGGTGCGGCAAGTTTGTCTGCAAACAACAGCAGAATAGAGTCTAATTCGCCTGCGTTGAAAGTTAAAACTCCTACGAAGGTCAGAAATGTAGAAATAGACCAAAACGAACTTGTTGATGTCTATAACACTAGCGGAATTCTTTTGAAGAGGCAGGTTAAATACAAAAATGCGTTGGACGGGCTTGAAACTGGTGTTTACATGGTAAATGGTGTTAAAACCATACATTTGAAGTAAGAACGAAATGAGAAAGAAACAAGGACGTGCACAAGGGCGCGTCCTTGTTTTATTTTGTTGTCAGGGCCCTTTTTTACGAATTAGATTCAGTTTTTTTCTTCTGCGTGAAAAATAGCACAGAGCGTAGCGACGGCAGACAGGAGACAGTTTCGGACAAGAGGTTGATGAGGTGCTTGCTATAAATAAAAGAGCCGTGGCATATTGTACAAAAAATATCTCTTTTGATTGGGACTACGGAAAAATTTCTTATTTTTGCGGAGGTAAGGTGAGTCGGCAGCGGTGTTAACGAGGTTCTGGCTGCTCGCTGATAGTAATAACTTACGGGACCTCTTGTTCGCTTATGGATTTTTTTGCACATAATGAATCTTTTGAAAGTGTTGTTAAGAGCTTGAAGTCAGACGTAAACAATGGTTTGTCGTCTGAGGTTGCAAAACAGAAATTAGAAACGGAAGGATTTAACGAGTTTCAGAAAAAGGCTCACACTAGCTTGGTTGTGAAGTTTTTAAGCCAGTTCAAAAGTTTCATGATTATTGTGTTGATTGTTGCCGCCATTATTTCTGGTGTAGTTGGCTATCTGAATGGTGAAGGTTTTACGGATGCTATAATCATTTTTGTGATTATCTTGCTGAATGCTGTTATTGGAGTGGCTCAGGAGGCTAAGGCGGAAAAGTCGCTGGACGCTCTGGAGAAGATGTCTGCTCCTAATTGCAAAGTTATTCGTGACGGTAAAGAGCAGATTATTCCGTCAAGAGAGTTGGTAAAGGGTGACGTTGTGTTGCTGGAGACAGGAGACACTATTCCTGCCGACCTTCGTCTTGTCGAGTCTGTGAATATGAAGGTGCAAGAGGCTGCTCTTACTGGCGAGTCTCTTCCTGTGGAGAAAAATACAGAGGTTGTCGCAAAGGATGCTCCTATCGGCGACCGTGCTAATATGGGCTTTTCGTCTTGTAATGTCACTTATGGCAGGGGAAAAGGTATTGTCGTTGCGACAGGTGAAGATACAGAAGTGGGTAAGATAGCCTCCATGATACAGTCTGTCGAAGACACTAAAACTCCTCTTCAGGAGAGATTGGATGAACTTGGAAAATATCTTGCGATAGTGGCGTTGGCTATTTGCGCTCTAATATTTATCATTGGAGTTTTGTACGGGAACGATATTCTGTCTATGTTTATGACTGCGGTCAGTTTGGCGGCTGCGGCAATTCCGGAGGGGCTTCCGGCGGTGTCAACTGTTGTGCTTGCTATTGGAGTGCAGCGTCTTGCCGAACGAAACGCAATTGTCAGAAATTTGCCGTCAGTGGAGACGCTGGGCTGTACCTCTATAATCTGTTCTGATAAAACAGGAACTCTTACTCAGAACAGAATGACCGTCACACGTATTTTTATGGACGGGAAATTTATCAGCCCTGAAGATGATGATAATTCGGAAAGAAGGTCTTTGCTTGTTAAAAGCGCCGTTCTGGCGAATGATGCGAAAATTAATATTGAGGACGGAAAGCAGATCTGCATCGGAGATCCGACCGAAACGGCTCTTGTTGACCTCGGCATGAAATATAATATGCTTAAAAAAGAGCTGGATAGCCAAAATCCTCGTGTGGCAGAACTTCCTTTTGATTCTGAACGCAAGCTGATGTCAACCTTGCACAAAAAGGAGAATGGCGTTGATCTGTTTATAAAGGGAGGCTTGGACGAACTTTTGGCTTGTTGTGACAGAATAGATGACAATGGTTCTGTCCGTCCTATTACAGAGGAGGATAAAAAGCGTTTGATGGAAGCAAACTTGCAGATGGCTGGCGACGCTCTTCGTGTGTTGGCTATGGGAAAAAAAGAGATGGCGGACATCCCGGCTGTTATTACTCATGAGTCAGTCGAAAATCATATCATCTTCATAGGTATGGTGGGTATGATAGACCCGCCTCGCGAAGAGGTGAAGGCTGCGGTTGCAGAATGCCGAAAGGCGGGCATCAAACCTGTTATGATTACTGGAGACCATAAAATTACAGCTACTGCGATTGCTCGTTCTCTGGGTATTCTTCAGGAGGGCGACCGTGCATTGACTGGACACGATGTGCAGCAGATGAGCGACGAGGAACTTCGTCAGAATGCAAGTGAAATATCTGTGTACGCCAGGGTGGCTCCTGAACATAAGGTGCGTATCGTAAAGGCTCATCAGAAGAACGAAAACGTTGTCGCTATGACTGGCGATGGGGTTAATGATGCTCCGGCGCTTAAATTGGCTGATATTGGCGTGGCAATGGGTATTACCGGAACAGATGTCTCTAAAGAGGCTGCTGATGTTGTGCTGACGGACGATAATTTTGCAACAATCGTAGCTGCGGTTTCTGAAGGAAGACGTATATATGCAAATATCATAAAGGCTATACAGTTCCTCCTTTCTACAAATATAGGAGAGGTCCTTGTGCTTTTTGTGTCTGTTTTGTTCAATTGGGCGACTCCTCTTCTCCCTATCCATATTCTGTGGATCAATCTGGTGACGGATAGCTTGCCTGCATTGGCTCTGAGCGTGGATCCTGCCGAAAAGGATGTTATGAATAAGAAACCAATCGATTCAAAACAGGGATTGCTTACAAAAGAGTTTTCTTTACGTATAGCTCTGCAAGGTGTCTTGATTGCGGCTTTGACCCTTACCGCTTATCATATAGGTTTGGAAACGTCTGTGGAGTCTGCAAGAACTATGACTTTTGCAACGTTGGCGTTTACTCAGATGACGATGATTTTCAGTATTAGAACAGGTTATCACGCGGCTACGAACGGACTTTTCTCTAACAAGTATCTCTGGGGCGCTGTGCTGGTTGTTCTTGCTTTGATGTTCATCGTGCTGTTGGTGCCGTCTCTTCAAACTATATTCAAAGTAGGAAGCCTTTCTGCTTTGCAATGGGCTTGGGTTGCCGGATTGTCTTTAGGGGCTTTGGTGATTAGTGAGATTGTCAAATTCGTTTTCAGAAAGTTTTCTAATTAAAAAACGGATATAGTCTGGTATTGTAGTGGCCTCCATAAATTGCGTCAAAACGGGTTTCTGCATCTGAAATCATAAAAACGTAATTTATGGAGGTCGTCTTTACTCTGTCCCTTATTAAAAGAATGTCAGAAAAGATGTTTTTCCTGTTAAAAATCACCTGTTTAAATATTTTTTCGTATTATTGCAAAATGTTATAGGAAGGGGATTGTTAGATTTATTGTACCGAATAGAAAAAACTAAGGCGGAACGACGTGTCGTTTTGCTATTTTACGAATCATATAAAATTACAGACATGAATAAAAAAACTTTACTACTTGGCGGATTGTTGTCTTGCTTCTCTTTTTTGGAAGCGGCTCCGGCCTTTGATTTTGAAGACGGCGCGTATCCGGGTGACTCTTGGGATTGCGTATCGGAAATTGTTGAAAATCCGTCTAAAGATGATGTGAACGGAAGCGGTAATTGCCTGAAGGCAACATTCAGCGAAACTTGGGGTGCTGTGGCTTCTTTTTCGCATCCTGCAGATTACTCGAAACAGGCTCTTGCGATTCTTGTTTATACTGAAGATGGAGGAAAAATTACAGCAAGGGCTTATAATCAGGCAGAAGATAAAAATTATGAAATTTCACAAATGTCAAAGGCCGGAAAATGGACTCGCCTGACGTTTGACTTTTCTGATATGACCCCTTCTTCAAATAGTATCATAATATTGTCGGGCGCGAAAAATACTATTTATCTTGATGATATAGAGCTAATTTCGTTGGCGGAATTGCCTGAAAAGGAGACTTTGGCTTACACCTATGGTTCTTTGGCTATTGGCGGCGGCGGATTTGTTGCCGGCATTGTGGCTTCCGGGGACGCCAAGTATGCGCGTACTGATGTGGGCGGCGCGTATAAGTGGAATGCGGCCAATTGCTCTTGGATGCCGGTGACTAATTTTATCTCGGAGGACGAGGTGGGGCTTTACAGTGTCGAAGGTTTGGCTATAGACCCGTCTAATACGGACAATGTATATATGATTTCGGGTTGTCAGTATTTCAGCAATGCAATGACTGCCGTGATGTTCTCTAAGGATGGTGGAAAGACTTTCACAACTGTTGATGTGTCTAGCTTGTTGCGTGTTCATGGGAATGGTAACGGACGTAATTGTGGCGAACGTATTGCTGTGGACCCGAATAACGGAGATGTGATTTTTGCGGGCGGACGTGCTGGCTCTCCGATTATCAAGAGTGTGGATGGCGGTAAAACTTGGAACGCGGTTTCTACATTCCCTAATGTTTATGAGACTTCGGTGAATTGGCCTTCTTGGACTAATAACTCTTTGGCTACTACTAGCGATCAGAATGGCGTGACTGCAGTTGTGTTTGACGGCTCTCAGAAGGATGGTGGAGTGACATCGCGAATATTTGTCGGCGTTTCTAGGACGAGCGGCTCTAATGTCTATGTGTCGGAAGATGGCGGCTCTTCGTGGGCGGCAGTGAGCGGATTGCCTTCAAATCTTATTCCGTGCCGAATGAAGATGGATCCGGATAATAATCTGCTTATCGCTTACTCTAATGCGTGTGTGGGAGGTGCGTCGGGCGCTATTTACAGGTATAACCCTAATTCTAAGGTGGCAGAGGATATATCGCCTTCTAAACAGTACGCATTTGGAGATGTGGCTGTTTCTCCGAAAGATGCAAAGAAACTTTTTGCGTCAACTAATAACACTTGGATTCCGCAGGCATGGGACGATGGCAAGTCTGCTAATGGCGACATCTACTGGACTTCTGTGGATGGTGGTAAAACGTGGCGCAGCTTGCAGAATAATATGACTCTTACTAATAATGGTGTTACTTGGATTCCGGGATACGCTATCCATTGGAGCGGATGTGTTATATTTGACCCTAAAGATGACAATAAGGTGTCGATAACATCGGGCAATGGCATTTTCACTTGTAACAATGTATGGTGCGACGGAAAGCCTACGTTCTATTTTGATGTGAATGGCCTGGAAGAGACTGTGGCTCTTGATATGGTTAGTGTGCCTGGCGGAGATTTGATGTCTGTAATAGGCGATTACACCGGATTTATTCATAAAAACATACATGAGTTTGCCCCTATTCACAATCCGGCTCCAGGAACTACTGGTGGTATCAATTATTATAGCAAAAACCCTGACGTGATGATGCGTGTCGCAAATACTGGCTTCTATTGTACTACAACAGGGCATGACGGATGGAAATCTATGTCTAAGACTCCTTACAGTTACCAGAACCCTTACTGCGCGGAGTGTGCTCCTCTTGCTTCTAATGAGGGCAAATGTGCTATAACAAAGAAGGATGGATCTTATCGTTTCTTCCTGATTCCTGACCGAGACGGCAATAGCGGATTGTATTATTCTGACAACAACGGAGAGTCTTGGACAAAAGTAAATGGCACAGATGGTGCTACTCATGTTCAGGTTGACCCTGAGAATGATGCTTATGTGTATGTGGGTGGTAAAAATAAGTTCTGGCGCAGTTCTGATTACGGGTCAACTTACACGTCTCAAAGCCTTGTAAATGGAGACCTCGGCAGAATCGCTATTGTTCCGGGACACGAAGGCTTGGTCTTTGCTCCTCGTGGCACGAACGGTTTAGCGGTCTCTAAAAATCATGGAGAAACGTTCGAAAACTTGCCTGCTGTCTCTTCTTGTACGGCTGTTGGCTGTGGAAAGGGCGCTAATGACGGAGAGTTTGTTATCTATATCTGGGGAGATGCTGGAAATGGCACTGGTATTTATCGCTCTGCAGATAATGGCGCGTCTTGGTTGCGCATTAATGATAAGTATAATCAGTTTGGTGGTACTGGTAACGGAAAGTTTATTGTGGGCGACTGGAATGTTTACGGCCGTTTTTATATGAGTACTGTGGGACTGGGTATTGTTTATGGAGAATTGGCTGAAAATGCCTCTTCCTCTTCGTGGTCTTGCTTTATTGACGATACTGAGTGTAAACTTGAATCGTCTGATGTCGATGATGTTGCAAATGGAGCGGCGGATTTCTCTTCGTTTGCTTTCCCTAATCCGTTTGACGAGTCTTTCGTGTTGCACGGTGAAGGCGATTTTGTTGTGGCTGACGCTCTTGGACAAATTGTGGAGGCTGGAACGGCTGATGGCGAGGTTACTCTTGGTGCTAACTGGGCAAGCGGGCTTTATGTTGTTTTTGTTGACGGACAAACATTCAAAGTTGCTAAAAAATAACGATTTCATCGGCTCTTTTTAGAGTTTTTATTGGTATGGCGGGCGGTTGCTTTTATAGGCGACCGCCCGTCTTTGCTAGTGCGTTGATCTGTTTGCTTGAGTTGTTTCAAGACGGTTTTAGGAATGTGTGTTTGTTTGTGTGTTAAAATATCTTAACTTTGTTTAATTTAAGTTAAAGAGAAAGTTTGGTTTGGTTCATTTTCTTATATTTGCAATATGAAGAAAAGGTCGATATTTTTTCTTGGAGTTGTGATGGCAGTCTCCTTTTTGGGTCTTATTATTCTGCAGACTAATTACATCAAGTTAACTGCTGATATGCGTATAGAGCAGTTCGACGAGACAGTGAACAGAAGTCTGTATCAGGTGGTTCGTATCCTTGAGGAACAAGAGACTATGCAGTATTTGTACAAAAATATGTCGGTTCCTTCTTCACAAACTAAGATTGTGAGCTCTCCGGTTAATTCCGCATTTAAGAATTCGGGCAACGTGACGATGATTGAAAAAAGTTATGTGCAGCCGGACAGTGACTACTCTTGCGTGAGGGTCAAACCGCGAATTTTCATCTCTATGAGGCACGGAACAAACACGATTCAGGAGATGTCAAGGGTGATGCAGAATAAGCTCAAGGAACGCTATCAAAAGGAGAGGGCTTTGCTTGATGATATATTGATTCGTCTGCTCTGCGAGTCTTACATACGCCCGATAGAGGAACGTATCGATTTTGAGCAGGTAGGTGAGATTCTGGAGCAAGAACTGGAGTCTAACGGCATCTCTATTCCGCATTTCTACACTATTGTGAACAGTGACGGAGCGGAGATTTACCGAAGCAAAAATTTTGACGCTGACAAAATAAGAGAGAAGAATCATTATATGCAGGTGCTTTTCCCTAATGACCCTAATACGCAGAGAAATTACTTGAAGGTGTACTTTCCGACAAAGAAAAAGTATATTCTGGATTCTCTCTCGCTAACCTTGCCGTCTGTGATATTTACGGCAATGTTGCTGTTCACGTTTATTCTGACTATTGTCATAATTTCTCGACAGAAACGTTTGTCCGAGATGCGCACAGACTTTATGAATAATATGACTCATGAACTGAAAACGCCCGTTTCATCGATTTCTTTGGCGGCTCAGATGCTTAATGACAAGTCTCTGAGCAATTCTCCAACTATGATTCAGCAATTGTCCGGAGTCATAAAGGACGAGACAAAACGGCTTGCGCAGCAAATAGACAAGGTGCTGCAAATATCTATATTTGAAAAGGAAAGCGCGGCTCTTAAACTGAAGGAGATGGACGTGAATGAACTGGTGCTTAACGTGGCTGCTAATTTCGCAATAAAGGTGGAGGCTAAAGGCGGAAGAATAGACACAGAACTGGATGCGGACGATTCTCTTGCTATGTTGGACGAAGTGCATTTTACTAATATTATCTACAATTTGATGGATAACGCTCTGAAATATAGTGACAAGCCCCTGATTCTTGACTTGAGGACGTGGAACGAGAAAAACAAGGTGTTTATATCAATAGAGGATAATGGTATAGGTATAAAACGAAGTGATTTGAAGCGCATCTTCGACAAGTTTTATAGAGTGCCGACCGGCAATGTTCATAACGTGAAGGGGTTCGGATTGGGGCTTGCTTATGTTAAAAAGGTGGTGCTTGACCATAAAGGGAAAATAGAGGTGGAGAGCGAGTTTAATAAAGGAACTAAGTTTATAATTTCTATTCCTTTGAAAAAAGAGAAGTAAATACTAAAAAATTATATTATGGAAGAGAAAACTAAAATATTGCTATGTGAAGATGACGAGAATCTCGGCATGTTGCTTAGGGAGTATCTGCAGGCTAAGGATTTTGAGGCTGATTTGATGACTGACGGCGAGGCTGGATACAAGGCTTTTATGAAGACTAAATACGACCTTTGTGTGTTTGATGTCATGATGCCTAAAAAGGACGGCTTTACGCTTGCTCAGGATGTTAAGAAGATTAATTCGGATATTCCTATTATTTTCTTGACGGCTAAAACTCTGAAAACTGATATTCTTGAAGGTTTGAGAATAGGGGCTGACGATTATATGACAAAGCCATTCAGTATGGAGGAACTGCTTCTGCGCATCGAGGCTATTTTGAGGCGTGTGAAGGGTAAGAAGACAAAAGAGCCTTCTTCGGTCTCTGTGAAACTTGGCGAGTTTACGTATGATATGCAAAAGCATACTCTGACGAGAGAGGGCGAGTCTGTCAAACTGACAACTAAAGAGAATGATTTGCTGACAATGCTGTGCAACCATCGTGGTGAGATTCTTGAGAGAAATCACGCCTTAAAGGCTATTTGGGTAGATGATAACTATTTCAACGCCAGATGTATGGATGTTTATATTACTAAGTTGCGGAAACGTCTGCAGGCAGACCCTTCGGTCGGTATTCTTAATATCCACGGTAAAGGATATAAACTTGTGCTTCCGGAGGATGGCGATTCTGAGAATTGATGCATGACGGAGGCCGTCTGGGCTGAATCTTATTCTGAAGAGACGTTCCCTTGCTTGGGCTTACGTCTCTTCCCGTAAGGTTCGCAATCTTCTGCCGCAACGGAGAGCGTATTCTCTTCGATGGTGTATTTGCTGAGGCTCTTCTTTTGTTTGTGTATGTCTAAATATGTCTTCTCTAAAAGAAGCACTATGTTTTCTAATGTGCTTTCTCGTACTGATTTTTTCAACTGACACTCCCAGATAACCATAGTTCGCCAGCCTAATTCTCGCAATTTTTCTCGTGATTCGGCATCTCTGACCCGGTTCCGCTCTATTTTGTTCTGCCAATATTCAACCCGTGTTTTAGGCAGACGGGATAATTTGCAACCTTCGTGTCCGTGCCAAAAACATCCATGAATAAAGATTGCTGTGTGATATTTGCGCAGAACTATGTCTGGAGTGCCGGGCAAATTCTTCTGGCAAGTTCTGAATCTGAATCCTTTTGAAAAGAGGTACCGCCGCACAATAAGCTCAGGCTTAGTGTCTTTGCTGCGAATTTGAGACATGCAGTAACTGCGAACCTCTTTCGAAAATATGTCTGCCATTTTGTGTCACTTTGGCGTTAAGAGTCTGCGAAAAGGTTTTAGTCGTCGCTTTTGAGCAGTTTCTCTTTTATAGTTCCTTTCCAAACGGCAGGTGTAAATATTCCGTCTGCAACTCCGCAGGACAGGAGTATCTCATCGTCTGAAATGTTTATGATGTTAAAGTCTGAAATTTGCCCCATTTCATCGGGTAAATCCTTATGCCAGTCGTGTGTCCAATCCAGTCCGGAGTTTTTAGTATAGTAATATTTTTTAGAGAAAACGCCGTTTTCATCGATGCCGCCAACCATTCCTAAGTTAGATTGGAAGAAGCAAAATTCGAAGTCTTTGCGCAAAGGCAGAGAACGGCCTGCTTTCACAATTTCTGTCACTTTGCCTTTTGTGTCAATAGCCCACAGACAACTTGCATTATCTTTTATGCCATAAACGTAACCTAAAGTTGATTGTCCCGATTTGCAGGCTGTCGCCTTTATGTGTTCGGAAGGGAAAGCCTCTGGCAATGATGCTGCATTGATGAGTGTGTTTTGAACTGTGTCGATAGAGCAGAGTTTTCTTGTGCCTTCTATTTCGGCAATAGCCCAAATATTTCCGTCTATGTTGAAAAGTATTTCTTTCGCGGACAAGCCTGTCGATTTAAAGTCAAAAGCTGGCAATTCGGTAACGAGTACGTCTGAGTTGTCAGAAAGGACATACGCCTTGTTGCCTGAAACGCACAATGTTTTCCAGTCTAATACTTTTCCAGTTTCGACGCTTACACTCTTTTCGGTCCAACTTTTGGCGTCTTTTGTCGTATAAGCAAAGTTGGAGCCGGCGGCGGTGCAGACAAATGCGATTTCATCACCTATTTTTAAGGTTTTGAAAGAGGTCACATTGTCTTTTACTGGCACTTTTGCAGACTCAGCCCATACAAATGCATCAACATCATATCGATGAACTCTAAGTTCTATTTTGTAATCTTTGAAAGCACTCTGGTCTTCGGACAACGCACGCACCATTCCGCCATTGCAGTTTAATTTCAGGTCAGCGTTGCTGTAGGGGTATGCTGCCCAATTCCCGAGACTGTCATAAAAAACAGTCAAGGCAGAATGCCCTATGAAATATGGATGCAGGTTGGTCGGGCTTCCGTAAGGCAAAGAGTCATAATTGTAGATGACACCTTTGTAATCATTCACGATGAAAGTGGCTTCAGGAAATTCAGACAGAGTCATTTTCAGAATACGAGGGTCGTCAGACCTCTTGTCCTCTTCGTCGTCATCTTTGCAAGAACCAAGAGAGATGCTAACTAAAGCCAATGCCGCAAATAATAGTTTGTGTTTCATCTAAATTATATTTAATAGTCGTTAATTTATTGGTGCGGAGAATCCCGTTCCTAAGAGTTTAACCGATGAAATCGGCAGTTTTTTATTCTGAACTCAGCTTTAAGAAGGCAGGCAAACGCGTCAAGCGCTATATTTGCCCAATATTCTCCGCTCTAATCTGCAAAATTAGTAAATTTACGAGTTGTTTTGAAATTTGTTTGGCAGAAAATATGAGTTTTTTGCAAAGTTTTACATTGAGTGGATGAACAAGATATAAGAAAGGCTGAAAAATTCAGAAACTGTTTGTGTGATATTGCTAAACAGTCTCTGAATGTGCAGTGTTTACCAGCATATTTCTGCCAGACCTTTTGATTTGAGATATTCGTTGGCTTTACTGAAGTGTTTGCAGCCGAGAAATCCGCGGTATGCGGAGAGTGGCGAAGGGTGGACGCTTGTCAGCACACAATGTTTTTTTGTGTCGATAATTGCGCCTTTTTTTTGTGCGTATGAGCCCCAAAGCATAAACACGACATCTTTCCTTTTTTCAGACAACTCTTTGATAACTCTGTCTGTGAACTCTTCCCATCCTTTGTTCTGATGCGAGCCTGCTGTTCTTGCTCGCACGGTAAGGGTTGCGTTCAGAAGCAATACTCCCTGCTTTGCCCACCTTTCAAGATTGCCGCTCGCTGGAGGCTCTATGCCCAAATCCTCCTTAATCTCCTTGTAGATGTTAACAAGAGAAGGCGGCACGTCTATGCCGTCGTTTACGGAAAAACATAGTCCGTGTGCCTGTCCCGGACCATGATAAGGGTCTTGACCTATTATCACAACCTTAACTTTATCGAACGGGCAGAGGTCGAATGCGTTAAATATAAGTTTTGCTGGCGGATATACAGTTTGTGTTTGATACTCTTTTCTTACAAAATCTGTGAGTATTTTGAAATAAGGTTTTTCGAACTCGTCTTTCAAAATCACTTTCCATGATTCTTCAATTTTAACATCCATTGTAAAAAGTTATCTTAAGAAGAGCGAGGCGTTTTTATAACGCCTCGCGCCTGTAGTGTTAGTTTATGTATTTTATGTTGTCTGTATTCCATTTGTCTTTTACCTCAGGGTTTTCTGCAGGGTATCCGATTGGAATTACGCACAATACGATTTGATAATCAGGAAGTTCCAGTATCTTTCCTATTTCAGCTGTCCTTTCTTTTATAGGGTAGATGCCAGTCCATACAGCGCCTAAGCCAAGAGAGTGAGCTGCAAGAAGTATGTTTTCTGTGGCAGCAGAAGCGTCCTGCACCCAAAACTCGCGTCCTTCGCCTTCGATAGCTTTGGTTGTGTCTCCGCAAACAGCAATGGCAAGAGGAGCCTGAGCAGCCATTCTTGTGCCTCTGTTTGCTTCAGCAAGTTTGTTAAGCACTTCTCTGTTTTTTATAACAACGAACTTCCAAGGCTGTTTGTTCACAGCAGAAGGAGCTGCCATTCCGGCACGAAGAATTTTTTCTATTTTCTCGTCTTCTACCGGCTGGTCTGTGTAACTGCGCACACTTTTGCGAGTCATTATGCAGTCAAGAGCAGACATTGACTTTTCGCATTGTTGAGCCTTTTCGCACTCAGTTTTGCCATTTTCGTTGCAGTTCCCGCAACTGTTTAGAAACAAGACAGCCAAAGCAAATGCGGCCATCGCAAATAAAGTTTTCTTTTTCATATTATATAAATTTATTTAAATTTTGGTGCTATACGTCCAAATGTGTTTTTGTAAATTTTTGTAATAGAGAAACAGAACCAAAGGTCTGCCGTAAATCCGACAAGCCCGGTGCCGAGCATCGCATATAGCAGATTTAAGTTTGTGTTCCATCTAAGAAATGCGATTCCGCCTATAATTGTTAGGAAGAACAGCAGAATTAATTGCCAGACGTTCACGAGCAGTCCGCTTACTTTGTCATACTTCAGGAATGTGCGCGCACAGACTATGCTGAAAAGGAAAGTAAGCGCAATTCCGATAAGAAGCCCTTCGGTGTCGGACATCTGATTTATCAGCCTGTCTTTTGTCACTGTCGATATTGCATAGGCGTGAATTGTAGTGCCGGGAATACGTCTTGAGCCGTCTATCATAGCCGGCACTCCATGAAAGTCTCTCAGGTCTTCAAAGTCGCCAATTAGAACAATTCTGTCTTCAATGTCGAACGTGTCAAATGGTTCGTAAATGTGAATTTTGTCGAAAGAGAGCGCTTTGTAGTTTATGAGTTCGGTTTTGTTGCCTCTCTTCACGAAGTCGTCGTACATGTCAGGGTAAGCCATTTTGACTATCTCTCCGGCAAACGAAGGAAGTGTGAGGTTGCCAACCGTCACCGTAGAGCCGAAAGTTCTTACTGTTTCGTTCTCTACGTTTACGCAAGCTTCGGAGCATTTAGTGGTGTCGGCAAAGAACGAGCGTTCTAAGCTGAATCCGTTTTGGCTTTGTATCACGCGCATGGCTGTCACGAGCTTTGGGCTTCTTTGCACTACACGTATCAGACTGTCGTTTGATATGGAGTCTTGCACACCGCCTTGCCCGAATATGACGTCCATCCCTATTGCTTTAGGGTTAAGGTCGCTGATTCGTTGCAACGCCGCCGCAATCTCTGTGCGAGAATAGCAGTTTGATATGTCGAATAGCAGAATGTCCGGATTGTAGTCTGATGTCTTCGAGTCTGCATTCTGCACGTAGAAATAGGTGTCGGTAAAACGGAACCCGTTCAGCGCCTGTCCGATTGGGTCCAGAAACATGGTGCTGAAACTTAGAGCCTTGACAAATACGCAGATGAGTATTGTCAATATCAGAATCCAGATGCTGTGAAATGTGTATAATTTTAGTTTGTTTTTCATGCTATTTGTTGTTTATTAATACTTTATGTATAAAAACTGCGTCTTGCTCGCAAATTTTGATGATGTAAACGCCGCGTTGCAGATTTGTGATGTAAGAGGTGTATCCAATGTGTGATCCGGAATAGACCGGTATCCCTTGCACATTGTATATGTAAACGTTGCTGTTGTGTTTGTATCCTTTCAGGATTATGTTTCCGTTGTCAACAATTATATTTTTGACAAATGTAGGCTCTTCTGTAGAAGAACTGTCTGCTATTAGTCCTATTTTATCGTCTAACCATGAAATTCGTGGGGTAAGGTATGAGCGGACAACGTCAACCTCTGCGTCGTAAGAGCCGAGAGCTTGGAAGTTTTGATGAACTTTTTTGTTTAGGATATCCCATCTCATGAAATTCAGTCTTTGTGATTCTTCTAATAAAATCTCCATTTCATCGACAAATTTAACTAAAGAGTCTTCGCTTATGGCACCCGAATTGCGGTATTTGCTCCAGATGTGCGTAAGTGTGTCTGCAAATTCGGGGTCTGACATCACTTTATTGACAAATAGATTCATCTTTCCGGCGACAGAGCCTTTGGCTGCATAGACGTAGTTTGTCGGGTTGTCTAAGAATGCATGTGTCCTGTTGTCGTTTTTGAAAGATAAGTCGTGGTCCCAAACGGGGCCGGTGTAAAATTTATCGTCGTCTCTGTGCTTGTACATATAGACACTCCAGTAAGTATCTGTATTGCCTGTCAGCTCCCCAATTATGAAATGTTTGGCAAACGATTCTATGTCGAGATATTTTTTATATCCAGATGCGGAGTCAGTATAGTTTTCGGAGAAGAGAGCTTCTTCCATTGTGTTGAAGTGATTTTTTATGTAATCGAGCTGCTCTTGTGTTATTTCATCATCTTTCGGATATTTAACAACGACAGGGTTGCCTTTTTTCGAGTTGAACCACACGGTTTCTGCGCTATAGTTTGCATCTATCTCTATCAGATACCCGCCAGTGATGTTGTCGATAATGGAGTCGTCCTCAAATTCTTCAACCTCCACTCTGTTTTTCTTTACTTCCAAATGGTCGCACAGTTGGTAATTGCCTTTGTACTCTCCGTTCAAGAACAGATCTACCGGTTGCCCGGCAGGCGTGTATTCCATTTCAAATTTTTTACTTATGTCGAAGGCCAAGAGGTTACGCATCAGAGATTTATCTCCATAATTGCTTAGTAAAGTCCAATTTTTTGCTTTGCAAGGAGAGCCTAACAGTTTCTTTTTGTTGTTCAGTTTTATTCTGTAAGGCTTTTTCGGGAATCCCCAACTTGCGTTTCCGCGGCCTTTTATCTGCAGTGAGTCGGAATGCAGTTTTGTGCCGTTCTCTGAGATGAAAGAGGCAATGCCTTTAAGATATTCGGCTTTTGTGACCACATCTTTGCTGTTTTCTGTATGGATAACAACAGTGGGTAAATTTGTGGCTTGGTAGAGAACGGAGTCGTTTCCTGCAGACTCATATCCGTAAAATTTGATTTCCGCGACACGGCAGTAGCCGTTATAAGGCGAAACGTAACGTAGGTATCTGAACCCTCTTGTGCAGTTTATCGCATGATGGTTCATTTCGCCAGTTGCACACGTCTCTTTAATCATTAAGATTGGAATTGCATCGGTGAAATCGGCAGAATTAGCGCCCTCGAACACTCCTAAGTTCATCTTTTCGGCATTCTCGTTTTGCGGTGCAAATTCTATGTCTGTTATGACATGAGCGGAGCCTAAGTCAAGACCGACCCAACGTCCGCCGGCGGAAGACGCTTCCAAATGCGTGTTGATGTTGTCGTCAAAAACATTCTCCGGCACACTAGTTTTGTCACTTATGTTGTGAAGTATTGTTCCGTTAAGCAGACTGATGTCTTGCGCGAATAAATTTATGCTCGCGATAAAAGATGTAATGATAAAAGAAGCAATATGTTTCATGGATACCTATTTTTTGCAAATGTTCTTAAAATCGCAGTAACTACATTTTTTTTCAATCTCAGTTTGATTGAAATGTGCGTTTTCATCGAGTATTTCGGAAATTAACTCTTTCAGTTTTGAGTCAAAGTCTTTCTGAAATTTATCGATGGATTCGATATATTCTGTTTCTTTGTCTTTGGTTTTGATGTCAGAATTAAAATTTTGGGTTGGGATGAATTTATGAATGTAGAGCAGCGCTGGCTTGACTTTATAGTCGCAACTCTTTTTTGCTACTATGGAAGAGTAGAAAAAAGCCTGAAAGATGTAGTTCCCGCGAGCCTCTTTTTGCTTGTCAAAAAGCCCTTCGACATCTTCAAAACAAGCTGGCGAGCCTCCTGTCTTGTAATCTACAATTCTTAGAACTCCCTCTTTGAGGTCTATTCGGTCTATTTTTCCGCCTATATTGTATTCTAAATTGTCAATGCAGATTTTGTCAGACACAGATTGTTCCAATGCGCATATAGTGAAAGGTGCATGGTTGTAGTCTATGTTTATCAAATTAGAAAGGAAGTCAATCACGACCTTGCGTTTGATGAGTTGCTCGCCGTTATATTTTGGCTTAGGAGCAGACGCAAGTTTATCTTCGTCTATTTTGAAGTACTCTTTTTTGAATGCACAGTCCACACAGTCTTCAATATCCGGATGCTTTTTGTTAATGTATGGTTCAAGGTCAGATTTGTTTATGACTTTGCCAATCTTGTTCAACTTGTTTTTGTAAAAATATTCGGCAGCATAGTGAAAGAGCGTGCCGAACATTGGAGCGTCAACCTCTTCTTTCAGTTCTTCTTTTATATTCAAGCCTAAGATGTGCCTAAAGTAGAATTTCAGAGGGCAGTCTAAATAGCAGTTCAGCGCGCTTGGAGAGAAATAAGAGCTGGTGGCTGCATATTTCTTTTTCATGAAATTTAGTATGTCTTCTGTTTTCTGTATGTCTATGTGTTGAGGCTCAGACATTTGCACGCCTGGGCTAATCTCTTTGTGCTTGATGTTGAATTTAGTTTCAGCAAGCAACTGCAGCATGAAACGGCTCATTTGCCCTTTGCTTGTTCCGTCTGTTGACGTGTTGTAAAGCATTGTGATGTTTTTTGCTCTTTGCAGAAAACGGTAAAAATAGTATGCGTAGAGCGAGTTTTTGTGCTCTATCGTGGAGAGTCCGTAGCCTCGCCTTAGATTTCGAGGGATGAAAGAGCTCTCTTTGCCAGATGATGGCAGAACGCCTTCGTTGACAGAGAGGAGTATGACGTTGTCAAAATCAAGATTGCGAGTTTCTAAGAATCCCATGATCTGCAGCCCTTTAACTGGCTCTCCGCTGAACGGAACTGTCAGTGATGCAAGTATCTGACGCAGAAGCTTGGCAAGAAGAGGGGTGGAAATGTCTATATTGTCATTTTCTATCAAAGAGAGCATTCTGTTGACTTTTGTGTAAGTGCGGAACAATGCTTCTTTGTAAAGGTCTCCGTATATGGCGTTGATATCTTCCGCCTCTATATTTTGAAACTGCGTTTCTAAATTTGCCTCTTTGCTTGTCTTGTAATTGGACATCACCAATTCTAAAATTTCGGTTAGCCATCTGCAAAGTTTTGCAGACGCCTCTTGCGAATCGCCTGATATCTGTCTGAAAATCTTTTTAATGCATCCGTTGTCGTCATTTCCTGCGATAGAAAGAAGTTCCTCTTCTGTCAGATTAAACAGATGGTTTTCCTCTATTGTTTTTGCTATAATGTCAACGTTTGGCGCTATTGTGCGTATGTACGGATGTTTTATCACCGGCAGAATATGTCCGTAGTAGAACGAATGCCTGCCTTCTATATTCGGCAGCTGCATGGCTAACAGCACCTGCACAAGGCTGAACGCCGGTGTCTGAAGTAGCGGGAAGCCCATCGTCACGTTTACGTGTTCAATTTCGTTCGGAATTGAGTGAAGGGCAGGGAGCAGCAGACCTTCGTTGCACAGCACAACGGCAATCTGACTGTCTGGTTCGCCATTTCCCTTTCTCTCTCTTAAATATTTTGTGAGATATTTGGCCTGAGAATTTTCTGAAGAGGCACTTATAAATGTCACATCACGCGCCTCGCCTACATTGAATTGGCGAAAGACGCTTTTGTCGTCAAGGGCGTTAGGGAATTTTTCAAGATTTTCTTTCATGAATGTTCCTGCTTCATGAAACTGCTTGTGCTTTTCTTTTGAGACGTAAAATTCGTCGTAGTCCCAGTAGAAAAGAGCCTGGCCGCGTTTTTCGAGGATTGAAAACAGCTGTTTTTCGCACTCGTTTAGAACGTTAAAGCCGATGAAAACGTACTTTTTTGAGTTTAATTCTATATCTTCTGACTTTAGACGTTCGACGGCTTTGCGGAATAACATGCCTTCGTAAGCGATGTTCTGCTCTTCAAGATTCTGTTTTAAATCATTGTAGATAGAGTATAGCGAGTCCCATAACGCAATAAAACGCTCTTTGAGTTCGGTTAAGTTCTCGATAGAAAAATTTTGGAAGAATTGCTGTATGGCCATCTGCTTGTCATCGTCAAGATGGCTCAGGTCGTCGTAATATTCAGCTTGTTCCTTTATATTCAAAAAGAGTTTTTTCGCATCTGCCAAGTTTTTGTCAACGTCGTCAAAGTCGCTTAGCAGAATTTCTCCCCAGAAATAAAATTTGTCGAAACATTCATTCCCGCCGAAGTTTCTTTTATAGGAGTTGAACAGCTCGCTCACAAGTTTTATTTTATCAGCAACGTCAAGTCCCGGACAACATTTGCGGAACAAGTCCAGAATTGTTGTGTATTGGGGTGTCCAGACGGGTTTGCCCGCCAATGAGGCCAAGTGATTGTTGAAAAACAGCTGAGCGCGGTTGTTTGGGAAAACGACCGTAATGTCAGACATGTCTTCGCCGAATCTGCGGAGCAAATCTTCTGCTACATGTTTAAGAAAAGGTGTGTACGTTGCCATAAAATAAACGTCCAAGTTAAAATGACGGTGTAAATCTAATAAAAAATAGATAAATCTGAAAGTGTTTTTTTTATTTTGAAATACGAGGGACGTTGAATAAAACAAAAAGGAGGGTTTTGCCCTCCTTTTTGTAGTCACGCTGGGAATCGAACCCAGATCTAAGGTTTAGGAAACCCGTATTCTATCCATTGAACTACGCGACCAACCCGTTTTCTTATTTCCGGGTGCAAAGATAGTTATTTTTTTTTATGAGCAAACTTTAGAGCCGTTTTTAATTGCAATTAAATAATGATATGGGCGTAATTTAGGATAATAAGTCAAAATTTTTGCCGTGAGCAATAAAAAAACGCTCCGTGACGACGGAGCGTTTTTGTCTATTATCTATTATTTATCAACGTTTTTTACCTCCCTTGCTTGCTATCCTACCTTTGGACTTGTCGTCTGAATGCAGATAACAAGTCAACAGAGGATTTAGAGTCGCAAAAGCCACGGGTCGTAAAGCCGCAGCCTACGTAAGGGTCTAAATCATTTATTGTAAACTAAACAGCCGCTTGCTGTCTTTTCTGTTAAAACTTCAACGTTCGCGCTTTTTGTTTCTGATGTGTCGAAATCTTGAGCCGAAGCGTTGTAACAAGTGACAATGCCAATTAAAAGCACTATCGTGAAAATAATTTTACGCATAAGTAATGTAGTTCGTTCACTTGTAAACTTATAAAAAATATTTTGAAAATAAAACCTATTTTACAACATATTTTTGGTTGTTTATCAAGTAAATACCTGATTTTAAACCTTTTATAATTGTTTCCCCATCGCAATATTTCACTGTGCAGACTAGTTTTCCTGAAAAATCGTAAATTTCGGCACGTCCTTTCTGTTTTGATTTTATGTGAATTTTATCTTTTATGGCGAAAATGTATGGCGAATCGGTTGTGATCTTTGTTATTGCAGTTGCTTCTGAACCTTCGCTTCTTTTTGTTTCTATTTTGTAGAAATCAAGAAAACTTTCTTCGCAGGTAAAAGCTATTGTAGTGTTGTCCGACAATGCGTTTGTGTTGATGGCAACAAAATTGTGCTTTACGCCCTTTTCATCGGTAATCTCTGTTGTTATGGTGATGGTGTTTCCTTCTTTTGATATGTTCATGTCCACCAGACTGTTTTTCATCAGTTCTAAAAAGCTTTCATTGTCATCACCCCATGAAGTGTTCATGGTTACATCTCCTTCAATGTCCCAAGAGTAGGCGTCCGAGCGTATATAGCCGTTGTTCAGAATTACAACGTAGTTATCCCAAACGTCTTTGTTGTCTGCATTGCGGAAGTTGGAGAAAGAGAAGTTGATGTCAAAATCTCCGATGAAATCGATATTTTCGCTTTTTTCAACATTAAATGCGGCAGGGTAGTTTCCGTCTGCATTGGTTGTTCCTACAGTATTGCGGGAGACAAGGGCGGAAACGGAAACCTCTTTTACGTCAAGATAACAATCCTCTCCGCCTAAGTAAACGGTAACCTCCTCGTCTGCTGTGCAGTTGACCGCCGACGCTGTGAAAATTAGCTCCTGTTCTGCGTAAGCAAAAATATCATAAGAAGAGCCGACCCTTCGGACTTTTACAACTACCTCTTTTTCTTTAAAAACAGATTTGAAGTCAGGATTTGAATGTTTGAAATTGACGGTAGAGCCGGAGAAAGTGGAATTGTTCCATACATCGGCGCGCATGTGCCAAGTCTCAGAACCGTTGTTTACAGCAAAAGCCCAGTTGTGCCAGTTCTCTGTTCCGTCCGTATGATTGATGAACCTATAATCTATCTCAAAATCTCCGGAAACCTTGATCGCGTGGAATTTATCATAATCTTGCCAATTCAGTTTCTTTGTGTTGGGGTCTCCAATAATGAGCGAGGAGCCTTTGTACGTTGTTGAGACTGTCTTTTGGGTCAATGGTTTTTTGTAGCTCCACAAACAAAGTTCATTCTGATGGTTCATGCCGGAGAAAGCCAATGTCTTTTCAGAAAGATCGTCCATACGTTGCTCCATGACAACACAGTCGAATGTTCCGGCAGATGTTTCTAAAGAAAGAAATTGCCGTCCATCTGCAAACTTGTATTTCCACGAACCGGAAAAAGCTCCAGACACAGAACCGTCTGCGTTTATGTAAAAAGATTCCTCAGTGTTACATTTCAAATTTTTATAATCTACAGAACGATGAACAATCACGTTATATTCACCTGCAAGCTCTTCCGTATTGTAACTTCTGTTCGCAAGTTTGTCGCCTACCCGATATTCAAAAGGAGCGGCCACCAACCATCCCTTTTCATCGAAAAAAAGTTGGTGCACCTCCACGTTGTGATGGATAGTTCCGTTGTCGTATTTTGTATGATATATAAGAAAACACCGGTCGTCTTCGTCTTGAAGGAGTGAGTTATGCCCCTGTGCAGTTTGACCGATGTTCCACCAACTCCATTTGTAGTTTTGCATAATAGCAACACCATTCTGCACATTATCTCCGTAATTAAATATGTATTTTGAGAAAATAGAGGAGTCGCCCGTGACGTCAACATATTTCCCGTCGATAGTCTCAGAACGGAAAACCCTCATAGAGTAACCGCCTTCAGGAGAATAAAATCCGTAAGACATAAAAAGATAATAATATCCCTTTCCATCGGGGTCTTTTATGTATTCTACATAAGAACCTTCGCCAGACACATAGTATCCGCCAGCAATATGCAACCCCATATAAGGGTCGTAAACTAGAGATTTGTTATCCCAAATCTCAGAGCTATTTCCGTATCCGAAATTGTGAGAATAATCACGTAAACCAGTGTTTTCGTCCAGCTTTATTAAGAAAATGCCTCCGGACCAAGAACCGTAAAACATCCACAAGTTACCCGTTTCATCGTATAAAACAGACGGGTCAATGCAGCTTGAGCCATACTCGCCCATCCATTTCCCATCTTTCATATACCGGCTGGCAATACGGTCGGAGCCCGTCACTTTCTTGTAATCTATGTTGCCCAATCCAGATGAAAAGTTATCCATTCCAGAACACACGACGGTGCCTTTAAACTCATAAGGGCCTTCAATTCTGTCAGAAGTCAGTAAAGCAATGGACGAGAGCCAGTCGTCGCCATTAACAGAAAAATAGAGGCACCATTTCTTCAAAGCTCTATTGTAGATGATGTCAGGAGCCCAAAGATTTTCTTTCATTTTAGCGTTGTCATAATGATTAGACCAAGTCGCGCTTTCGGCGAAAACCTTCAGAAAGTCATTCGTCACCGAGCCGTTAATGGAAAAAGAAGGTTGGAAATGCGTCCAGTTCAGCAAGTCTTTAGAGTAAGCAGCCTCCAGCTGAGTACCCATAACATAGTAAAACTTAGTCCTGGACTTTGATTCATTTTGTTCAGGGAAAGAATTCCCGTCCGCATCCTTATATACGACAACTACCGACGGGTCATGCACCGCAACTGTAGCCCCTACCCCTGCCGTCCCCACCAGCAAGGAAAATAAAAACAAGAAAAAAATACGCATAATTTGTAGTTTAAAATACCAACGTGCAAGATAAACAAAAAATATTAGAGGACAAGGTGGAATATGTTTTTTGTGATATGAAAGTTTCTAAATGGAATCTTCTTTTCTGCTTGAATGAAGACAAACCAATGTTAAATCTAAGGAAATCGATTAGATTCTCATTTGTTAATAGTTTATGAGAGAAAAGAAATTTAGCTTAAGTAAAAACAATCTATTGCAAGATGTTCTCTTTTTCCTTTTTTTTTATAACTTTGCAGAAAAATGCATGAAAGGCTGTTTTTTTGAAAAAAAGATAGAGAAATGCAATAAAGTTGATTTTATTCGTTCTTAAAAAAGAACGATAAATCATATTTAATCAGATTGCCTTTTTAAAAGAAGGATTATTACAATCGAAAAAAGCAAAATTAATGCTCAAAAAAAAGGTATTACACATATCAAAATATTATCCTCCATATAAAGGAGGTCTGGAGGACGTTTGCAAAAGTGTGGTGGATTGTCTTTCGGAGTATGAAAACAAGGTTATATGCTTCAATTCAACAACAAAGGATGAGGTTTCTTTTGTGGACGGAGTTGAGGTTGTGCGTCTCGGTGTATTTGCTAATGTGGCTAGTCAGCCGTTGTCTTTTTCCTTTATGTTGAACATAAGGCGGATGCTTGATGAATTTGAACCAGATGTAGTTCATCTTCATTTGCCAAATCCGTATGCGGCTTTTGCAGTTTCTCTTTTTTTGAAAGACGGCGTTAAGTTGATTGTTCATTGGCATTCTGATATAGTCAAGCAGAAATATTTGTATTTTTTCTTTGCTCCTATAGAAAACAAGGTTTTAAAAAGAGCGGACGCTATATTTGTGACAAGCCCTAATTATCTTAAATATTCTGAGCCTTTGCGGAGATATGAAGATAAATGTGTTATAGTTCCCAATGGAATAAGCGAGTCTAAGGTTGTACCGAAAGATGATTGTGAACAGTTTGTTCAGCGGATAAGAGAAAAGTTCGGAAATAAAGACATCGTATATTTTATGGGGCGTCATGTTCCGTATAAAGGGATTGAGTACTTGATTATGGCGGAGCAGTACGTAAAGTCTGATTGCGTGTTTGTTATAGCTGGAGGAGGCCCGCTGACGGATGAACTGAAGAAGAAGTGTGAGGGTATAGAGCGAATAAAGTTTGTGGGTGTAGTGCCAGATGATGAGATTTGCGGATATATGAAGGCTGCTTCAGTATTTGCTTTCCCGTCTATTACAAAAAACGAGGCGTTTGGTGTGGTGCTTGCGGAGGCAATGTTTTTGCGGTTGCCTGCGGTTACATTTACTATACCAGGTTCGGGAGTTAATTGGGTTTGTGTGAATGAGGAGACTGGAATTGAGGTGCCCAATCGAGATTTCAAAGCATTTGCGGCTGCGATAGATAGATTACTGACTGATGATGAGTTAAGGAGCAGACTGGCTGATAATGCTTATTCTAGAATAAGGGATAATTTTACGATGGCTAAAGTGAAGTCTATTGTAAATAGTGAGTATGACAAAATTTTAAGTTGAAAAAAGAAACTGTGGTAGAAAAAGTGTATAAGCGAGCGTCTTATGTTCTCGCTTTTTCGATAGCTTTTCCGCAAAAAGTGTCGAGTTTAGTTTTATTATTGTGGTTTATAACTTTTTTGTTATATAAAGGGACTCAGAGTAGAAAGTTTGAGCGTTTGGATGAAAAGAAACTTCCAGCAGCCTTTGCAGTCGGATATTCTGTGGTTTTATTGTTAACTGCGGTTTATGCAAAAGATCCGTATTTAGTGTTTGATCAGCTTTTTACGTCATCGCTGCCGTTTCTTGTGTTGCCATTGTGTGCATTGTGCGGTGTAGGTGATCTAAAATTTGAAAAGATGCTGAAGTTTTTTGTTATAGGGACTTTTTGCTCGTTGGTTTATATGTTTTTGTTCTTCTTTTGGCAGTTTTTTGTAAATGGCAATGTGCTTTTACATAGAGACCTATTTAGGGAGCAAACGTTAGTGTTTTCTTATTTTACTCACAGGACATATTTTGGTGTCAATATAGCCTTGTCATTATTTGCAATTTTACATTTTTATAGAAAGAAGCTGATAGAACGTAAAGATTACCTTTTTTACGTGTCATTCATTGTTCTTTCGTTTCTTTTTATTATTGTAAATAATTCTCGTATAATAACGTTTGTTCTGATTTTGTCTGCAGGCATATTTGTTCTTTTGCAAATAAGGCAAGGTTCGAAGTTTTATATGTTAAAGGTTATTTCAGGAGGCATTATTGTTGCATGTTTGTTTTTTTTCGTGCCTTCTCGTTTCTCAAATTCTATAGAGTCATTGTTTGACAATAAGTTTGATGACCCTCGGTTGGAAATATGGGACAGTGCAATGCATCTCGTTGAAGAAGAACCTGTATTTGGGTATGGATGTGCGAATTGGCAAAAAGAGTTAGTGGACAGGTATAAAGTTGATGGTCATGACTCGTGTTATTTGTTCCAATTTGGTGTTCATAGTCAATATATTGGTGCATGGTTGGACGCAGGAGTTGTAGGGCTTGCATTTGTTATTGCTTTGTTGTTTTCCATATTTTGGTATTCAAAAAAGATTAAGGGCAGGCGTTTGTTGGCTTTCTTGACGGCTATCTTATTTGTCTTTCTATTTGTGGTAGAAGCTTCAATTGGTCGTTATTACGGGGCTTTGTCTATGGGCTTTATGTTGATGCTATTGAGCTTAAAGGATGGTGTTGAAAATGAGAAACTTCCGATAGAACCGAGAGCGAAGTGTGTATGTGTGGCTTTGGCATGCGTTGCTATAATTTCGTATGTTTCATGTGTTTTTGAATTTAAGTCAGCCACAACTCCATATTATGTTCTTAACAGGTCAGAGGAAAAGAGGAGTGCGGTTAAGCGGCTTCCTATTGATTGTGAGGGAAAACGAGTGGCTGATGTCGTAGATAAAAGTCAGAAAAGAAAATTTTTCCATAAAGGTGCGTCTTTTTTCTATGAAATGGCGGCTTATTATAGAAAAGGGACGGAGGATCAACCAAAATTTTTCTCGGCAGATTGTTATGTGTCAGAAGATTTTAATGGAGAATGGGTGAGAATATGTACAGAGCCAAGTTTCCGAAAGGATACCATGCTTAAAACAGTGGAATGTTTTTATGATATGTCAAAAAAAGGAACTTGGCAAAATCTTAGGATTGAACTTCCTGCAGGGAATCAGACTGTGTTCTTATACACAAAAGTAGATAGTTGTTTTGACTTGAGAAACATAAAAGGTTTTGCTGTTTTTGCGGATACTAAAATGACGGATTATGATTAATGACTTCTTGGGCAAAATAAAAGGACAGTCTGTGTTGTTGTCGAACGTGATGTCACTTGGTATAGTTCAAGTTGCGAATTGTTTGATTCCAATACTTATAGTGCCTTTTGTTACAAATGCATTGAACGTTGAAATGTACGGTAAAACTGTGTTTGCTCAGAACATAATATCTTATCTTACTATATTGGTGAATTTTGGATTTGAATATTCTGCGACTCAAGATATAGCAATAAATAAAGGCGATAAAGAAAAATTAAGAGCTGTTTTTTGGTCTGTTATTAGACAGAAACTGTGTCTGTTATTAATCTCGTTTATCTTGCTTTGGGTTTGTGGTTTTTTTTATGAGAAAGTATCAGAGGACAAATACCTTTTTTTTTACGCAGCTCTTATTAATGTAGGGTTTGTTTTTTTTCCATCATGGTTTTTTCAAGGGATAGAAAAGATGTTTAGTATGTCTATATTTAACCTTGCAATTAAAGGATTGGGAGCGGTTCTTATAGTCTTGGTTATTAATGAGCCTTCCGATTATAGAATTTATATTCTTATACTGTCTTTAAGTTATGTTTTAGTTGGCCTCCTAGCATTCGCTTATGTTATAAGAAAATATGATTTGAAGTATGAGCCGTTTGACAGAAATATAGATGTTGCTATATTAAAGAAAGGCTTGCCTATATTTGTCAATAATTTATTTGCCGCACTATATGCCACTTCTGGAATAACATTAATAGGAGCATTTATGACAGATTATGACACAGGAGTGTATTCTGGAGCCCATCGAATAATATCAGCAATTTTAATGGTTACAAGTATGCCTATTAGCGTAGCGTTGTTTCCTTTGGTGAGCCGTAAGTTTAATGAGTCAAGAGAATTAGGCTGGCTTTTTTTTAAAAAAAGCATTGTGATTGTAGGTTTTTTGTCACTAACTTTAAGTATCTTTGTATATTTTGCATCTGATATTGCTGTTGATTTGTTGTTAAGGGGTGATTTTGAAGATGCAAAACCATTGTTGCGGATATTTTCGGCACTTCCGTTTCTTGTTATGATTGCGAGCTTTCTTACAGTGCAAGGGTTGTACGGGATGCAGTTGCAGAAATATGCACCTTATATCGGAATCTCTGTAGCTCTGATCTGTGTTTGTATAACGTACTTTACACTTCCAAAGTATGGAATATATGGGGCAGCGTATAGTTATATTGTCGCGGAAATTTTAGAGATAGGAATAGCCGGAGCTGTATTGTTTTTTTGTAAAAAGAAGGATTGCTGATATGATTTTGATTCTTTTATTTTTATGTGTGCTTTTTTTGTACATTGGACTTGCATCTTCCAAGAACGATGTTTTTTCTCCATGTGTTATAACAAGCACTATTTGGATGTTGTGCATTATTCTTTATTTGGTTTTGCCTCATGATTTGCCGTCTTTGTCGTGGAGCTTTGGACTGACATTAGGATGCTGGATCTCTGGAATGTGCACGTCTTCTCTTTTTATAGAGAATTGCAAAATTAAAAAGTCCGAATATGATGACCCGGGCTTGTTTATGAGGGATGTGTATTTGATAATATCTGTTTTAACATTGCCTTCTTTGTTTTTTTATGCTCAGGATGTTATAGAGGCAGGTGTTTCTGGTAATTGGGCTAGAGATTTGCGTTTAGCAGCATTGGGAAAATCAACAGTGTCGAAGGAAGTTTATGGAGGAATACATGTGATAGTTTGGCAAGTGACGTTTCTTCTAGAACTATATTTTTTTAAGCCTCGTAAGTGGTATAGGTTATTAATTTCAACAGTTTGTTGTTTAGGCTTTTGTTTTGTTACGATGTCCAAGTGGAATTTGCTCAATGTCTTTTTTATGACAGTGTGCGTGCTTTATTTTAAAAAAGTTTTCTCCTTAAGGCATTTGTTGATTGGTTTGGGTATTTTTCTTGTCCTTTGCATAATGCTTCAGACTGTGAGGCAAAAATCTTACGGAGAAGAGGACTTCTTTGTGCTGTATTTGGTAGGGAGTATGAGTGCTTTTGATACATTGGAACCAATGTCTTCAGAACATTTTGGGGAAAATACATTTAGGATTGTTTATGCTATAGTTCATAAATTGGGGTTGTCTAGTATTGAACCTGTTGACCCTATATTGCCATGGATTCAAAAACCGCTGCAAACAAATACTTACACGGGAATGTATCCGTTTTTTAAAGACTTTGGGATTTTTGGCGTTGCTTTGTTTTCAATTGTGTTAGGTTTAGTTTATGGTTGGTTCTACAAAAAAGCGAAATCGCTTAAAACATTCTCGGTTTTAGCTTATTCGTATTTTGTGACGGTTATGATTTCTCAGTATGTCGGTGATATGTTTGTTACTAATTTGACAGGGCATATCAAATTCTTATGTGTGTTAGTGTTCCCTTTTGTTTGTACAAAATATGGTGTTTTTAAAATAAAAAAGAGAGGTTGATGAGTAAAACTAATTCATTACAGATCGTTTTGGTATTGTATAAATGTGCTTTAAAAGACAGTTTGTCTTATTGTACATTGAAGGAAAACATCTCTTGTGTGAAACAAGATTATGAGATTATTGTGTATAATAATTCTCCAGAAGTCAAGGTGGAAGAACCGGAAGGAGTTTTTGTTGTAAATGCAGAAGAGAATAAAATGTTGGTAGGGGCGTATAATTTTGCATTGAAGCGGGCTTGTGAAAAAGGTAGGAGTTGGTTGTTGCTGTTAGATCAAGATACGAGGCTGTCTCCAGATTTTTTTAATAAACTTTCGTGCGAAATAGACCAAAATAAAAATTACGCAGCTATAATTCCAATGGTGAGAAAAGATTCGTTTTTCATATCTCCATATAAGTATAATCCTCGTTTAGGTTTGAGTTGGTGCCTGTCTCCTGTTTATGCGGGAGTGACTGTAGATTGTTTAGCGGCAATTAATACAGGTGCGACTTTAAATGTCAGGACTATGGTGGAAATGGGAGGTTTTAATGAGGATTTTCCGTTGGATGGATTAGATCATTGGTATTTTTATCAATTTTATAAACGGAAAGAAAGTGTTTGTGTGTTAGATGAGTTTTTGGAGCACAATATTTCTTTATTAGATTACAGAAATAGTGTGACACCGTTGAGGTATGAGTCTTTTCTAAGCAAAGGTCTTGAATTTGCAAAAATGCAAGGATGTCTTGCATCCTTGTTGTGGAGATTGAAGACTTTATTAAGAGCTTTCAAATATTTGTTCCAAAAAGAAGAAAAGCGTAGGTATGTAGTTGTTTTGCTTAAATATGTGTTTTGTTGATGTTCTGACTCATTTATTTTGCGTTTTTTTTCAAATATTTACGATAGTTGCTTATATTTGCTTAATTTTGTTCGATATAAAATAATATGAATATGAAAGTCTTTTCTAAAATAGTGTTTGGACTGTTGCTGTCTGTGGGTGGGCTTGCAGTGCTGGCTCCTGCGTGCGCGCAGACAAAAAATGAGAAAACGGCCAAAAATACGGCAGCCAATGCTCCAAAATCCGTTAATCAGGATATATTTGAAACTTTAAGCAAAAAAGAAGCCGGGCAAGGGTCTGTCGCTATAAGTCAGCACCCGAATATGAAGGTACTTCTAGAGAAAAAAATAAATGAAACTGATGCTCAGGGGAATGTAGTTATTTCGGGGTTCAGGGTTCAGATTTATATGGGAAATAAGCAGAAATTGTCTAAGTCGGAGGCTTTTGAGAGGGAGAAACTTGTAAAAGAGAAATATAAGGAACTGACCTCTTATGTAACGTTCGCGTCTCCGTTCTGGCGATTGCGAGTGGGCGATTTTCGTAATTATGCAGACGCTTTGGTACTTGCCTCTTCTTTGAAGACTGATTTTCCTGATTTTGCATCGGAAATTTATGTTATAAAAGATGATGAAGTTCGTGATGTGGAATTGGAAAAAGAGCTGAAGAAGGCAAAGAAGTAATTCAAAAAACGAATGCAGATGGACAGTTTAGAGATAAAGCCGTGGGACTTGGCTAAGTATCCGGATAAAGAAAAAACGGAGACCCTAACCCCTTTATATCGTCAGATTCTGACAGAACTTGGAGAGAATGTGGAGAGAGAAGGTCTGCTTAAAACTCCGGAACGTGTGGCTAAGGCTATGCAGTTTCTCACATACGGGTATAAAATAGACCCGAAAGATGTGCTGAGATCTGCGATTTTTGAGGAGGATTACAAGCAGATGGTGATTGTCAAGGATATTGACTTTTATTCTCTCTGTGAACATCATATTTTGCCTTTTTTTGGCAAGGCTCATGTGGCCTACATCCCCAATAAGAAAATAACGGGTTTGAGCAAAATAGCTCGAGTGGTGGAGATTCTGTCAAGGCGGTTGCAGATTCAGGAGCGCCTGACAACGCAGATAAAGGATTGTATCCAAGAAACATTAGACCCGCTTGGAGTAATGGTTGTTATTGAGGCTCAGCACATGTGTATGCAGATGAGGGGCGTTGAAAAGATGCATTCTGTTACAACGACGTCAGATTTTACTGGGATTTTCAATACAGCAAAAACGAGGGAAGAATTTATGAATTTGATAGGGAGATAATTGCAAAATAAGGGAAAGCCCTAAAATAAGTTTTTAAGCTTGTTTTAGGGCCTTTTCTTTTGTTTTTTGATATTGTTTATTCTTTGAATCCGAATACGGTGATTTTTTCGAAGAATAAACCTAATTTTCTGGTGTCTGAATTAATTCCAAGTTCTGCCGGTGTTTTGGGCGAGTCTATGGCAAATCTTATAGACGCAACGTCATCTGTGACATCTGAAGGTTTGATAAAAATGTATTTGGATGTTGGAGATTCTTTTTCAAATTTCCAAATATCATATAAATTATCTTCTATATAAACTTCAACATTAATTTTGTGATTGTCGGTAACGAAAGGTCTCAAATCTAATATCATAGTAGAGGTTGAGCCTACATTCCAAGGCATGTCAACTATGGCTTCGTTACTACTAGTCCATATGCCATCGCCAGGTTCAACATCTGAAAATCCAGATAATGAAACGTGATTGAGTACTTCGGTTGATGTGAAATCGTATTTTTTCACATAAGCATTGTTGTCGCTTACTTGGGATGATTCAGCGGGAGTTTCTTCTTTTGCTTTGTTGTCAGAAGAACATGCCGTTAACGATAGAATGGCAAGTAAAAAAAATAATTTGTTCATTTTCATTTCTGTATTTGTTTAAAAAAGTTTCCATTAATTAGTCTGTCAGATATAGCTGTCATGTCTCCAGTACTATACGTTCTGGAATCGTCGTTCAGCAAGTTGACGCCTAAGCCTTTCCAGTAATAGTTCTTATTAATAAGAGACAAAATGGTTGGGTACGCGTCTGCTTGATAGCATATATTTTCTCTATTTTTTTTATTTATAGATTTTGAATATACAAAGAACGGAACGTATCCATCTCCAATGTTAAACTTTATGTTTTTTAAATCAAAAAACTTTTGAAATCGAGATTTGTCATCAGGAGAAAATACCGCGTGGTCTCCCATAACAACAAGAATTGTATTAGCATACTTTTCATCATTCATAACTTTGTTGACAATGCCAGATAAAGACTGGTCTGTGTAATTCACGCACTTGACATAATTTTTTAAAGTAGAAGGGAATTCTACGTTTTGAAGATTTAAAGATGAAGAGTCTGCGTATTCAGCAAAAGGAGTGTGCGATGCCATTGTTGCAACCTGAACAAAGAAGCCCTCATTCACAGTCGAGTCTATATATTTTTCAACATTTGAAAATAAAGCTTTGTCAGAACAAACATGAGCGAATAATTCATTGTAGTCATAAGCTTTTGTTATTTTGTCCTGGTTCCACAACGTATGAGCTGTAGGAACGAACGTTTTGCGATTAGGCAAATTTGAAGCTTCGCATAAACTTGGGAATTCATTCATAAAGAACCTGTTCGCGACAGCGCCCTCTAAGATAGGACATAATCCTGTATTTAGTAAAAGTTGAGCGTCAGAAGAGTGACCATTATATACTTGAACGCCCATTTTATTTGAAAAAAACACATTGTCAGAGTTGGCAAGCTTATTCAAATTTGGGGTTATTTCATATTCGCCAACTTTCTGATTGATAGTCCAACCCTCTAAACTTTCGAAAAGAACCACAATTACATTAGGAACTTCAGTCTGAGGCTCTGTATCAGATGGCTTGCTAATATATTTTTCAAAG
Organism: Paludibacteraceae bacterium; assembly: GCA_017632345.1. Lineage (GTDB taxonomy): Bacteria > Bacteroidota > Bacteroidia > Bacteroidales > Paludibacteraceae > RGIG9379. The sequence continues at coordinate 37,388 of JAGBRL010000092.1, forward strand.
TCTTCTTTGCCAAAATCGATTTTTTGATATGATGAAGAGAAGCAATTCTCGAACTGGTTTACAAAATGCAGAAGTGGAGTGAATTTGATAGAGTAAAATCTATTGCCTTTTGATTCCCATTTGTAAAAAGGTATATTATAATTCTCATCAAATATGTTAAGTGTTAGTTCTTTTTCTACGTGAGGAGATTTCTTTAGTTCATTTACTTGTGCGTTTATTAATGGCAAGGAGATTAAAACGGACATTATTGCGAATGCGATGGCGAAGCCTGTGTGTTTGGATTTGCCTTTCAAAAAGATGCAAGCCAGTATGAATGCCACAGAAATAGCGATGTAAAAGAAATCTGCTCCGTTTATGTATATGAGGACAGAGTCCCAAATGCCATCCATGTTTCCTACGCATTGTAGGTTCCAGTGTGTGAGCAGGTCGTTGTAACAGCGGAAGTACCACAAATTGGACAAAAGCCATGCGTCATATAATAACGATACGAGTATTAGTCCGTATTTGTTTTTGCAAAATAGCGACAAACTTGCAATAAATAGACCTATGAAAAAATACAGAGCAATAGCTGTCGCATTTATTTTGTAAGGATTGTCTTCAGAGTCTATGTCATAATAAAACATCACGTTTTTTATGACAAATGTTAGTAAGAACAAGGCCAGTACAATCAGAGTGTTTTTGTCTGATGCCAATTGTCCGAAATAATCTCTAAATTTCTTTAAAAAGTCAGTTTTCATTTGCGTTTGCTTTATTTTATCAACTTGCAAAGTTAAAATTTATTACTAAATCATTTGCGTTTTTTATAAAAAAAATCTCCAAGCCCATGTTTTTCGGCGCTTTATGTACTGAAGGTCGTTTTGCATGGCGTATGCTTCTCTTTCGAATGAGATGTTGCGATATGCTTCAAGAAAAGCCCCTTTGTATTGTATAAGCCGAATCAGATATTCGATAACGTACCATAGGTAGAATAGCAAGAAGAGCATTTCTATCATCTGGCGAGTATGTATTTTTTCGTGGTTGAGGCTTGTTTTGGTGAGCATAAAGCCTTTCCGGACCACAATCAGTCCGAAAAGATTTATTGCTACAAAGCCTTTGGGTGGAATTATTTTGCTATATAGTATTTTGCTCATTTGTCTCTTCTGTTTCTTAGTCAACATCTGCAAATCATCTCGGCCTAATCTGCAAAAGTTACCTTTGTTATTTTCCCGTGTTTGAGAACATAGTCATATAGCTTTTTATAAAACGCATGTTTAGTGAGGGTGGCGGAGTTGCCAAAAATGGCCAGTTTCATACGAGCTCTTGTCATGGCTACATTCATGCGCCGCAAGTCGCTCAAAAAGCCTATTTGCCCTTTCTCGTTAGCTCTAACCATGCTGACGAATATGACGTCTCTTTCTTGCCCTTGAAATCCATCGACTGTATTTATGCTTATTTGTCCTCGTAAGGGTCTCAGGCAGGGAACCTGTTTTATCTGTTGGCGCAAATAATAGACCTGTGCTTTGTATGGAGATATTATGCCAATGTCTATGTTCTCGTCTAAAACTCTTGTCTGCCCAATCTGTTCTACGTATTTGACGAGCTCACTTAGCAAAAGTTCAGCTTCGTCTTTGTTGATTTTCCCGAAGGAGTCGCCGACAACCTCTTCTGCAATGTCGGTGCTGATAGTGTCAAACCACACAATAGACGTGTCAAAGTCCAATACGCTTCGTTCTTTTACTTCGGGTGCAGATTTTAGTTTGCCGTCATAAAACCAGGATGATGAGAATTGCGCGATTTCATCGTTCATTCTGTACTGAGTTGTGAGCAGAGAGATGCAGACTGGCTTGCTTTCTGCCACTTTTTGCATCAAAGAGATGCCGAGTCCGGCCCGTTCTGCTTCGTAGCATTTGATAGTTGGCGGCAGTTGACAATGGTCTCCCGCAAATATCACCCGGTCTGCCTTTCTGATAGCTATCCAGCTGGCAGCCTCTAAAGCTTGCGCCGCTTCGTCGATGAAAAGGGAGGAAAAGCGTCTGCCCGAAAGTATTTTGTTGTCAGAGCCGACGAGAGTGCAGGCGATAACCCTTGCTTCGTCGAATAAAGACTCGTTTATTTCGTATTCGAGGCCGGCTATTCGTTCTTTGAGTTTGTCAATTTTCAGTTTAAGGGCGGCTCTGTTTTGCTCTGTTCGGAACTTGCCGTATAATTCCCTCACGTTTTTCCGCATTGCCCATAGTTCGCTGTACATCGGGTGTCTTTCGAAGCGCCGCTCATACGTAAAGGACAGCATTTTGTTTGTCACGCGAGTCGGGTTCCCTATTCTAAGAACGTTCACACCTCTGTCTGTCAGCTTTTCTGAAATCCAGTCAACTGCCATATTGCTTTGTGCGCATACCAGCACTTGAGTTTCTCTGCGCAGTGTTTCATAAATAGCTTCGACTAATGTGGTTGTTTTTCCGGTGCCGGGAGGCCCGTGCACAATTGCCACGTCTTTGGCGTTAAGTACTTTGTTTACAGCAGTCTCTTGCGATCTGTTTATCCATGGCATGCGGACGGGGTAGTTTTCTCTGAACGTTGGGCTTGACGTACCGAGCAGCGTCTCTTTGAGAACTGCGAGTCTGTTCCCTTTTGCGTTTATGGTTTCCTGCAGTGCCCGGAACATGCACTGGTAACTTGTTTCATCAAAATAGATCTGGACACCAACGTTGGGCAGGCTCTTTAACGAGTCGAGAGCAGATTGTCCGGGGAGTACAATGACCATGCGGTTTCCGTCAACATAACTTACAGTAGAAGAGAACGTGAAAACCTTTTCTTCTCCGTTATAATTTTGAGATATAAAGCATACTTGTTTCCCGTATTCGAACTCGCAATTTTCATTGCTGCAATCTTGACATGAAACCTCTGCGACAAATTGATTCAGAGAGTTGTAGTAACTTCGGTGAAAAGCAATCGGAAACCAGCAAACGCCTTTTTTGACACGTGTTTCGATACTTTGCTTTTTTGTTTTGTCGAGGTACTCGCACTTTTCGTGCTCATACTCTTTGGAGAGCAGCGCGGTTTGCTTTAGCAATGCTGTTTCGGGAGTGGTGTATGTTTTATTATTGCTCATCAAATTTTATTTGCAAATTTGGTCAAAAAGAGTGTCGCTCATGTCGCGCGAGTCAATCGTATGCTTAGCTTTTGCGTAAAAAGGTTCTCGCTTACCCAGATTCTCTTTTATAAACTGCAGCATCTCTTCTGGAGATTTGCCTTTCAGAAGAGGCCTGTCCTGGCTCGCGTTGCGCAGGTATTCGAACAGAGCTTCGGCGGAACCTTTCAGATAAACAGTTTCGCCGCATTCGTTCATAAAATCTATGTTGTCAAAAAAGCAAGCCGCACCTCCGCCTGTAGAGACGACCACATTTTCAAAGCTGGCAACCTCTTCGAGCATTTTGCGTTCTGTCTTGCGAAATTCGTCTTCTCCCTTTTCTGCAAATATCTGGGTTATGGATTTGAAAAAACGTTTTTCGATGTATTGGTCCAGATCGACGAACTGAAGTCCGTACTTTTTTGCGATGCGTTTTCCTGTGGTCGTTTTTCCGCATCCCATGTATCCTATCAAAAAAATTCTTTTCATTACGTTCCTTTTTTTGTGTTTGCAAAAATACGAATCAATATTTTCCTTGCAAAGAAACGCCACCCCTAAAATGGAGTGGCGTATTGAATTTTGTTCCCATACAATCTAAAGCAACTTACAAAAGTTACGTTTCGTGGTTCTCATATTATGAAATTCGCCACGAACGCTTTAAAGCATATCAGTTTAATTGCCGAAATGGCTCTTTAGTATTTGAATGTGCTTCCTCCCAAAAATTCGCGCAGCAAAGATGTGAACGGAACTTCGCTGTCTGGAATCGGAGTGAAGTAACGCAAGAACTTGAGCAGCCTGTACGCTTCTGAGTAAGCGGGACTGGTCTGAGGCACTTCGAGCAGGATTGGCTCTGCATGCTTTTTCAGAACGGCAAGTTCGAACAGAAGGGCAGAGTTGAACATTACATCTGCATTTTCCTGATAAGGGAAAATCCATTTTGTCTCGCCGTCTCGCACGCTGTCCCATCTGTTTATGGTGTCTTCTGCAGAATATCCTCTGTATTTGTAATCGCGGACTATACGGCGTATCAGACGGTTGTCTGTCGTCGGAATCCAGTTGTGATTGTCGAGGGATATTGTGGTGAGAGCCGACACGTAAATCTTGAATTTGTTTTTGTCCGGAATCTGCATTGTCAGATTTGGGTTCAGAGCGTGAATGCCCTCTATTATCAAGATGTTGTCTTTGTCCAGTTTAGCCTTGTTGCCTTTGTACACGCGAGATCCGGAGCCGAAGTCGAATGTAGGCAGCTCAACCTCCTCGCCGTTGAGAAGCTGTTTCAGCTGAGTGTTGAACAACTCTAAGTCTAAGGCGTAGAGCGACTCGAAATCGTAATTGCCGTTTTCGTCTAAAGGGGTCATCTCGCGAGGCACGAAATAGTCGTCTAACGACAAAGCTATCGGTTTGAGAGCGTTGACATAGAGCTGCACGCTAAGCTTTTTGCTGAATGTAGTTTTGCCGGAAGAAGATGGCCCTGACACGAGGATGATCTTCGCGTCAGGTCTGTCCGAAATCATGTCAGCGATCTGAGCAATCTTTTTGTCTTGCAAAGCCTCAGCCACTTTAATCAGAGTTGAGGCGTTTTTTTCTCTCTTTATGGCGAAGTTCAGGTCGCCCACATTCTCGAGTCCAAGAATCTTGTTCCATCGGTTGTGTTCAGCAAAAGTCTCGAAAAGTTTTGGCTGAAGTTCAAATTTCTCAACCTCCTTTGGATTTTTCTTGTCAGGCACTTGCAAAAGGATGCCGTCATTGAAAAGTTTCAAGTCGAAGATCGTGAGAAATCCGGTAGAAGGCACAAGAGAACCGTAATAGTAGTCGTGCAGCCCCTCCAGCTCATATATCGGAGTGTATAGTTCGCCGAAACTTTCGAGCAGCTTGACTTTGTCGTTAGCATGGTTAGCCTTGAATATAGAGACGGCCTCGTCCGTCGTGATTTCGTTCATAGAGAAAGGGATGTCGCGAATTATGAACTCGTGCATCTTCTCCTTTATGGTGTTCACATCGGCCTCGGAGAGCGGTTTTCCAAGCCCTTGCATGGTGCAGTAGTAACCGTTCGAGATAGGGTGTTCCATTCGCAAAGTCACGTCAGGGTACAAGTCATGAACAGCCTTGTACAGAACGAAACACAGTGAGCGCACAAAGCACCTCATTCCGGAGGCGGCCTCTATTCCGAAAAATTCAACAGTCTTTGGTTTGTAAACGCAAAACTTCAGGTTCTTGACCTTGTTGTTCGCGCGTGCTGCTAAAACACCATTTTCAAGGTTGAGGTCAAACTCTTTGTAGATCTCCAGCAGACTGATTCCTGCAGGAAATTTCCTTGTCTGGTTATTGTTTTTGCAGAAAATTTCTATCATATTTGTTTTCATGGCAAATCCTCCTGAAAATATTATTTAGTTACACTTCAAGTTGTTGTCTGTCTTATGCGGAGGCGGCTCGGTTTCAGTATTGGTCATGGCCTCCTTTTTCAGAACTGCAATAAAGGTAATGATTTTTTTTTATCATTCAAATCTTTGGCGGATTAAAAAGCAATAAGGGCGAAAAAAAGAGTCGAAAATCGCAGATCGTTTCTGTTTTGCAAATTTTTTTGCGGGTGAAATGAAAAAATGATTTGCCAGATGACGAAAACTAATTTAAATCAACTATCTTTGCAGATTATTAATACTTTATTTTCGTGAGCAAAGAAAAATTTGAAATGATAGCCAAAACATTCCAGGGGCTGGAAGAGGTTTTGGCGAAGGAACTTATCAATCTGGGCGCAGATGACGTGGAAATTTTGCGTCGCGGGGTTTCCTTCAAAGGCGATCTGAAGATGTTGTACAAGGCTAACCTTTGTTGCCGTACCGCTTTGCGTATCTTGAAACCTATATTTCATTTTCAGGCAGAGGACGCCGATGATGTGTACGACAAGGTTAAGCAATTGGACTGGAGCCAGTATCTGGACCCGTCTAAAACCTTTGCGGTAGATGCCGTGGTTTATTCCGAAATATTCAAACACTCCAAATTCCTTTCTTATAAGGTGAAAGATGCTATTGCTGACCATTTCCGCGAGAAATGCGACAAGCGTCCGTCTGTCCGTATTGATAATCCGGATATTCAGGTTAGCATCCATGTTGCTCACGACCAATGCACAATTTCTCTTGACAGTTCGGGCGAGTCGTTGCACAAACGTGGTTACAGAGTGGGGCAGACTGAGGCTCCTATCAATGAGGTGCTTGCTGCTGGTTTGCTGCTCATTGCTGGCTGGGACGGTCAGAGCGACCTGATTGACCCTATGTGCGGCTCCGGAACTATTCTGATAGAGGCTGCGATGATTGCTCTTAACATCCCTCCTGGTATATACAGACCTGGATTCGCTTTTGAAAAGTGGCCGGACTTTGACCAGGAACTGTTTGATGAACTGTATAATGATGAGTCGCAGGAACGTGAGTTTGAACATAAGATATACGGCTCTGATATTTTGCGCAAGGCTATAGCTATCTCGGAAGAGAACGTGAAGAGTGCCGGCGTGTCTAAATATGTGCATCTGAAAGTGTGCCCGATTCAGGAACTTAAAGTGCAGTCCGACAACGCTTTCGTTATATTTAACCCTCCTTATGGAGAACGTATCGGCTCTAAAGATTTAGGAGAACTTTATTCTGAAATTGGCTCTAAGCTAAAGCATGACTTTACTGGAAAAACGGTTTGGGTTATCACCGTGCCGAATGAAATTACTCAAAAGATAGGATTGGCTCCGTCTGAAAGATATGAACTGCTGAATGGCGGTATTGAGTGCGAGTTCAGAAAATACGAGATGTTTGCTGGTCGCAGAAATGATTTTGTGAGGGAGCGAAAGGAGCTTGGATTTGATGAGCAAGAGGGAGAGGAAAGACCGTTTGCGAAGGGCGACCGCAAGGACCGTGCAAGATTCTTCCGTGAAAGGGAAGAGAATGGCGAAGGCTTTGGAAGAAGACGCTTGGGTGATGACCGTGGCTTTAATGACAGAGAGCGGCGTGAGGGCGGCTTTGGTAGAAGAGGTGATGGTTACGACCGTTATAGCCGCAGGGATAATGACGGATTCAGCGACCGAAGGAGGCGTTTTGATGACGGAGATGGCGGCGAACAGCAGCAGTATGAAAGCAAGGAGGAGCGTTTGCAGGCTGAATACAGGAATGAACGTCATAAGTTTTTTGCTGAAAGAGAACGATATAGAGAGGAGAAGGAAAAGTTCAGAAAACGCAGGGAGAACGGCGAAGGCCGCCGCTTCAGGTCTCGTGATGATGACCAGCGTCAGGGCTGGGGTCGTGACGGAGGCAGAAGAGAGGGCCGTGACAGGCGCTTCGACAGAGAAGACAGACCTTTCAAAAAACGCAGGTTCGACGATGATGCGGAATAAATATTATAGAGACGTAGTGCATGTGCGCTACGTCTCTGTTTTTTATTTGCGTTTTCAGATTTTTTGAGATTTGGTAATTGTGTGAGAATTTAATTTTAATTAGCTTTAAATCAATTAATTACCCCCCCCCCCACACACACCACATATATATACACACACCTAATACGAGCTAAAATTGATGCAAAAATTCATAGTGATTATTCGGAAAAGTTTTATTATTTTTGTAGTGATAACAAAGGAATATCAGAGGTAGTCTTAAGGGAGATCGGACTACTTGTTGATGGGAATTTGAATTTTAGTATCTCCTTAAATTTTTTTATTATAGAGAATGAATAGGCCAATTCCTTTTTTTCTGTTTTTATTCTTATTCTTCTTCAATTTATCAGGTAATGCTCAACAATTAGATTGGCTGTGTTTTACTGCGGAAGAGGATGGTAGTTCGGTTAGCATCAAGAGTCTTATTTATAAACATTACGTAGAATACAGTCTGGATGGTGGCAAGAGTTGGACCGAAAGACCAGGAACGATTAAGTTGAACTCAAAAGGAGACAAAGTTTATTTCCGAGGTATGTTGCCTAAAGGAGAGGAACCTACAAGCGGTTTGCGGTTTTATATGACGGGCTTAATCTCGGCCTCTGGAAATATCATGACAATTTTTGACACGACACAATATTTGACGTCCACTCCTTTTGATGGGTGTCTCAGTTATGCGTTTTCAGGATGCACATCATTGCTAACGCCTCCAGATTTGCCAGCCGAAGTTTTGACGAAAAATTGCTATTCGTCGATGTTTTCCGGTTGTACAAATTTGCGGAAAGCTCCTGAATTGCCAGCCGAAGTTTTGGCGGATGGTTGTTATTCATCGATGTTTGCACAATGCGGAAGTTTACAGGATGCTCCTGTCCTGCCTGCTGAAGTTTTGGCAAAAAGTTGTTATTCAAGTATGTTTTCCGGTTGTACAGATTTGCAGAAAGCTCCTGAATTGCCAGCCGAAGTTTTGGCGGATGGTTGTTATTCTGGCATGTTCGAAAATTGTTCAAACTTGGTAGTGGCATCCGAATTGCCAGCGAAAAATTTGGCAAAAGGCTGCTACAAAAAAATGTTCTATAACTGCAAAAAATTAGATAGCTTGTCAGTTGCTTTCGAATCTTTTACAAGGGAAGATTTGACAGATTGGTTGGACGGTGTTAGTGTAAATGGTTTTTTTCATTGTCCGGCGAATATGACGAAGAAATGCAGTGTATATATACCTTCTGGTTGGTATTTTACTGCAGAAAAGGATTTAGGAAACTGCTTATGTTGTACTAATTGTAAGGAAATTACATTTAATAATTATGGTGATAATACCCCAGTGGTTTTATGTAGTAGTGATTATGGAACTACATGGGATACGTTGACAAGAGGAACACATAAGTTTAATGTGCGAAGGGTTTATCTTCGTGGTGATAATCCTAGTGGCTTTTCTAGTAGCAGAGAGAACTATACAGTCCTTAGTATTGACGGAGATAGCGTGACGGGGAATGTAATGTCCTTGTTAGGTGAAAGCGTGAGTGATTTGGATATTCCTTCTGATTATTGTTTTTATTCTTTATTTAGGGGGAGTGAAGCTGATTTTTCTTTGAACCTTCCTGCTACAGTGTTGACTAAAGGATGTTATGAACTGATGTTTGATGGTGCATTTAATTTAAAAAAAGCTCCAAAACTTCCTGCTGTGGAGTTGAAGCCTAATTGTTATTCAGGAATGTTTTCATATTGCGGAAAATTGCAGAAAGCTCCTGAATTGCCAGCCGAAGTTTTGGCGGATAGTTGTTATTCAAGAATGTTTTTCTGTTGTACAGATTTGCAGGATGCTCCAGTCCTACCTGCTGAAATTTTGGCAAAAAGTTGTTATTCAGGAATGTTTTCATCTTGCGGAAAATTGCAGAAAGCTCCTGAATTGCTAGCCGAAGTTTTGGCGGATGGTTGTTATTCATCGATGTTTGCTGAATGCAGAAATTTGCAGGAAGCTCCTGTCCTGCCAGAGCCGCAAGTTTTGCCAAATTGTTGTTTTTCTAATATGTTTTATGGCTGTGAAAGTTTGTCTGGATATCCTGAGCATATTATGAAACGCATAATGTGCTTTACAGCGGAAGAAGCAGGGTCTTCTTTTTCCATAATCACGAATGGATGGTATGATGGTGAAATCAATTATTCTCTTGATGGAGGTAAGACTTGGCAACTGTTAACAGAAACTCCGGTGGTTTTGGAGAATGTGGGCGACAAGGCTTATTTGATAGGCCGTAATGAAAATTTGACTAATATTACTCTCGGTGAAAATTTTAAAAATGTGCCTAAAGTCCAATTTTCTATTTCGGGTGCAATTGCTGCAACCGGTAATATTAGTTCTATTTTTGATCAGTGTGCTACAGTTTTGTACGATGCTCCTGCTATAGAGCAACTTTTTAAAAATTGTGAAGGATTAACCAAAGCACCGGAATTACCTATGGATAAATTGAGAGCTGGAGCTTATAACAGATTATTTGAGGGGTGTATTAATTTAAGGGAGTGTCCTGATTTGCCTGCTAAACAGTTGGCAGATGCCTGCTATTACGGAATGTTTATGGATTGTAAGAGTCTTACGAAGGCTTGTTTTTTGCCAGCCACTAACTTGGCTCCTAATTGTTATTCTAGGATGTTTCAAGGATGTGAAAGTTTGAAGTATCTGAAGGTCGCTTTCGAATCTTGGACTAATTCGACGAATGCTACTTTGTATTGGGTGGAAGAGGTGCCAGAGGGAGGCTTGTTTGAGGGCCCGGATTCTCTGGATTTAGTATATGGAGGGAGTCGTATTCCAATAGGATGGGGAGTTAATGAAACCGCCAATTCTTCGGATTATAGAATGGGAAACACCCATGTGTTTAATGTTGGAACTGTTCTTTTTATTGAAGGTGCAAATGAAAATGTGATGGTCTATGACTCCATGGGGCGTTTGGAGTATTTTTCAATGCCTACTTCTGAAGATTTGAAGATAGACTTGAAAAAAGGTGGTGTTTACGTTATTAGAATTGGAAATAAAAGGAAAAAGATTTTAGTTGGAGCTTGATCTTTTTTAGTAGATTAGGTCGAGACGATTTAGAAGGACACTTGAGTTAGGTTGTCTATGTTTGTCGAGTATCGTAACTGAATGAATATAGGTAACTTAACTCAAATGTTTTTTTAAAGAGACCGAAACAGAATCATAAAATGATAAATTATAAATCGTAATTTGCAAAAGTCGCCACCATGAATCAAAAACATTAAAAACAGCAAGGGTAAATACAATATTGTCCTAAATAATTTATAAGAAAAAATAAAAAAGGAAGTTGAGCGCTAAAATAAAAGTATTATTTTAGCAATGATCCCCATCAAAACAACTTCCTTATGGCAAATATAACACTTTTCGCTCAAGCAATCGGCAAA
>JAGBRL010000093.1 GCA_017632345.1 Paludibacteraceae bacterium
AACGCTTCAAAGAAACTTCTCGACGCAACCGTCGAAGGCAACGAGGAGGCAGTGGCAAAGGCTCTCGACGCAGCCCATACAGAGGTGACCAACCCGTTGACTTACAATGACGAGCATTGCTTCCAAAGCGCAATTTGCTTGGCGTATTTCTACGCCAACACACGCTACACGCTCTTCAAAGAATTGCCAACAGGGAAAGGTTACGCAGATTTGGTTTTGATACCTTATTTGCCTAATATTCCTGCAATGGTGATAGAGTTGAAACACAACAAAAGCGCAGGAAGTGCCTTGCAGCAAATAAAGGACAAAAACTATTGTCAGGCGCTGAACAACTACAAAGGAGATTTGCTTTTCGTAGGCGTTAATTACGACGAGAAGACGAAGGTGCACAGCTGCAAGATTGAGCGGCTGGAAAACTGACAAGCGTGCGGAACTCTGTATAGGTGAGTTCTATAAATTCACCGTTTATACTTAAAAAGTACAGACCGTGGGTTGATAGACTTTTCGGCACTTTTTGATTTTTTGTAACTTACTGATTGTCAGTCTGTCACAGTGTCCGCACTGCTCCTTTCTTTCACTCAGCAATTTCCTCGAAAGAATCCACCTTAAACTATAGGTAGCTTCTATAAATTACGTTCTTTATTGTTTTTGTCATAAATTACATTCCGGATACTTTTGAAATCATTTAGTTCGCTTTCCCGACAAATGCGTTTTGAATATGCAGAATAAAAAGCCGTGTTTTTTGCAAAACTCTTCAAAAAATAGCGTTAGAATTAAAAACAATTCGATACTTTTGTATTGGAATTAGATAGTTGACTGAAAATTCTTTCTGTCAGTTATCCGTTTAAATTTTCAAACAGTTTATTAAGTAAAAATAACGATGGTCAAAAAAAATATAGCTATTGTGGCAGGAGGAGACCAGTCTGAGGTGATTGTCTCTTTGAAGAGTGCGGCGGGAATCTACTCCTTCATAAATAAGGATAAGTACAATTTGTTTGTTGTCACTATTATTGGCGACAAGTGGGAGGCGGAGCTGGAAAGCGAAAAGTATGAAATTGACAAGAATGATTTCAGCTTCACCTGCAGCAAATTCGGCAAAGTCACGTTCGACTGCGCTTACATCACTATACACGGAATACCTGGCGAAGACGGCAAGCTGCAAGGCTATTTTGACTTGATAGGAATGCCTTACACCTGCTGCGGTGTTCTTGCTGCGGCTCTTACTTATAACAAGTTCACGTGTAACAATTACCTGAAAGGCTTCGGTGTTAACGTGGCGGACTCTTTGAGGCTGCGTAAAGGACAGAACCTGACAGACGAGGAGGTGATGGACAAAGTCGGACTGCCATGCTTTATCAAACCAAACGTGGGCGGCAGCAGCTTCGGCGTCACAAAGGTGAAGAGCAAGGAACAGATCAGCCTTGCTGTCAAGAAGGCTTTTGAGGAGGGAGACGAAGTTATTATTGAACGTTTTATGCAAGGTACGGAAATTACTTGCGGAATATATAAAACTGCAGATAAATGCGTGGTGTTCCCTATCACCGAGGTTGTAAGCCATAACGAATTTTTCGACTATGACGCCAAATACAAAGGTGAGGTGGAAGAGATTACTCCTGCAAGGCTTTCGGCAGAACTTACAGCTAAGGTTCAGAACATAACATCAGAGATTTACGATATAGTTGGGGCCAAGGGCATTATCCGTGTTGACTATATTATTACCGATGGAGATGTGGTGAATGTGCTTGAAGTGAACACAACGCCGGGCATGACTCAGACCAGCTTTATTCCTCAGCAAGTGCGTGCGGCCGGACTTAACATAGAGGATGTGATGAGCGACGTTATTGAACATGCCATAATTGAAAAGTATAATTAATCTATTTAATTTTATCAGACATGGCTTTTTATCCGCAATTGATTATAGACGCTCTGAAACATGTGCGTTACCCCGGAACTGGAGAGGATATAGTTTCGGCAGGAATGGTGGAAGATAATATCCGTATAGACGGAAACAAAATCAGTTTCTCTCTTGTGTTTGAGAAACAGAACGACCCGTTTGCAAAATCGCTGGTGAAGGCTTGCGAGCAAGCGGTTCTGACTTATGCAGGCGAGGAGGCTGAAATTAAAGGAAATATTGATGTCCGTTTTAAAGCGGTGGCCAAGGTTGACCCTGAAAATCCGCTTCCTTTGGTTAAGAATATAATCGCGGTGTCGTCGGGCAAGGGTGGTGTCGGAAAATCGACGGTGTCTGCAAACCTTGCAGTCGCTCTTGCAAAGGCTGGTTATAAGGTTGGGCTTCTTGATGCAGACATTTTCGGTCCCTCTGTACCTAAAATGTTCGGAATGGAAGATGCTCGTCCGGTGCTTGAAGAGGTTGACGGACGTGATCTTATCCGTCCTGAAGAGCGATATGGTGTTAAACTACTTTCAATAGGCTTTTTTGTCAATCCGAAGGATGCGGTATTGTGGCGAGGCGGAATGGCGAGCAACGCTCTTAAACAGCTCATAACGGACGCTAATTGGGGTGAACTTGACTATTTTGTGCTGGACCTTCCGCCGGGAACGAGCGACATTCATCTGACGTTGGTGCAGACTCTTGGCATTACGGGAGCGATTGTGGTCAGCACTCCGCAGCAGGTGGCGCTTGCAGACGCTCGAAAAGGCATCAGCATGTTTATGGGAGAAAAGGTAAATGTGCCAGTGCTTGGACTTGTTGAAAATATGGCTTGGTTCACTCCGGCAGAACTTCCGGAAAATAAATATTACATTTTCGGTAAAGAGGGCTGCAAACGTTTGGCAGAAGAACTGAATGTGCCTTTGCTGGGCCAGATTCCTATTGTTCAGAGCATTTGTGAAAGCGGAGACAGCGGCGAGCCTATCGCTTGCAAAGACGATTCTGTTGTTGCTCAGGCATTTGCCGCGCTTGCAGAGCAGGTCGTGAAGCAGACGGAACTCAGAAATTCGACCAAAGAAAAAACAAAGAGAGTTGTTGTGACAAAAAAATAAATGTCGAGATTTATACAGAAGAGGGCGTGTTGAAACCAATACGCTCTCTTTTTCGTTTTTGAAACAGGAAATAGATTTGTCAAAAAGAGTAGTGGTGATTTGTAAAATAAGTGCGGCTAAATTTGATAATCTAAATCTTAAAACGTAAATTTGAGAAATTTAAAAATATTAATAAACCATAGGAGGATAAGAAATGAAAAAAATTAGAAACTTTTTTGTATTGGTGACAGCTGCTATTTTGGCTGTAAGCGTGAATTCTTGTAGCGAAAACGGAAAAGAAGATCCGTTGGGACCTCACATCAAATTTGTTTTGGATGAAGAAGCGTCAATCTTGGAAACTATTGACAAGACAGTGAAATATGACAAAGAAAACGGTGTTGATTATGCTATCGTTGACTATAGATCTGCATCTGAGTACGAAGAAGGGCATATAAAAGGTGCTGTGAATATCCATGCGACAGTATATAACACAGAATCTGAGGACGCGGAGTTTTGTGTGAAATTGAAGGAAATGTTCCCTACAAGCACTCGTCTTTATTTCTATGGCGACGGTAAGGATAGCAATTTGGAATATGTGGTTCCTGGACGTGCGTCAAATCTTGGCTTCGGAAGAAACAACTCTATAGTTCTTGTCGGAGGTTATGAGAAGTGGAAACCGTATGAAGACCATTTTCAAAAATAAAACAAACGCTACAGTCTAAAGCCTGCTTATTGCGGGCTTTTTTTGTGCGGGTGAAAAAGCCTTTTCTTTCAGAGTGTCGTTCTATTATCTTGTGATATTCAATCAAATAACAATGTTAAATTTTGGAATGAGCTGAAAAAACATGAGGTAAAATTTGAATTTTAGAAACAAAAAACATACATTTGCCCAAATTTTTTAATTATTTATATAATCAGGAGGATAAAAAATGAAAAAACTTAGAGGATTTTTTGTATTCGTGACAGCTGCGGTCTTTGCAGTGTGCGCAACATCTTGCAGTGGCGGTGATGATGAAGAACTTGGCCCTCATATCAAGTGGGTTTTGGACGAAGAAGCGTCTATATTGGAAACTGTTGACAAGACAGTGAAAAATGACAAAGAAAAAGGTATAGAATATGCCATTGTTGACTATAGGTCCGCATCTGAGTACGATAAAGGCCATATAAACGGTGCCGTGAATATCCCTGCGACAGTTCAAAATACTGATTCTGAAAATGCAGAATTTTGTGTGAAATTGAAGGAAATGTTCCCTACAAGCACTCGTCTTTATTTCTATGGCGACGGAAAAGACGGAAACTTGGAATATGTAGTTCCTGGTCGTGCGTCAAAACTTGGTTTCGGAAGAGCAAACTCAATCATCCTTGTTGGTGGTTATGACAAGTGGAAACCGTACGAAGACCATTTCCAGAAATAAAATATGCGTCAATGATTAAGCCCGCTCGATAGAGCGGGCTTTTTTTATGCAACATTTGTGACGAGGTTGGAACTATATTAAAATATAAATTATTGATTTTTAGTTTAATAGTTTGTCTGTAAAATCAAAAAAATAATGATATGAGCTATTGTTTTTGCCTGAAAATTTTGTCAGTTTAGACTATATTGCTACTTTTAGGAGTTGAAATTTAATAAATAATAGAAACTAAAACTATGTCGGTAAACAAAGTTATTTTAGTAGGACGGGTCGGAAAAGACCCTGAGGTGCGTTACGTGGAAAAAGATGTGCCTGTGGCAAATTTTATACTTGCGACAACAGACCGGGCTTACACAGCCCAGAACGGAACGCAGGTGCCTGAGCGTACTGAGTGGCATAATATTGTAGTATGGCGCGGGCTTGCGAAGGTTGTGGAGAATTATGTGCGGAAAGGAACGTCGCTTTATATTGAGGGCAAGCTGCGTACTCGCTCTTGGGAAGACCAAAGCGGAGCTCGCCGCTACATCACGGAGGTTTATGTAGATAATCTTGAGCTGCTCGGCGCAAGGCCGGAGGGAGGTGTGCCTCCGCTTCAGCCTAATAATGGTCAGAATATGGCGGCAGGTCAGCCTCAGCAACCACAGCCACAGTCTGCAGTGCCAAGCGGCGCGCAGGTTTACGGAGCCGAATCGAAAGAAAATGACGCGGAAAAGGATGATGACCTTCCTTTCTGATAAGTTTTGACCTAAGGTCTGAATCTTCCTTTTGTCTTAAAGATTACTAAACAAAAGGAAGATTCCTCTTTTTTAGGCAGCTTTTTCGATGTGTTTTAAGCAATACAGGTTCAAAATATGCTCGAAAAATCAACAAAACAGAAAAATAGTGTGTTTTTTGCAAAAAATATCGAAAAATATTTGCTGATTAAAAATAAAGCCTTACCTTTGCACCGCAGTTGAGAGAAAACAACTACCGAGATGTAGCGCAGTCCGGTTAGCGCATCTGGTTTGGGACCAGAGGGTCGGGGGTTCGAATCCCTTCATCTCGACGAAAGCGACAAGTGATTTTCAGTTGTCGCTTTTTTGTTTTTATGCTTCGGCGATTCTGCCTTTGTGAAACTTTGACTTCTGAACGGAAACGTAAGGCAATTTTCGGACTGGCAGATTCGGCGGCGTTAATACCGAAATTTCTATTAGCTGGTTTTATGACAAAGATGAAAAGCTTGGCTAAGCAGACTGCGGTCTATGGGCTTAGCAATATGTTGGGCAAATTTCTGAACTGGTGCTTGGTGCCTCTTTACACATACGTGCTGACTAATTCGGCAGAATATGGCGTTGTCACTAATTTGTACGCATGGACAGCTCTGCTGCTTGTTATCTTGACATACGGAATGGAAACTGGTTTTTTCCGATTTGCGAACAAAGAAGGTCTGGAGCCAAAAAAAGTTTACAGCACAATACTTTGGTGCGTGTTCGGGACTTCGGTTCTGTTTGCGTGCGCGGGGGTGCTTTTTTCGGATGGAATAGCGGGTGTTCTGGGCTATTCGGCACATCCTGAATACGTTTCCATTATGTGCGTCATTGTGGCGATGGACGCTTTCGGCTGCATTCCGTTTGCATATTTGAGGTATGAGAACAAAGCGTTGAGGTTTGCTCTGCTTAAACTGCTAATGATACTCGTAAACATCGGCTTTAATCTTTTCTTCCTTGTGGCTTGCCCTAAAATCATGGAGACCGCGCCTGGAGTCATAGACTGGTTTTACAAGCCGGACTACGGAGTGGGTTACGTTTTTGTGTCGAACCTTTTCTCCACCATATTTGTTACTTTGATGTTGACTCCTCAAATCTGCAAGGCGGGCTTCAGTTTCGACAAAGCATTGCTTCGGGAGGTACTGAAGTACTCTTTGCCTTTGCTTGTGCTGGGGGTGGCAGGTATTATGAATCAGACAATTGACAAAATAATATTCCCGTATCTTTTGCCAGACAGGGCGGATGCCGACGCTCAGCTTGGTATCTACGGCGCGTGCTTCAAGGTCGCCATGGTGATGATGGTATTCACTCAGGCTTTCAGGTACGCCTATGAGCCGTTCGTCTTTGCGCAGAACAAGGGCGGCGACAAGAAGAAGGAGTATTCTGACGCCATGAAATTCTTCATCATTTTCTCGTGGCTGATATTCCTTGGAATGGTCTTTTACATAGACATTCTGAAGTTTGTTATACGGAGCGATTATTGGGAGGGGCTAAGGGTTATTCCTATCATCCTTGTGTCGTACCTTCTGCAGGGGGTGTTCTTCAATTTGTCGCTGTGGTACAAACTGACAGACAAAACCCAGTACGGAGCGTATCTTTCGCTTATAGGGTTTTGCGTCATATTGTCGGTCAATGTGATTTTTGTGCCTAAATACGGATATATGGCCTCGGCCTTCGCATCCATGGCGTGCTATTTTGTTGTTGTGGTGCTCTCTTACATTTTAGGGCAGAAATACTATCCGGTGCGATATGATTTGAAGTCTGCGGCTCTCTATTCCATCGTGGCGATTGCCATGTATATTGTCAGCCAGACCTATTCGGACTGCAATGTGTGGCTTAAGTATATAGGCAATACAATATTAATGATTTTGTACGTTGTGATTATAGTGAAACGAGATTTGCCGCTGAAGGCTCTGCTTAGGAGATAATAGGCAGATAGAAAATCATCGTTAGAAAGCTGATGTCCGTGCAAAATGTGGGCGGAACATGATTTCATTAAGTTTACAACGTTAAAAAAGTGAAAAAAATAGTAAGTAAAATGTGTGTCGAACCATTTTTTATTTATATTTTTGTGATTTGGATAAAAGAACTTAGTTGAAAATAAGTAAAATAAAATAAGGATCATAAGTAAATGAAAAAGCTTCAATTAACTTTGATTGCCGCATTTATGTCTTTTGCGGCAGTCTTCGGACAGGGGCAGACAGAGCAGATGTCGGGCTCATTCTCCTGCAAAGCGAAGTACGCCACAGGTAAGAACAGCTACCTGATGGACACTTGCAAGGTAGATTTCACCTACAAGTTGATAATGGGAAACCCAGCCTATTCGGCTAATGTGGTTTGGTCTGGAAAAGACGACTTCGTGCATAACAAGTCTAAAATCTCTTACGGACAGTTGTCTGAGTTCCCGGATTTGAAAAGACGTTTCGAGCTTATTTCGCCAAAAAGTGCAAAATATACAATCACTGTTATGTTCTATTCTGAAAAAGCGAAGGCTTACATCGCTTCTGCAACAACTCAGATAGATGTGGAAAATTTGGAAAGGGCTGGAGAAAATGTGCCTTTGCCTCTGTTTAAGAAGGGCGACTGGAAATCATTGTTCAGCAATGTTGTGATTGGTAAGCAGAACAAGGAAAAGCCGGGCGTGACTATCGCAGACGCTGCTTTGGACGATTTCTTCAAGATTGAAAGGCTTACAGTGGGTAAGCTGGATAATGAAGCGCGCGGATTCGGATTCAGACTGCGCCGCGTGTTCAACAACTCTACAAGAATGGACGTGGTTAAGGCAGAGATGAGCGTTGAATGGGATGACGTGGATTATGACTATATCGTTTCTGAAGTTAAGAAGAAAAACGAGTCAGCTAAGTTCTTTGAGAAAAAGGACACTGCAAAGGCTGTTGAGTCTTACTATTCAAACCGTAAGTATCCGGCTTCTGTGAGCTTGAACCAGGATGATTTCTGGCGCACTACTTTGGTGCCTTACGAAATGTGGATGAGCGATATCGCTAAGGCTGACGATTTGTTCAAGAAGCAGAAATGGTCAGAAGCAAGCTTGTATTACAAGAAAGCTTTGGAGGCTGACTCTACATTGCACTACTCGGCAAGAAAGCTTGCTAAGATTCAGGAGTATGTGGAATACAAGTCAATGCGTAATGTGGGTGACCTTGAACTTGTTTATGTTGAAGGTAGCGGAAACGTTAAGTCGTTCTATATAAGCAAAACTGAGATTACTCAGAGCCAGTGGAGACGTGTGATGGGCAAGAATCCTTCTGGATTCCAGGGCTGCCGTGACTGTCCGGTTGAAAATGTTTCTTGGGAAGAGGCTTTGGAATTTGTAAAGAAACTTAGCGAGCAGACTGGTATGAAATACCGCTTGCCAAGAGCTGTTGAGTGGGAGTATGCTGCAAACGGCGGCGTGGACAACGTGCCTTCTTTGTTCAGCGGAAGTAATAACCTCGATGAGGTTGCTTGGTGCGCTTACAACTCTGAAGATATGACTCACTCTGTTGCAAATAAGGCTCCGAACGAACTTGGAGTTTATGATATGACTGGTAATGTGAGCGAATGGGTGGCTGACAGCTATGACAAAAACACTCGTATCGTTAAGGGTGGTTCTTGGGCTGATGATGCTCAGAACAGCGCAATCACTGGCATGGAAAAGTTCGATTTGAAGCATAAGAGCAAATTTATTGGCTTCCGTGTATGTCAGGACGAGTAATCTTTGTGAAACTTTTTATTTAGAATTAAAAAAAATGAAAAAACTCATTTATTTATTTAT
Organism: Paludibacteraceae bacterium; assembly: GCA_017632345.1. GTDB lineage: Bacteria > Bacteroidota > Bacteroidia > Bacteroidales > Paludibacteraceae > RGIG9379. The sequence goes on from JAGBRL010000093.1 coordinate 8,916, forward strand.
AGCTGCAAGTTCGTTGGGAATGACGGCCGCAGCCCAGAATCCAAATGACATAAAGGCAAGAAACCTTTATTTTGAAGCTCTTGACGAATTTGACTCGAAGAAGTACCAGAATGCTTTGAACACTATCGCAAAGGTTGAGAAGCTTCTTGGTGGTAAGTCTAATGCTCGTCTTTATTACTTGACGGCTAAGGCTAACTTTAATTTGGGTAACTACGATGCTGCCAGCGCGGCTTGCAAAAACTATTTCGTCTCTATCCCTCGTCAGGACCCGGGCTATGACGAGATGCTGGGGCTTTCAAGCTCTCTGGAGGCTATCTCTATTGCAGCTCAGAAGAAAATTGCAGAAGAGGCTGAACAGCGCAAGATTGCAGAGGCTGAACGTATCAAGCGCGAACAGGAAGAGGCTATCGCCGCAGAGGCTCGTCGCGCAAAAGAGGCTGCTCGCCGTGCGGAAGACGCTAAACAGCAGCTTGTGCTAGATAAGGTGGAGGCTGACGACTTTAAGATGGCTCAGCAGACTAACACGCAGGACGCTTATCAGCAGTTCTTGTATAACCACCCTTACGGAAAGCTTACTGAAAAGGCTGAAAAAGAGATGGCGAGAAAGTGGCCTACTCCAGTGCGCGCGTTCAAAAAGAACAAGTACGGGTTTGTGGATAAGGTTGGCTCTAGCAAGTTTGTGATTAAGGCGGCTTATGATCAGGCTACTGACTTCAAGGAAGGTCTTGCGCGTGTGAGCAAGGGCGGAAAGTACGGTTTTATCAATACCAACGGTGATGTTGTTGTGCCAATCAAATATGCTGTGGCAAGTAACTATAGCTACGGATTCGCGGCTGTTAAGGACGGCAATGCGGCTTATTTTGTAGATAAGACAGGAAAACCGCTTACGGAAGAAACCTATATGGACACTAAGGCTTTCAGCGAAGGTCTTGCAGCTGCTCAGGACCAGTATTTCAAATATGGTTTCATCAATACTAAGGGCGAAGTTGTGATTCCTTTTGAATACAGCGCGGTTTCTTGGTTCAAAGAGGGTATCGTGGCTGTTGGTATGAACGAAAACGGCAAGATGCGTTACGCTTACGTTAACAAGAATGGCGAACGTTTGACTGACTTCCTTTACGAAGAGGCTAAGGATTTCCAGAACGGTGTAGGCCGTGTGAAACTTGAAGGAAAGTACGGACTTGTAGATAAGTTCGGTGCGTCTATCACTTGCTGCGAATATGACTACATCTCTGAGTTCAAACAGGACGGATACGCTTTGGCTAAGAAGAACGGTCACGACGTGCTTCTTGACAAGGAAGGTGTAGCTTGGGTTAAAGTGAACGGCGTGATGGTTAAGGTTAAATTCTAATCATCAACCTGAAAATAACATTAAAAAGGCGGACTTCGGTTCGCCTTTTTTTGTGAGGGCAAGACGTGCATCTTTTTTTGCATGTCTTTGCTTTTTGTTTGTTTCTCAGAGGGTTAAGAGTTGATTTTTGATGCACGTTTTGCAAGTTGGGACAGCCTCTTTTCCTTTTTGCAGACGCTTTTCAATATTTTTTTGTATATTTACGACGTTTTTGCAATCTGAAAAACTCATGAGTATGAAGGAAGACGAAGAATTTGATGGTAAAGAGAATTTGGAAAACGGCAACGCAACGGAGCCGGAGGCTGGTGATGTGACTGCTGGCGATGCTGTAAACGGAAAGAAACGTGAGGTTTACGGCCTGTCGGGTATGTTTCAGAACTGGTTCCTCGACTATGCGTCGTATGTTATCCTTGAGCGTGCGGTGCCGCACCTCGAAGATGGTCTGAAACCTGTGCAGAGACGTATCCTTCATAGTATGAAGGAACTTGACGACGGACGTTACAACAAGGTGGCGAACATCGTGGGTAACACTATGTCGTACCATCCGCATGGAGACTCGTCTATCGGCGGCGCTCTGGTGCAGCTGGGGCAGAAGGGTCTGCTTATCGACTGTCAGGGTAACTGGGGTAACATCCTTACCGGCGACGGCGCGGCGGCTCCCCGTTACATAGAGGGGCGTCTGTCCAAGTTCGCGCTTGATGTCGTGTACAGTCCTAAGGTGACTGACTGGAAACTCTCTTATGACGGACGAAAGAACGAGCCTATCACTCTGCCGGTGAAGTTCCCGCTGCTCCTTGCGCATGGCGACGAGGGTATCGGTGTGGGGCTTGCTTCTAAAATCCTGCCTCATAACTTCAACGAGATTAACGACGCGGCTATAGCTTATCTTAAAGGCGAGGACTTTGTGCTTTATCCGGACTTCCAGACGGGAGGGCTTATCGACGTGACCAGATATAACGACGGAGAACGAGGCGGCCGTGTGCGCGTGCGTACAAAAATATCGAAAATTGATAACAAAACGCTGGCAATTACAGACTTGCCGTTCGGAAAAACAACTACAGCCCTTATCGCCTCTATCATAAAGGCTTATGAAAAGGGTAAAATTAATATTAAAAAGGTAGAAGACAACACCTCCGAAAATGCGGAAATCATAGTGCATCTTGAGGCTAAAACATCGTCGGACAAAACAATCGACGCTCTTTATGCCTTTACGGACTGTGAGGTGAGCATCTCGCCTAACTGCTGCGTCATATCAGACAAGAAGCCTATCTTCACTAATGTGTCGAACCTGCTGAAGATGTCTGTTGACAGAACAAAAGACCTTCTTCGAAGGGAACTTGAAATTCAGAAGGCTGACCTTGAGCAGAGGCTGCTTTTCTGCTCGCTCGAAAAGATATTTATCGAAGAGCGCATTTACAAGGACAAGAAGTACGAAGAGGGCAAGACGATAGAGGCGGTTGTTGAACATATATACAGCAGACTGGAGCCGTTCAAGAAAATGTTTGTCCGCGACATCACGCGCGAGGATATTGACAAACTTTTTGAGATAAGGATGAAGAGAATCCTTAAGTTTAACTCGGAGAAGGCGGAAGAGCTTATCGTTTCGCTCAACGAGCAGATTGCCGAGGTGGTCTATAATCTGGAGCATCTTACTGAATATGCAATCAAGTGGTTCGAGACTCTGAAGGCTAAGTACGGCGACCAGTACCCAAGAAAGACCGAGGTCAGAAGTTTTGAAAACATACAGGCTGCCAAAGTTGTTGAGGCTAACGAGAAACTTTACGTCAACCGAGAGGAGGGCTTTATCGGAACATCGCTTAAAAAAGACGAGTTTGTGTGCAATTGCTCCGATATTGACGATATTATCCTTATTTATAAAGATGGAAAATATAAAATCGTTAAGGTTGCGGAAAAGTTGTACGTAGGCAAGAACCTGCTTTATGTGAACGTCTTTAAGAAGAACGACAAGCGCACAATTTACAACGTTATTTATCGTGACGGAAAGGGCGGGGTCTCTTACATGAAGCGTTTTGCAGTTACGGGCGTGTCGCGCGACAAAGAGTACGACATCACGCAGGGTACGCCGGGTTCGCGAATATTGTATTTTACCGCAAACCCGAATGCCGAGGCCGAGATTGTGAAGGTTACACTGAAGCCGAAACTGAGGCTGAAGGTCACAATGCTGGAACGCAATTTCAGTGAGATTGCCATCAAGGGCCGTCAGTCTATGGGCAATATCCTCACGAAGAACGAAATTCTGAAGATTACCCTTAAACAGCGCGGACTATCGACCATGGGCGGCAGAAAGGTATGGTTCGACAAGGACATTCTTCGTCTAAATTACGATGAAAAGGGCGTTTTCTTAGGTGAGTTCCAGCCAGAGGACAAACTTTTGGTTGTCAATAAAAAAGGAGAATATTATACAACAACTTTCGATGAAAGCAACCATTTTGAAGAGAGCGTGCTTATAGTCGAGAAGTTTGACCAAAATAAAGTGTGGTCTGTTGCGTTGTATGATGCGGATGCGGAATATAAGTATTTGAAGCGTTTCGTGATGGAGCCGTCGGTTAAACCGGTGCGTTTCCTTGGCGAAAATCCTAAGTCGGAACTTATTCTGATAAGCGACACCTATTATCCGCGGTTCGAGGTCTCGTTTGGCGGAAACGATGCTCACAGGGAGCCTATTGTGATAGATGTGGAAGAGTTTATCGGGGTCAAAGGCATCAAGGCTAAAGGAAAGCGTATCCATACGTGGAACATTGCGGCAATCAAAGAGATTGAGCCGTTGCGGTTCCCGCAGGAGGAAGAGCTCAAGGCGGAAGAGCCGGAAGAAGAGGCAGATGATGATAACGACGGACAGATTTCTCTCTTTTAATCTAATGATTGATAGTTTTTTATATTGTCAGGTATAATGATTTAATTTGTTTGAAATATGAATTTGAAGACAGCGAAGAATTTATTTGCGATGCTTTTGCTGCTGATGCCTTTCTTGGTGTCAGCTCAGGAGGATTATACTAAATATGAAGCTCTTTATCCGGGTTGCGTTGATGATGCTGGTTCTACTATTTATTATCCTAATAAATGGCCGGCAGACTTGGAACTGCCTGTGTTCCCGGGCGGCGACATTGAACTTACACGTTTTGTGAATCAAAACATAGAATATCCGGATGTTGTGGATTCTGTGACTGTGGACTCTTTGGGCAACGAGACGCAGCACCGCGCTAAGGGCGTTGTGCTTGTGGGATTTTACGTGGACCGCTGCGGCAGAACGAGAAACCATCAGATAGTTCAGTCTGTAAACGAGGCGTATGACAAGGAGGCTCTGCGAATAATGGAAAACCTTCCGGTGTTCAAGCCTGGAGCTCTTTACGGAGAGCGTGTAAAGGTAGGGCTTATCGTGCCTGTGCATTTCACCAGAAGTCAGATGCCTAAGAATCCTAACGAAGAGGAGTACTACTACGAAGAAGGAGAGGAGTACTACTATGATGAGAGTTATTATTAAACTTGGCAGGTTTGACGTATAACTAACTTTTTGTTATCTGAAATTATGGCGAAAAATGCGATGAAAACGATGTTTTTGCTGCTTTCGCTCTTTGCTTTTGCCTCTGTTTCGGCTCAGTCAAAGAAAGAGGTGAAGACTTACGAGACGGCAGTAATCATGATAAACGAGGGCAAGTACAAAGAGGCTCTGCCTTTGCTTAACGGACTTGTGCGTGAAAATAAAAAGTACGTGGAGGCGTCGTGGACTTTGGCAGACCTGCATGCGAAGATGAGAAATGACTCTAAGAGAATCGCGACATTGCAGTATGTGGCAAAGCCAAGTATGCCACGTTATTACAACACGTTGATGAGGCTTGCCACTGCATATCATGAACTTTGTGACTATGAGAATGCTATAAAGCACTTTAACATGATTCCTAAGACGGAGGCTTTTTATTACAAACGTGCCCAGGAAAAGATCAAACAGTGCAGCATAGCCTTAGAGTTTAAGTCTGTGCCGATGCCTTATTCTTTTAAGAACATGGGCAAAAATATCAACACGGAGTTTGACGACTATTGGCCAAGTATCACGGCGGATGAGAGCTGGTTCTCTACTACGGTGAAGTGCGGACAGCTGGAGGGTCAGTCGAGTTTCGGAAAGAGTGTGCAGGAGGATATTTTCATAAGTAAAAAGGGCGTTGATGGTGAGTGGACCCCAATCCGGAACATTGGAAATTCTATAAATTCGCTGAACAACGAGGGGGCTCAGAGCCTTTCGCTGGACGGCAGGTATATGTTTTTTGTGGCGTGCAACAGAAGCACCGGACTTGGCGGATGCGACATCTATTACTCTGTGAGAATGGGAGATAAATGGTCGCCGGCGATAAATCCGGGAGAGCCTCTTAATTCAAGGCAGTGGGACACATACCCCAGCCTTAGCCCTACGGGCGATGAACTGTACTTTGCAAGTACGCGTCCGGGTGGCTCAGGAAAGTCTGATATTTGGAAGGTTAAGGTGACAATCAGAAAGGATGGAATGCTGGTATTCTCAGACCCAGTGAATTTGGGCAGTGTGATTAACACGAAGGATGATGAGTTCTCTCCGTTTATCCATGCTGATAACAGAACGCTTTATTTCTCTTCGAGAGGAAGAAAGGGTCTTGGAGATTATGACGTGTTTGTCTCTTATAAAGACGATGAAAAGAAGAGCTGGACAGAACCTAAAAATTTGGGCTATCCGCTGAACAGCTGCAGAGAGGAGATTGGCTTTGTGGTGAATGCGGAAGGCGACAAGGCATATTTCTCTTCTGACGGACAGGAACGAAACGGACGCGGGCGCGAGATTTACGAGGTGACGCTTGCCGGTGATGGCGTGAAGCCTAAGAAGAAGATGAAGTACGCAAAGGGCAAAATTATTGATGCGGAGACTAAAAAGCCGATGCAGGCTCAGATTGAGGTTTTCAGCGTGAAGAGCAATGAACTGGTGTTCAAATCTGTGTCTGACAAATCTACGGGCGAATTTGTCGCGTGTGTCCCTGAAAATGAGGATTTTGGAGTGAATGTGAACGAAAAGGGATATATGTTTGTCTCTGAATATTTTAAGGAGGATGACCCATTTGAGTTTGACGAAAAGAAGGGTATGTCGATGGAGAAAATTGAGGTCGGGAAGAAGATGACGCTTAAAAATATTTTCTTTGACTTTGACAAATACTCCCTCAAAAAGGCCTCTTATATCGAACTTAACCATCTGATAAGGTTCATGAAGGAGAACCCTACGGTTAGAATCAGGCTGTGCGGACATACGGACGGCAAGGGTGATCATGACTATAACGTGAAGCTATCGGAAAACAGGGCGAAGGCGGCTTATGACTATCTTGTGAGCAAGAGAATCCCTAAGAGCAGGCTTGAGTACAAAGGTTTTGGTCCGGACCAGCCCATAGACACGAATGCGACGGATAAGGGGCGCGCTAACAACAGACGTACGGAAATATTGATTATAGGCAAGTAATATGCGTTACAATTTTGACGAGGAGATAGACCGCCGGAACTCAGGTGCGGTTAAAACAGACCTTCTCGGTGTCATGTGGCAAAGGAGAGACCTGCTGCCGTTATGGGTGGCCGACATGGACTTCCGAACGCCGCAGCCTGTGCTGTCTGCAATAAAAAAGCGGTGCGAGCATGAAATATTGGGTTATTCTCTCCCTAATCGACAATGGAAGAGCTCTATAATTAAGTGGCAAAAGACACAACATGACTGGAGCGTGGAGGCTAATCAAATATCTTTTGTGCCTGGCGTTGTGCCGGCTTTGGCGTTGGCCGTGAACTGCTTCTCTGATAAGGGAGACAAGATTATGGTTCAGACACCAGTCTATCATCCCTTTTTTGATGTGGTGGAAAAGCATGGAAGGACGCTCGTGCAGAATCCGCTACTCTTTGAAGATGGACAGTTTCGTGTTGATTTTGATAAGTTTGCTGAGCAGATAAAGGATTGCTCGATGCTCCTTTTTTGCAGTCCTCATAATCCTGGCGGACGTGTGTGGGATGCAGAGACAATCCGCAGGGTTGCAGAAATCTGCAAAGAGAATAATGTGGTTGTGGTTGTGGATGAAATTCATGCAGACCTTACGTTGCCGGGTTTTTGTCATAAACCGTTTGCTTCGGTTTCTAGTGCGGCAAAGGATATTTGCGTCACTTTGTGCTCACCGAGCAAGACCTTTAATATGCCGGCTCTCTCTAATGCTTATGTGATTGTGCAAAATGACCTTCTGAGAAAGGAAATGTTCGATTTCATCGAGAAGTTTAGCCTTCATTACGGCAATGTGTTCGCTTTTGAAGCCACCGTTGCCGCTTATACGGAGTGCGAAGAGTGGAGGCGGCAGATGTTGGCGTATGTGAACGGAAATATAGACTTTGTGTGCGATTTCATCGAGAAAAACGTGCATGGAATAAAGCCGGTGAGGCCGCAAGCCTCTTTCCTTGTGTTTTTAGACTGCAGAGGACTTGGTATTCCGCATGAGCAGATTGTAAGACTTTTTGTTGACGGAGCAGGTCTTGCTCTTAATAGCGGGACTGATTTTGGTGAAAACGGTGCCGGGTTTATGAGACTTAATGTGGCAACTCCAAGGGCGGTTCTGCAAAAAGCGCTGGAAAGTTTGAAATTGGCTGTGGAAAAATTGTAAAATTGCAGAGCGTTATAAAAAGCGTGATTTCTCCGATGAAATCGCGCTTTTCTTGTTTGTGGCAAATATGAAATTTCAGTCAAATGTTATTAAACACAGATTTTCATTGTTTGTATTTCGAAGAAACTTTTACCTTTATCGCAGTGCTTTGGACATGAACCATGAACAAAGACTAAAAAATATTTGTCGAATTAAACTATACATAATATGAAAACACAGTTACTTACGATAGGAGCTTTGGCACTATCATTGTTAACAGCTTCGGCTCAGGAGATTGCAACTTGGGCAGGATGGAAAAAGGCGGCTGTCACTTATACATTTGACGACGCGCCGAATGAATGGCAGTCTCATAATTGGGCTGCGACAGAAATGAACAAATACGGCTTCCCTGGTACTTTTTATATAGTGACGAATTGGGGAAACTTTTCTAATTACCAAACTTTGGCGAGCAAAGGCCATGAGATTGGTAGCCATACGGTTTCGCATTCAGGTAATTCAAGCGAACTTGCTTCTTCTCAGAACGCAATTAACAGCACGATTTCAGGGCAGAAGTGTATCACGATAGCTTATCCGAACTGTAATGTGATTGCTAATACGTTGCAATATTATATTGGCGGACGTATATGTGGCGGACAGACAAACTCTAAGTCGCCTAACGATTTCTCAAGATTGGATAGCTACATTTGCGGAAATCAAGGGAAAAATTCAACAAGCGCAATCACGCAGATTTTCCAAGGTGCTGCAAACAGCGGCGGCTGGGCTGTGCTTCTGATTCATGGTATTCAGGGCATGCAGGCAAATGGAAGCTACTCTCCGCTGGGTCAGGATGCATTCAAAGGTTCTTTGGATTTCTTGAACCAGAACAAGTCAACTTACTGGGTGGCTACGTTCCGTGATGCAATCCTTTACATAAAGGAGCGTGATGCGGCTTCATTAAAGAAGACTGCAGAGTCTGACTCTGAGGTTTCTTATTCTTTGACAGATAACTTGGACGATAACGTATATAACTATCCGTTGTCAATCAAAGTTCCTGTGCCAGATGGCTGGTCTGATTTTATTGTAACACAGAACGAAGAGGAGATTGAATTTAGCATCTCTGGCGATGACGTTTATTTTGAAGCTGTTCCTGATGGAGGAACAATCTCTCTTGTGTCTGCTGGCTCTATCGTTCCAGACCCTGCATTCACTATAACTGTTCCTGATGGAGATTGGTGCAAGGACTCTTCTTACACAGTTAACTGGGCAATGTCTGGCGAGGCAAAAGATGAATATAGCTTGTACTGGGAAGTCGCAGGTGCTTCGGACGCTATTTCCGTGTCTTCTGTGTCTGCATCTTCAGAATGGACCAATGAAGAAGGAAACTTCTCTTGGGCTGTGGACAATATCTTGACAGACGACGGGGCTCATGGCGAAAATAGCCGTTGGGGCGCTCAGACTAACGAAAATGAGTATGTTGTGCTTAACTTGTCTAAGACTCAGACCGTGGGCGGCGTGGAAATAGACGAGTTCACTGAATATGGTACTGTTTCTAGTTTTGAAATTCAGGTGGACGAAGGTGGTTCGTGGAAGACTGTTTATGAGGGAACTGAAATTGGTGAAAACTTCAAGGCGTCTTTCGCTCCGGTATCAACTTCTAAAGTCAGATTCTTCGTCAAAGCTGCGTCTGGTATAAATATTAACTATGTTTATGTAACTGGACTTTCAAGCATGCTTTTGAGCGAAAACATCAAGGCTAATGGCTCTTATAAATTCACTCCTACAATTGCGTCTGCTGGTATTCTTTCTATAAAGAAACCGAGTGGAAAAACTTTGGGCTCTTCTGGTAACATTGTAATAGCAAATTGCGGAGGCTCGACTGAAGAGCCTGGAAGTGCAGGTTCTGGTTCAGGTTCTGCAGGCGGTGCAGATAACGAATGTTACACAGGTGGTGGCTACACCGGTCCAAGTTGTGATGGCGAAGGTTCTGGAGCTTACTTCACTGGCGTATATCGCAATTTGTTCTCTGAATATCTTGGTAAGACACAAGAGGAAGTTGATGCTAAGATTGAGTCTTTGTGGAACCACTTCTTCGGAGGTCAGAACAACAAGACTGTTTACTATACTGTAGGATCTGACATGGCTTATATCTTGGATACGGGTAATAACGATGTGCGTACAGAAGGTATGTCGTATGGTATGATGATTTGTGTTCAGCTGGATAAGAAAGAGGAATTTGACAAACTATGGCGCTGGGCTAAGAAGTATATGCAGTATAAGTCCGGAGACCAGAGAGAGGGTCTGTTCGCATGGCAGTTGGAAACAAATGGAACAGTAAAGGGTTCTTCTTGTGCTCCTGACGGCGAGGCTTACTTTATCACAGCGTTGTTCTTCGCTTCTCACCGCTGGGGTAATGACGGAGAGATTGATTATGGTGCAGAGGCTCAGTATATCTTGAAGGAGATTTTGGACAAGCCGGGACGTCAGAACGGTACTGTTAGCCCTATATTTAATTTGGACTCTTATCTGATTAATTTTGGTGAGACTTCTTATGGCTTCACAGACCCATCTTACAACTTGCCAGGCTTCTTGGAGTTGTGGGCACGCTGGACTGACACAAACAAAGATTTCTGGTCTAAAACAGCTAAGGCTTCTCGTGATCTGCTGTACAAGTCTTCTCACTCTACGACTGGTCTCTTCCCAGACTACAGCCAGTTTGACGGTACTCCTTACAGACCAGACTGGTGCGGTTACGAAAGTGACTATTACAAATATGACGCAATCCGTTGTCCTATGAACGTGGGTATGGACTACCACTGGTTTGGTACAGACGAGCGTCAGAAGGATATGATGTCGAGAATATTGAACTTCTTCAAGAAGGACGGATACCAGCACGGCTATTTCCAAGTTAATGGTTCAAATCCTTCAGGTGGTTACTCAGAAGGTATGGCCGGTGCCAATGGTGTAGGTGTGTTTGCGTTGGAGGACGAGGCTTTGGCTAAGGAATACATCAACAAGATGTGGTCTACTCCGGCTCCTACGGGCACATATCGTTACTATAACGGTATGGTTTACATGCTCTCTTTCTTGCACGCTTCTGGTAACTTCAAAATATGGAAGCCTGAAATAGAAGTGAATGATGTTGTTATGGAAGGCAAAGGCTCTGTTGAGTACAATGGTAAGACTTATACAGAAAGCACTACATTCTGCGAATTTGTGGACTGCGAATATAACAACGTTTCCATCATCATTGATGAAGAATCGACAGGCATCTTTGATGCGACTGATAACAACGCTTCTGATTTCTGCTACTTTGACAAAGAGACTGGTGTAATCTCTGTGAAATCTGCAGATGTTGTTGAGAATGTGACTTTGTGTGATTTGAACGGACGCTTGCTCTTGTCTGAAGATGGCTCTGAGGTTGAGGCTTCTGGTCTGTCTGAAGGCATCTATATTGTCAGAGTTCAGACAGTGTCTGGAAAAGTTCAGTACAGCAAAGTTAGTGTAAGCAAATAATAAAAACTCCTGATTTTCTAAAGGTTCGAGATGAAAGCTCTGTCGAGGGCTTTCGTCTCGTTTCTTTTTTTATGTGTCGGTCAAATTGTGCTCTTTTGCTTTTTTGTGAAATTATTTTGATTAAACTTGTGCAAACTTTTGAAAAATATGTAATTTTGTATTTCAATTTGTGGTTAAACAGGATACAAATGGGACAGGTTACTATATCTTTGCAGACAATCAAGGATGTCCTTTTTAAGGGGGAGAGGCTTTCACTTAATGAGGAGGCCTTATTTGCGGTGCAGGAGAGCTTTGATTTTCTGAAAGAGTTTTCGAAGAACAGAGTTATTTACGGAATAAACACAGGGTTTGGCCCGATGGCTCAGTACAGGGTAAGTTACGAAGATAGAACTCAGCTTCAGTACAATATTATCCGCAGCCATTCGACTGGTGCCGGAGAACCGTTGCCAGAGGTCTATGTGAAGGCGGCCATGATTGCTCGTCTTGGAACTTTCCTTCAGGGTGAGTCTGGAGTGCATCCGGATGTGGTGAAGCTTTTGCTGGAGTTTATAAACCGAGATATTATTCCGTTTATTCCGGAGCATGGAAGTGTGGGTGCGAGCGGCGACCTTGTGCAGCTTGCGCATCTCGCGCTTACTCTGATTGGCGAGGGCGAGGTCTTTTTTGAAGGCAAACTTCAGCCTGCGGCTGATGTGCTGAAAAGGTTTGACTTGAAGCCTTTTGAAATTCATATCCGTGAGGGTCTGTCTATTACTAACGGAACTTCTTTCATGACGGGTATAGGGCTTGTGAATCTTATTCGTTCGCAGCAATTGCTCAATTGGGCGCTGGTCGCTTCCGTGATGGTTAACGAAATTGCCGCGTCTTATGATGACCTGATGTCTGAAGAACTTAATGCAGTGCGCCGTCAGGAGGGACAGCAGGAGGTGGCCCGGCTTATGCGCGAGATTGCAAAGGGCAGCAAGTGCATGAAGAAGCGCGAGAGTGATTTATACACAGGAGATGTGAAGGAGAGCATCTTTAAACATAAGGTGCAGCCGTATTATTCGCTTCGCTGCATTCCGCAGATTCTCGGTCCTGTGATGGAAACGATAAAGAATGTGGAGCGTGTGCTTGTGAACGAAGTGAACTCGGCGTGCGACAATCCAATTGTTGACGTGAAGTCGCGCAATGTTTATCACGGAGGTAATTTTCACGGTGATTACGTCTCTTTTGAGATGGATAAGCTGAAGATTGCGGTGACAAAAATGACCATGTTGGTGGAACGTCAACTGAACTATTTGTTTCATGACAGAATCAATGAAATACTGCCGCCGTTCGTGAATCTTGGTGTGCTGGGTCTGAACTACGGATTGCAGGCTTCGCAGTTCACCGCCACGTCAACTACGGCAGAGTGCCAGACGTTGTCGAACCCTATGTATGTGCACTCTATTCCTAACAATAACGACAATCAGGATATTGTGAGCATGGGCACAAACTCGGCTTTGATAGCGAAACGTGTGATAGACAATGCGTTCCAAGTAATGGCAATTCATTTCATGGCGATAGTTCAGGCTGTTGACTATCTGAAGATTCAGGATGATTTGTCTCCTAAAACTCGCAAGGTTTACGACGAAATTCGCGCGTTTTTCCCTGTGTTTAAGGATGACACGACTAAGTATAACGAAATAGTGCAGATGCAGGAGTATCTGAAGAAAAATATTATTTAATTAAATTGTATGCGTATGAAGGTTGCTTTGGTTACTGGTGGATCAAGAGGTATTGGCCGCGCTTGTTCTGTGAAACTGGCGGAAATGGGCTATTATATCCTCATTAACTACCAATCTAACGAAACAGAAGCGTTGAACACTTTGGCTATGGTCAGAGAAAAGGGTTCTGACGGCGAAATCATCAAGTTTGACGTGGCTAACTCAGAAGAGGTTGAAAAAAATATCACGGCTTGGCAGGAAAGCCATCCGGACACATATATAGAGGTGCTTGTGAACAACGCCGGAATCAGAAAGGATAACTTGCTTGTCTGGATGACCGACGAAGATTGGCACAAGGTTTTGGACATCAGTCTTAACGGTTTTATGTACGCTACTCGCGCCGTGCTAAACGGTATGCTTAAAAAGAAGTACGGACGTATCGTGAATATGGTTTCGCTTTCTGGTCTGAAAGGGCTTCCGGGGCAGACTAACTATTCAGCTGCTAAGGGCGCTGTGATTGCGGCTACCAAGGCTTTGGCTCAGGAAATTGCACGTAAAAACGTGACTGTGAACGCTGTGGCTCCAGGCTTTATCAAAACTGACATGACTCAGGATCTGGACGAAGGCGAACTTAAAAAGACTATCCCGATGAACCGCTTCGGCACGCCGGAAGAGGTGGCTAATGTTGTTGCTTTCCTTGCTTCTAAGGAGGCTTCGTATGTTACAGGACAGACTATCTCTATAAATGGAGGTCTTTACACTTAATCTATGTGAGTTGCAGAGGTTCAGAAATTTGCGGAGGAGCTGTAGCTTCTCCGCTACAGTTGAGCCTTTGAACTTTTAACGTATAAAAACATTCCTGCAAGAAAGAATGAATAAGGAAGAAATTATAAGCAAAATAAATTCGGTGCTTGCCGAAGAGTTTGAAAAAGACGAGAGCGAGATGGTTCCTGAGGCAGACCTGCTGGAAACTCTGGAACTTGATAGCCTTGATATTGTCGATATGGTGGTTTTTATTGAGCAGACTTTTGGTGTTGTGGTAAAGGGCGCTGACTTCAAGGGTATAAAAACTTTTCAGGACTTTTACGACTTCTTGGACCGTCGTGTAAATAATCTGTAAGATGTCTGATTGGAAAGGTAAGACGCGGGGCGGCTCGTTCGGGTATCAGTTTTTTATCTATCTGATTCGATTTGGAGGACTAAGGGCGGCATACGCTTTCTTGAGTCTTGTTGTTGTTTATTTTATACCTTTTGCATTTAAGGCTACGTGTTCAAGTTGGTTCTATTGGCGCAAGATTCATAAAAGGTCGTGGTGTAATTCAGTCAAGATGCTGTTTGTCCATTATTATCGTTTTGGACAGATTATTATTGATAAAATTGCAGCGCTCTCTGGCTATGAGAAGCGTTTCGAATATGATTTTGTAAATTATGAAAAGTTTTTGGAGGTGCTAGACGGCGACACTGGGGTTGTGATGATTGGAGCGCATTTCGGAAATTGGGAGATTGGCGGACAGTTTTTCGGAAAGTATGCAAAGAAAATCAATGTGGTGATGTTTGATGCTGAATATCAGAAGATTAAAGATAAATTGGAAGGGGTTATGGGTGAGAAACCTTATAATGTGATTCCGGTTAACGAAGACGAGCTGTCGCATGTTTTTCTGATTAAAGAGGCGTTGGACCGCAAGGAGTATGTCTGCTTTCAGGGTGACAGGTTCGTGAATGAAAAGCATCTGCTTTCGGAGGTTTTTATGGGGCGCGAGGCAAATTTCCCTGCTGGTCCGTTCCAGATTGCGTCACGCTTCAAAGTGCCTACTGTCTTTTATTTTTCAGAAAAGGAGAGTGCCTACAAATATAGTTTCCGCTTCTTTATGGCAGACCCCGTCAAAAGGACAAAAGAGACGAAGCCGGAGCAGCTGCTGCTCAGGCAATATGTGAAAGTGCTCGAAAGTCGTTTGGCTGAGCATCCCGAACAGTGGTTCAACTTTTTTAAATTTTGGAAGTAGAGCGTGTCAAATGTGAATTTTCAGCTTGCCATCTGACTCTCTTATGTCTTGAACTATGCCTATGCTTCCAGCTGTTCTGCTGCAACATCTTTCTTTGCTGGATTAAGCTTCTGCACGTCTCTCCTGCAAAATTATTATCCTGCAATGTTTCCTATCTGAAAAAATGAGCATAGATATTGAAAAATATCTTCTTTTTTCTTTGAAGTTTGATTTTTTTGCGTTTACTTTGCATCGTATTCAGATAAAGAGCATGTTTATATGAAAACTCAGAGTGCAAATAAATTTTGGTGGCGTTGGTCCTAACCGAGCAGGAGGGTCAGCACTGATTTTGTATTCTTTAGATAGATATAAAACCGCAGGTACCCGCCTGCGGTTTTCTTTTTCTGAATACATGTGTTAGTTAATTTGAAAAGAAATAAAAAAGTAATAAAAATGGACAATCAAAAGAGATTCCTTTTGACAGAAAAGGAGATTCCGACTCATTGGTACAATATAGTGGCTGACATGAAAAACAAGCCGCTTCCGATGATGAATCCGCAGACTAAAAAGCCTCTTACGCTTGACGATATGACAGGCGTTTTCTGTAAGGCATGTTCTGAACAGGAGCTGAACACTACAGACGCTTGGATAGAGATACCGGAGGAGGTGCGGAATCTTTATAAGAACTACCGTTCTACGCCGCTTGTGCGAGCATACGGTTTGGAAAAGGCGCTTGGAACGCCAGCTCATATCTATTTCAAGAACGAGAGTGTCAGCCCTATCGGTTCGCATAAGTTGAACTCGGCTCTTGCGCAGGCTTACTACTGCAAGCAGGAGGGCGTGACTAACATCACAACTGAGACTGGTGCAGGGCAGTGGGGCGCGGCTTTGTCGTACGCAGCTAAGGCGTTTGGTCTGGAGCTTGCCGTGTTTATGGTGAAAATCAGCTTTGAACAGAAGCCTTACCGTCGCTCAATAATGCAGACTTTTGGCGCTCAGGTTGTGGCTTCGCCAAGTATGAGTACAAAAGCAGGACGTAAGATATTGACGGAAACTCCTAATTATCAGGGCAGCCTCGGTACGGCTATCTCTGAAGCTGTGGAGTTGGCTATGCAGACGCCTAACTGCAAGTATGTGCTTGGTAGTGTGCTGAACCATGTTACTTTGCATCAGACTGTTATCGGTCTTGAAGCGGAAAAGCAGATGGAAATGGCTGGAGAGTATCCGGATATCGTGATAGGTTGCTTTGGCGGTGGCTCTAATTTCGGAGGTATCTGTTTCCCTTTCATGAGACATAATATTCTTGACGGAAAGACAACCCGTTTCATCGCTGCAGAACCGGCTTCTTGTCCTAAACTTACAAAGGGCAAGTTCCATTATGATTTTGGTGACGAGGCTGGTTACACTCCGCTCATACCTATGTTCACGCTGGGTCATAACTTCTCTCCTGCAAATATTCATGCGGGCGGATTGCGTTACCACGGCGCCGGCTCTATCGTGAGTCAGCTGCTTAAGGACGGTATGATGGAGGCTGCCGACGTGAAACAGCTTGATACGTTCAAGGCTGCTACTATCTTTGCGCAGGCAGAGGGTATCATTCCTGCTCCTGAGTCTTCGCACGCTATTTGCGTGGCTATCCAGGAGGCTTTGAAAGCGAAGGAAGAGGGCAAGCAGAAGACTATTCTGTTCAACCTTTCTGGTCATGGTTTGATTGATATGTCGGCTTACGATATGTATCTGAGAGGCGACTTGAAGAATTACGAAGTGTCTGACAGTGAAATTGATTCGAACCTTTCTGGTCTGGACAAGATTATTAATCTGTAATGAATTTTGCGGCGCTCTTGTGCTGTCGCGCAATAAAAAAAGAACTCACGCTCTCTTTTTGGAACGTGAGTTTCTTTTTTTTGTTTAAAAAGATTATTTTTGCGAAAGTATAGCTTTTTATGATGAAAAAAATTCTTTTAGTAGAAGATGATATAACGTTTAGTTTGATGATGCGGACATGGCTCGGCAAAAAGGGCTATGAGGTTGAGTGTGTCTCTTCTGTTGTTGATGCGAAAAAAGCGCTGCTGAAAAATCGTTTCGATGTTGTTCTGTCTGATTTGAGGCTTCCTGATTATGACGGGATGGAACTCCTTCGTTGGATGAAAGGCGAAAATGTTGATTCAGTGTTTATTATTATGACGAGTTATGCTGATATTCAGACGGCGGTCGAGTCTATTAAGCTTGGCGCGTTTGACTTTATATCGAAGCCGGTTAATCCTGACAAGTTGTTGGAAAAGATTCAGGAAGCTCTCTCTCTGAATAGTGAGGCTCAGTGTGCAGAAGCAAAGACGACTCGTGAAAATAATGGTCCGGTGCATATCGAGGGTAAAAGTGAAAAGGCGAAGGTGCTGCATGAGTATATACGACTTGTTGCGCCAACATCAATGTCAATACTGATAAACGGAGCTAGCGGAACCGGCAAGGAGTTTATAGCAAGAATGATTCATAAAGAGAGCGCGAGGAAGGACAAGCCGTTTGTGGCTGTGGACTGTGGCGCTATTCCGAGAGAACTTGCGTCGAGCGAACTGTTCGGCCATGTGAAAGGTTCTTTTACTGGGGCTATTGCAGATAAAACCGGACATTTTGTTGAGGCTAACGGAGGTACGCTTTTCCTCGATGAAATCGGCAATTTGCCGTATGAAATTCAGGTGCAGCTGCTTCGTGCGTTGCAAGAACGAAAGGTGAAGCCTGTTGGGTCTAATTCGGAAATCAAGGTTGATGTGCGTATCATTGCCGCAACTAATGAAGATATGGATTTGGCACTGGAACAGAACGCTTTCAGAGAGGATTTGTATCATCGTATAAACGAATTTTCTATTCAGGTGCCAACTCTTAGTGAACGCAAGGAAGATATTGCTTTGTTTGCAAATCATTTCCTTGACTTGGCAAATGAGGAACTGAACAAAAGTGTTGTGGGGTTTGAGAAGGAGACGCTGGATGTTTTTCAGAATTATAGTTGGCCGGGCAATTTGAGACAGATGAAAAATGTGGTGAAAAGGGCAACTTTGCTCGCCAAAGGTTCGCTGATAGGAAAGGACGAGCTGCCGCACGAACTGCTTTCTGCTTCAGAGCGCAAGGCTGAGCCTGCTTCTGGTTCGCTACGAGACGAAAATCATGAAAGGATTCTTATCGTAAACGCTCTGAAAAGTACAAACAATAACAAAACGAAAGCCGCAGTTCTCTTGAAAATAGACAGAAAAACTTTGTACAACAAGATGAAACTTTACGGTTTGGATTAATCAATTTATTTTATTGAACAATGAAGCAAGGGAGAGTAATACATACAAAATACACGAAGGTTAAAATTATAGCAGGTTATGTTTTGTTGCTCTTGCTTGCTGTTGTGGCGTTTGTTTATCTGTTTGGCAAAATATCTTCCTTTGTAAAACCGTCTGACTCGGACAGGGTGGCTGTTTATAAGTTGCAGCTTATTGGCGAAATATCTTCAGAACTTTATCATGCAGAAACTTTGGTAAACACGATGTCGGTTCGCCGCGTGTCGTTCGAAGAGTATGACCTCAGAATGGATACGGCTAAAACTAAAATTAAGATACTCAGAACTTTAGATCCAGATATGAATCCGAAACTGGATTCGCTGGAGAGCCTGATGGACCAAAAGACGGAGATTCTGAAGAAACTTATTCCTTTTACGCAGCAGAATTATGTTTCAGAACTTTATAAGAGAAATTTTGACCAATTCCTTAAACAAGAGAAATTGGAACTGCAGGACCAGCTGCTGCAGACTCAGACCTATGTCAAGTCGGATACAATGCAGTTCAGCAAGCCTGCTAAAAGGAGAGGCTTTTTCAAAAGGTTGTCTGACCTTTTCTCTGGGCAGGAGGACGATACAACTGTGAGAATAACCTCGTCAGAAGTAACGATAAAGGATTCAACTCTAATATTCTATAATCCTGTAGATTCTCTTAATAAGTTGATAGACAATATACACGGAGAGGCGACCAAGGAAAGACGCAGCTTTGAATTTATGCTTGTGCGGAAAATTGACGAACTGAAGCAAAGTGAAATCCTGCTTACAAACAAACTGAAGGAGACTTTGATGGAGATAGAGAACAAGGAGGTGCAAAATACGTTGAAATCTATTGAGGAGCGCCGGGAGACTCTTGCTTCGTCGTCCTATTTTGTAATGGTGGTGCTTGTGGTTGCGCTGCTGCTTGCGGTTGTGCTTGCGTTTATGATCCTGAAGGATATTTCCAAAAGCCGGCAGTACAGAAAGGCTCTGGAGGAGGCAAACGCGCAGACGCTTGAATTGCTTGATAGCCGTGAAAAATTGACTATGGGGATAACTCACGACATTAAGGCTCCTCTTAGTTCTATCATTGGTTATATTGAACTTCTGAGCAATTCTAAATTGAACGAACGCCAAGTATATTATCTTGAAAATATGAAAGGCTCGTCGGAGCATATATTACACCTTGTTACGGATATTCTTGAGTTTAATAAACTTGATGCCGGCAAGGTGTCACTTAGTTGTATCCCTTTTGATGAGCGCAAATTGTTTGAAGAGGTTGCCGCCAGTTTTAGGCCAGTGGCAGAAAAGAAGTCGCTGAAGGTGAATTTCAGGTATAATTCGCAGCTGGAAGGGGTACTCCTTTATGGCGACCCGCTGCGAATCAGACAGATTGTGACAAACTTGCTGTCTAATGCAGTTAAGTTTACAGAGGCTGGCGAAGTGAATCTGGCTGTGAATGTGGCAAAGTCTGCTGATGGTGCAACTCTTGCGTTCTCTGTGGCTGATACTGGTGTGGGAATCAGACAGAAGGATTTTGAAAAGGTCTTTCAGGAATATGTGCGGGTTGATGGTCTGAAGACGGACAAAATTGAGGGATTTGGACTGGGGCTTTCTATAACGAAAAAGTTGGTGGATCTGCATGGCGGAAAGATTAGCTTGGCAAGCACTTACGGACGTGGTTCTACCTTCAAGGTTATTGTTCCGCTGAAGATTGCGGAGAAAAAAAATGTTGATGACGCGGCAAGGCACACAATAAAAAATGCTCTTATTGTTGATGATGACAAATTTCATCTGACGATGCTGGAGGAGATGCTGAAGAAAGAGGGCGTGGAGATAACTGCCTGCTCAAGTCCGTTTGATGCTCTGAAGCTTTTGGAGAACAAGCAGTTTGACATGGTTTTCACAGATATACAGATGCCGGACATGAATGGTTTTGAGTTTGTGAAACGGCTCAGAAACTCACACGCCAAAGGTGCGGAGAACCTTAAGGTGATAGCTCTGTCGGCCCGTGCTGATGTCTCGGCAGATGAGTTTGTGGAGCATGGCTTTACTTCGTTTGTAAACAAGCCGATTACGTCTGAGTTGTTAATATCCACGATTGAAAAATATTTTGACATACCGCAAAAGCCAGAAGAGAATAAAGAGATTGCGAAAGGTATGTGTAAGTTTGATGAAATGTTGCTATTCGCAAGTGGAGACAAGGAGGCGGAGTCTGTTATTTTGAAATCGTTTGTGGAGGAGAGCGAGAAGAATGCAAAACTGCTTGCCAGTTATATGGAAGATGGTAATTTTGAGGAAGCTGGGAAGTTGGCGCATAAGATGTTGGCTCTGTTTCGCCTTGTAGGAGACGATAATATTGTTGCGTGGCTTGCCGAGATAGAAGGTGGCAGCCTTGTGGGCAACGACCGCAGCAAGTTTGAGCAGCTTGAATCCATTATAGAGGAGGGTAGGGCTGAACTTGCCAAAAGGCAATAAAAAAAGGCGGTGCAAAGACCGCCTCTTGGTTGTATGACGCAAAAATTACATGTTCATACCGCCGTCAACTTGAATAACCTGACCAGTTACGTAAGAAGACATGTCTGAAGCCAAGAATGTGGCAACGTCTGCAATGTCTTCAGGAAGACCGCCGCGGCGCAAAGGAATTTTCTTTGCCCATTCTGCCTTAACTTCGTCAGACAAAGCAGCTGTCATGTCTGTGATGATGAAGCCCGGAGCGATTGCGTTCGCACGGATGCCGCGAGAACCAAGTTCCTGAGCGATTGACTTAGCCAAACCTATCATACCTGCCTTTGAAGAAGAGTAGTTAGCCTGACCTGCGTTTCCGTGAACGCCAACTACAGAACTCATGTTAATGATGCTTCCGCCTTTTTGCTTCATCATGATTGGAGTACATGCGTGGATGAAGTTAAATGCAGATTTCAGGTTCACCCCGATTACTGCGTCCCACTGAGCTTCGCTCATACGCATCATAAGACCATCTTTTGTGATACCTGCGTTGTTAACCAAAACGTCAATGCGACCAAAGTCTTTCAAGATTTCGGCAACTACATTGTGAGTTTCTTCAAAATTAGCCGCATTTGAAGCGTATCCTTTTACTTTAACGCCGAACGCTGCAATTTCTGCTTCTGTTGCTTTTGCGTTGTCATCGATGTTCAAGTCTGTGAAAGCGATGTCCGCTCCTTCTTTTGCGTATCTGATTGCGATTGACTTGCCAATCCCGCGTGCTGCTCCTGTGATAAGGGCAACTTTACCTTTTAATAAACCCATAATTAGTAATATCTAAATTAATGTTTAATCAAGTTACAAAAATAATCTTTTTTTTTGGTTTGTTGGCTTAGTGTTGCTTTTTTTTGCAGACGGAAGCCTTATTTTGTTCGATTTGGTGTTTGTAGTCATTATATCACCGCCTCATAGATTCTCTTTCCGTCATGCTCAACCCACTCCGGCTCTTCCTGAACGGTCTTGTTTTTCAGGAAGGAGAAGGTAACGAGATAACCTTCGTTAAGACCTCGTGTTTTAAGGTATTCGGCAAGCTGCACCTTGCCTTCGACCTCGTATTTCTCGCCTCGCCAGATTTTCAGCTCAATGACGAACTCTTCTCCGCCGAAACTTACCACCAAATCCATTCGCCCGCCGTCGCGCGTCTCCGGCTCAACGTAGTAGAAGCCTGTGCCGTTGACAATAGGTTTGAGGAAGCAGAGGAACAATAGTCTGCCTTGACGTTCCAGAAACTCGTCGTCCGCCTTGCGGCGTTCATTGCGCATTAGTTCCTGAAAACGCGCTATCACCAAAGGCATGTTAAGTCTGCCGTTG
>JAGBRL010000094.1 GCA_017632345.1 Paludibacteraceae bacterium
AGTAAAGGCTTTTAGAAATCAATTCCGAGGAGTCAGCGACATACCTTTCTTCCTCTTTAGACTAAAAACTATTTTTGCCTAATTTTTTTTACATCTCCACCGAAAATTTACGGTGATCCATAAAATCCGATTAGGATGCTCTTCAAAATTAATTTATGGAAGTTGCTTTGAACCTCGAAAGATAAAAACAAAAAAAAGAGAAAGCCCGAAGACTTTCTCTCTTGAGCGGAAGACGGGGCTCAAACCCGCGACCCTCAGCTTGGAAGGCTAATGCTCTATCAACTGAGCTACTTCCGCATTTTTGAGTGGGCGAAGATGGATTCGAACCACCGAAGGTAAAAACCAGCAGATTTACAGTCTGCCCCATTTGGCCACTCTGGTATTCGCCCGTGCATCTCTCTCAAATGCACTGCAAAGGTACGGTTATTTTTGTAATCTGCAAGCGTTTTGATGAAAAAAATCTAAAAAAAATTATGAACTAAGGTTATTCTTTTGATAATCAGAATGTTCTGTTTGAAGATTTTTTTCGCTTTGATTCTGCTTTTTGCGGAAAAGGCTCTTGGGGTTTTGCCTTTTTGTTCTTGGCTGATGAAAAAAACTGATAATTTTAAATATGATTCTTATTTTTTCGTACCTTTGTGATAATGAAAATAGGTGTGAGAAATATATTGTTATTGGTGCTGTCGCTGTTTGCCTTTTGTGTTTCTGTGGCAGGGCAGTGCAGGTTGTTTGGCAAGGTGACCGACGAAAAGGGCGTGCCGTTGGCCGGGGTTGAAATCTTTTTGGCGGAAGACCAGGGCAAGGGTGTCATTTCTGATCGTGGCGGCTCTTATGAGTTGGCTGTGGAGGACATGAAAAGGTTCAATGTGGTCTTCTCTTTTGCCGATTTTGAGACTCAGGAGCATTTGGTCTCTTTGGAGGATTCTAAAAGCGAGTTTGAGTTGAATGTGAAGATGAAGGAGGCAATCACGCAGCTCGGAGGCTTTGATGTGAAAAAAATCAGGAGGCAGACTGAGTCGTCTGAATATATAGATGTGTCGGCCTACAAGATTGTGCCGGACGCAAACAAAAGCATCGAGTCTATCGTTTCTACGCAGGCTGGGGTCTCTTCTAATAATGAGCTTAGTTCGCAGTATTCCGTTCGCGGCGGAAATTATGACGAAAATAGTGTGTATGTCAATCATATAGAGGTTTATCGTCCGCTGCTGATACGCGCGGGGCAGCAGGAGGGCCTTAGTTTTGTTAATCCGGATATGGTTGGCTCTATTCAGTTTTCGTCAGTCGGATTCTCTTCTGAATTTGGAGATAAGATGTCGTCGGTGCTGGATATTCAGTATAAAAAGCCGTCAGAGTTCGAGGGTGCGGCAGAGGTGAGCCTGCTAGGCGCTTCGGGATATGTGGGAACGTCCAGCGGCTCTTTCGCTCAGCTTCATGGGGTGCGTTACAAAACGCTGAAGCATCTGCTCGGTTCGCTCGACACGAACGGAGAGTACAGCCCGTCTTTTTTTGATTATCAGACTTATCTGACATTGGGCTTGTCTGAGAAGTGGGACTTGTCTTTCCTCGGAAATATCTCGCGAAATAGTTATGAGTTTGTTCCGCAGACTCGCAAAACCTCGTTCGGGACAATGACTAACACAAAGGAGTTTACCGTTTATTTTGACGGTAAGGAGAAGGATCTTTTCCAAACTTTCTTCGGTAATCTTTCCTTGAATTTTAAGCCTGCGGACAGTCTGGAGCTGGGGCTGCTTGTCTCTGCTTTTAATTCGCAGGAGCGTGAGACTTTTGATATTGCGGGGGAATACTGGCTGAGCGAAACTGCGGGCGATAATGTTAACGTTGACGAAGGCTCCGGTATAGGGAAGTACCACGAACATGCTCGTAACAACTTGCATTCTACTGTGTTCAATATTTCGCAGATAGGGAAAGTCTGTCTGAAGAGAAATCTGATAAAGTGGGGCTTGACTTATCAGCGCGAGGTTATTGACGACAAGGCGGACGAGTGGGAAATGCGAGACTCTGCCGGATATTCTGTGCCGATGTTGCCAGACCGGCTGTCGCTTTATTATAATCTTGCAGCTAAACAAAATCTTGAAACAGACCGTTTTATCGCTTATATTCAGGATACTTACACGAACTGGACGGAGCGAGGGAAAGTTTCCGTGACTGCCGGCTTGAGGGCTAATTACTGGTCTTTCAACGATGAGTTGCTGATTAGTCCGAGGGCCTCTTTCGCATATCTGCCAAAACGTAACCCGAACTTGGGCTTCAGGGTGGCTGCCGGCATGTATCATCAGGCTCCTTTTTATAAGGAAATAAAAGATACGGTTGTCTCTGAAAACGGAAACACCGACGTGGTGCTGAACAAAAACATTAAGGCTCAGCGTTCGTTCCAATTGATGGTTGGCGGCGATTATTATTATAAAATGTGGGACAGGCCGTTTAAGTTCACTACCGAGATTTACGGAAAGTATATTGACAGGATAAATCCGTATAATGTTGATAATGTGAGGATTGTGTATGCTGGTGAGAATAAGGGCGACGGTTATGTTGTGGGGCTAGACATGAAGCTGTTCGGCGAGTTTGTGCCTGGCACGGACTCTTGGGTCTCGCTCTCTCTTATGCAGACAAAGGAGAATATTTACGGAGACGGTGTGGGGTATATTCCGCGCCCGACAGATCAGTTGTACAACTTTTCTCTGTTCTTTCAGGATTATCTGCCAGGTATGGCTAATCTGAAGGCCAACATTAAACTGAATTGGGCTGACGGACTGCCGTTCGGGCCGCCGCGCAGCGAACGCAAGGACGCTGTTTTCCGCACACCGGACTATCGGCGCGTGGATCTTGGTATCTCTTATTCGCTCGAAAAGGGCAAGGATAAGATTATGCAGAAAAGCGCGCTGAAGTATCTTAAGTCTCTGACTGTCGGGCTTGATGTGCTGAATTTGTTTGATATTAGCAACGTTAACTCTTATTATTGGGTGACGGATGTGACTAATGTGCAGTATGCAGTGCCTAATTATCTGACAAGCAGACAGGTGAACGTTAAACTTATGTTGGAGTTCTGATGTAAGCTGTGAGTTAGAGAATATTTGTTAATTTAAAATTAAAGTCAAATTTAAAGTATTGTGTTTTATGGAAAATGAAAAGAAACG
The DNA here is from genome assembly GCA_017632345.1 of Paludibacteraceae bacterium. Taxonomy (GTDB): domain Bacteria; phylum Bacteroidota; class Bacteroidia; order Bacteroidales; family Paludibacteraceae; genus RGIG9379. Next base: position 3,156 of record JAGBRL010000094.1, read on the forward strand.
GAATTATGCGCTTCCGCTCGTTACGTTAACGACGCTTTTTTTCATGTGGGGGTTCATTACAAGCATGAACGACATTCTGATTCCTTATCTGAAAGAGGTGTTTGAGTTGGATTACTTTCGGGCTAATTTGGTGCAGTCCGCATTTTTTGTGCCTTATTTTATCATGTCGCTAATATATTTCATCATTTCAATTTTGTGGGGCGATCCTATTTCAAAAATAGGCTATAAGAATATGATAATAAGCGGATTGATAATATCTGCAATCTCGTGCTTTTTGTTTTACAATGAGGCAAGTTCGAAAGAACAGGCATTTGAAATGTTCTTGCTTGCTTTGTGCTTGCTGGGCGCGGGCTTCTCTTTTTTGCAGATTGCAGCCAATCCGCTTATCGCTATTTTGGGCAGTCCGAAGACCGCATCCAGCCGCTTGAATTTGTCGCAAGGCTTCAATTCGCTTGGAACAACATTGGCTCCGATTATAGGCGGTTTTTTTGTGTTCAACTACTTTGCGAAAAATGCATCCGGAGCTTCGGCGGTGCAGATTCCTTATCTTGTGCTTGCAAGCGTGCTTTTGCTCCTCGCCGGAATAATTTTCTTTTCTTACATTCCTAATGTGGAGGACGAAACCAGCGGAGGCTTGGGCGGAAACAAAACGGGGGTGTTGAAACATCCGCATCTTGTGTTCGGTATGATAGGTATATTCTGTTATGTGGGTGCAGAGGTGGCAATAGGCAGCAATTTGATCTCTTTCATGGAAAAATCTCAAGGGATGACAAAAGAGGCTGCAAGCACTTTCCTTTCCTTCTATTGGGGCGGCGCTATGATAGGGCGTTTCATGGGAGCGATCTCGATGAGCCAGATGGCGACAATGAAGAAGAGGCTGCTGATGGGCGTGTCTGCTGTGCTTACGTTTTTGTTCGTCGTTGTTGCGATTCAGATGTCTGCAGAGATACGTGGCGGAGAACAAGTACCGTTAGACAAGGTGTTGTATTACATAGGTTTTCTTGTGCTGAACTACATTGTGTTCATAGCGGCAAAGTCGGTGCCTTCGCGTATGCTTGGGCTGTTTGCCGTTGTTAACATGGCGCTTATAACGATTATGTTGCTGACAGACGGCGACATCTCTCTCTGGATGATTCTTGCGGTAGGGCTGTTCAACTCAATAATGTTCTCTAACGTGTTTACGCTTGCGATAGACGGGCTTGGCAAATACACTTCGCAAGGTTCGTCATTGCTTGTGATGATGATTCTTGGCGGCGCGGTGGTGCCTCCGATTCAGGGGATTGTGGCGGACCATATAGGTGTGCATGCGGCGTTTGTTGTGCCTCTGTTCTGTTACGCTTACCTTGTGTGGTACGGTTTCGTTGGCAGCAGAATGAGGAAGCCTTTGACTGAAAAGAACTGAGGCGGATTCTAAGTTTTTGGCAATTTCAGGGCATCGTGACTAAGTGAATATGAGTAAGATATGTGGAATTCAAAAATATCCGAAATCGAATTCTTTAATGTTTTTCTCATCAAAATAAAAGCCGAACTGCATTGTAGTCCGGCTTTTTATATGGCTTCTAATTATTAAAACTGAATTTCTCCCTCCTGATTCTTAGAAAGGTCAAGCTGAGATACTCCTTTGTTTGTGCTGATGTAATAAACTTTAGATTCCGCACCCTTCAATTTTGATGTTAAATTGAAGAAGCAAGTACACTTTGTCTTGTCTCCTTCGTTCTTGTCTGCGAATCTGACAACAACTGTATCTCCGTTAAAAGCAAACTCAGCGCTAGGAGTTGCCGCGCAATTGAGCACGACATCTTTCGTGATTAATTCCACTTCTCCGTTCTCAGCGTTGTATTTGTAAGCGATGCTAAGAGGTCTTTCTTCGCCTACGGCATTGGCAAGACATTCGCTAGCTTCTATAAACTCAGCGGAAAGATTGGAATTTGTGCCTTCTCCGTCGCTGATTGAGTCGTTGCTGACAGTGTCGCTTGTAGAGTTGTTGTTTGTGGCGTTGTTGTCATCTTCATCATCACAAGCAACAAAGTTGAATGCGGTAAAAGCAATAAGTCCGCATAATAAGAGCTTTTTTTTCATAAAATAAAAAATAAATTAAAAATATAAAATGCAAGTTGTATATCTGATTGGTTGTCAGTTTGATATGTGACCGTATCTTTTTTCAGTTTTGTAAAAGACAAACCTTCCTGTAAACCAAACCAGAAAACAAGCGCAATTTACAAAAAAATAAAGAAACGAGACAACTGCAAAGGAAAAAAAGTTGCAAAAAAAACGGTTTGTATATTTCTTTTAGCAGATGCACAGATCTGCGTTTTGCCCATTTTGATGTTTGTGGTGTCATAACTTATCCTTTTTCCGCGAGAAAGAGTGCTCTTTGAAGCGTATGGCGAAAAGGGCAGCTTCTGTAAATTATTAGTTTGAAATGATCTTCAAAATCACTTGGGCTAATTTACAGAAGCAGCCTTGATGCAAAACAGTTGAGATGATGTTTAGCCCTCTTTCTTTTTTCGTATAATCTCTTTGAACATGTCGATTTTGTCGTTGACGATTAACTCTTCCGGAAACTCTGTTTCGGCAAGCAGTTCGTAAATATGTTCGTAGCAAGCTATGTCGAAAGATATGTGAGCGTCGCTGCCAAGTATTACCGGGACATCATATTTTTTGCAAAGTTTTAGAATTTCGATATTGTTAGGGCGTGCCATAGGTTTCTTACGTATCGGTTTAAGAGAGCTGTTGTTTATCTCCAGCAAAGTTCCGTGCTCTTTGGCAGCCAAGACAATCGGCTCGAACAGCAGTTCGGCAGTGCCGTCGCCTGGGTGGCTGATGATGTCGATCTCCTTGCTTTTGATTACTTTGATAAGACCGTCCGTATTTTCCTCTATCGTGCCTTTTTCAAAACTTCTGTAATGAAATCCGGCTATGCGCAGCGAGAGCAGTTTTCTGGTGCTTTTGTCAAGGTCGAGGGTGCCTTGCGTGTTCAGAATGTTCATCTCTGCTCCCATCATTATTTCAACTCCGTTAATAAACTGAGGCACAACGCTGAAGTTCCTGAAATACATTGGGTTGCAAGCTCCGTTCATTCCAGGCCCATGGTCTGTTATGCCTAATAATTTCAGTCCTCGTTCGGCAGCGGCTTGAGCCATCTCCTGCAAAGTGCTGTAAGCGTGCCCGCTCACAATCGTATGTGTGTGCATGTCGAGAAGTATATTCATAAGCAAAAAATTTAGAGGTTCTTACAAATGTAATGTTTTTTTTCTGAAAAGAAAACAGTTTTGTCTGCAAGGTATGCTTTAAGTTTCGGAAAATGTGTTTTTTTGGTAGGTGCGGAAAAAAGGAAACGGCCCGTGTAAGACACGAGGCCGTTTGTGTTTCAGGTCTTTTGTGATTTATATCACCTTATTTTTAGCAACTGTCGCCACAAATTCTTTAAGATAGAACGGCTCGAAATAAGCGACGTCCTGAAAGTTGGACGCTTTGTACGCTTTTTCTGCAAGCTCAGTCATGTCTTTGGCGAGCGGCGAAATGTTTTCTATGAATTTGGCGTTAGGGTGCTTTAAAGTCTCCTTGCATTTGCCGGCCCCGTTTCCGAAGAAATATAAGGTGTGGTTCTCCAAAAGTTCGGCATACGAATTTTCGTCGATTATATCGGCTCCGGTCTCCCTTTTCTGATTCAGCTGCAAGTCGAAGAAAGCAGAATAGACCTCCATTCTGCGAGCGTCTATCATAGGGCAGAGCAGAGCATTGTTTTCTATGTCGCTGTTTTTTGAGGCGCTGAGGGCCATTGTTTGCAGCGTGTTTATCGCAATAAGCGGAACGTCAAGTCCGTAGCAAAGCCCTTTGCTCAACGAGACGCCAATGCGCAGGCCTGTGTAAGAGCCAGGGCCGCAGCTTACAGCAACACCATCAATCTTTATGGAGTTTTCGCGAACGTAATCTATAATTTCCTTAACAAATTTGCCGAGAAGAACAGAATGAGACTGCCCGTCGAAGTTCTCTTTGTTGAGCAGTATTTCTCCGTCGCGACTTAGTGCGGCAGAGCAAACGGATGTCGATGTCTCGATAAGTATGAGCGTTGCCATTTTTTTTTATATTTTACGAAAAATCCAGAAAAAATATATTTAACAGCACAAAGTTACATTTTTTATGGGGATAATTGTAAAAAACGTCGAATTAAAGTTGCTTTATTCGTATGTTGCAAGATTTTTTTATATCTTTCGGAAATTTTTCATCAAAGGCAGCTTCTGCAAACCTCGCAATGCAATATGTCGTGCCGATTTTGGCTTGGGCGGGTTTGTTCAGGTGTGCCGGGGATTTTTTTACTAAAAAATATTATAGAAATGGTTTTATCAATGACCGGGTTTGGAAAAAGCTCGTGCGAATTAGGAAATAAGAAAGTTGTTATTGAGATAAAGTCGCTCAACAGCAAACAGTTAGATATGACTTCTCGTGTGCCGGCTGCATATAAAGAGAAGGATATTGAGTTGCGTAACATTGTGGCGCAAAAGCTAGAGCGCGGCAAAGTTGAGTTTTCCATGTTTGTGGAAAATGTGGGCAAGGAGACATCTGCACAGATAAACATGCCAATTCTGGAGGCTTATCACGCGCAGTTGAAAGAGGCTGCAGAGCGTTTGGGCGTGGAGCCGCCGGCAGACTGGTTTGCTGTGCTGCTGAAGATGCCGGAAGTGATGAAAGTTGAGGCTCAGGAGATTGACGAAGACGAGTGGAAAGAGATTGCGAATGCTTTTGAGTGCGCCGTTGACAATCTTGTTGACTTCCGCAGGCAGGAGGGCGTTTCGCTTCAGAAGGTGTTTGAGGCTAAAATAAAGAATATAAGAGAACTTCTTGCAGAAGTGGAGCCGTTTGAAAAGGAGCGTATTGAAAAAGTGAAAACGCGCATCCGTGAAAATTTGGAGGCATTGAATCTTGATTACGACAAGAACAGATTTGAGCAGGAACTCATCTTCTATATAGAGAAACTTGATGTGAATGAAGAGAAGAACCGCCTTGCGCAGCATCTGAAGTATTTTGAAGAGACCATGGCGTCTGGTGAGTGTGCGGTTGGCAAAAAGTTGGGCTTCATCGCGCAAGAGATTGGCAGAGAGATAAATACGCTAGGCTCTAAGTCTAATCATTCAGAGATGCAAAAAATTGTGGTGAAGATGAAAGACGAGCTTGAACAGATAAAAGAGCAGGTGCTTAATGTGCTGTAACTCTGTGAATATGATTTTATTTCGTAATTTTATGTTTTTATGAAGAAGGGCAAACTGATTATTTTTTCGGCTCCGTCAGGTTCCGGAAAATCGACAATAATAAATTATCTGTTGACGCAGATGGACTGTTTCGAGTTCTCTATCTCTGCAACGAGCCGTGCTCCGCGCGGAACGGAGGTGCATGGCAAGGAGTATTATTTCTTGACTCCGGACGAGTTTCGCGCGAAGATTGCAAACGACGAGTTTCTTGAGTATGAGGAGGTTTATGAAGACAAGTTCTACGGCACGTTGAAAAGTGAAGTAGAGCGTATCTCTGAAAATGGCAAAGTGCCTATCTTTGACGTTGATGTTGTCGGGGGAATGAACATAAAGAAGTTTTATGGAGACCGGGCAATGTCAGTTTTCATTCAGCCGCCAAGCATAGAGGAGCTTCGCAGACGTTTGGAAAGCCGCGGAACAGATGCTCCGGACGTTATTCAGAGCAGGCTGGACAAGGCGGAGTATGAGCTTGGCTTTGCATCTAAATTTGATAAAATAGTAGTTAATGACGACCTCGATACGGCAAAGGCGGAAACTTTGAGGATTGTTCGTCAGTTCCTTGAAGAATAGGCGTATGAGACGTGTGGCATTGTTTTTCGGCTCATTTAATCCTATTCATATAGGACATCTGGCTCTTGGAAATTATGTGGCAGAGTTTGGCGGGGTGGATGAGGTGCGTTTCGTTGTCTCTCCGCATAATCCGCTGAAAGAGCGCGGCGGACTGATGGACGATGAGTTCAGGCTGGAGATGGTGCGCCGGGCGATAGAGGGTTATCCTAAGTTTGGCGTGTCAGATGTGGAGTTCAGATTGCCGAAGCCGTCTTATACTTATGATACTCTGACGTTTATGTCGCAGGAGGAACCGGATGTGAAGTTCGTGCTGATAATGGGCGGAGACAACCTCGACCTGTTCAGGAAGTGGAGGAACTATGACAAGATTATGGAGCAGTACGAGGTGCTTGTTTATCCGCGGCCTGACTCGTCTAATGAGGTGCCGGATGACTATAAAAACGTCAGTGTGATAGACGCTCCGCTGATAGAGGTGTCGTCAACGTTTATCAGAGAATCACTGCGAGACGGAAAGGACGTTCGTTTCTTTATGCCGCAAGGTGTGGCGGAAATGATGAGCCAAAATAGTTTTTTATAGTGATTTTTCAGCAAAGAACACAAAACAAAAAGGTATTTTTTAGAATATTTCAAAAAAATGTTTAAATTTGCGGTTCGTTGGGGGTTTTGATGCCTTCGTCGAGATAAATTTGAATCGTAATGAAAGAACGTATAGAACAACTTCTTGAAGAGGTTAATGCGTTTGCAGCAAAAAACATAGAGGAGCTGGAAGCGCTGCGAATAAAGTATTTGAGTAAGAAGGGTGAGATTTCGAACTTGTTCAACGATTTCCGCTCTGTGCCGAACGAACAGAAGCGTGAAGTGGGTCAGTTGCTTAATGACTTGAAGAACAAGGCTCAGGACAGGATAAATGAGCTGAAGGAGGCTTTTGAGGATATGCTTGACGGAAAAGACGGCATAGACTTGACAAGAAGCTCGGACCCTGTAGCTCTTGGCACTCGCCATCCGTTGTCTATCGTGAAGAATGAGATTGTGAATATTTTTTCACGTATAGGTTTTGTGGTTGCGGAAGGCCCGGAGATAGAGGATGACTGGCATGTGTTTTCGGCTTTGAATTTTCCTCCGGAGCATCCGGCGCGTGACATGCAGGATACATTTTTCATAACAAGAGAGCCAGATGTGCTTTTGCGTACGCACACGTCGTCTGTGCAGTCTCGTGTTATGACATCGCAGGAACCGCCGATAAGAGTTCTTTGTCCGGGACGTGTTTATCGTAACGAGGCTATTTCTTATCGTGCTCATTGCTTTTTTCATCAGGTAGAGGGGCTTTACATAGACAAGAATGTCTCTTTTGCGGATTTGCGTCAGGCGCTTCTGTATTTTGCGAAGGAGATGTTTGGCGAAGACACAAAGATTCGTTTGCGTCCGTCTTATTTCCCTTTCACTGAGCCGTCAGCAGAAATGGATATCTCTTGTAATCTGTGCGGAGGTAAAGGTTGTCCGTTCTGCAAAGGGACAGGATGGGTTGAAATTCTTGGTTGCGGTATGGTTGACCCTAATGTGCTTGAAGCTTGCGGAATAGACAGCAAGGTTTATTCTGGATATGCGTTCGGTATGGGGGTTGAGCGTATTACAAATTTGAAATATCAGGTTAAGGACTTGCGTATGTTCTCGGAAAACGATGTCCGTTTCTTAGAGCAGTTTAAGTCTGCACACTAATATAATATTTATGGGTTTATTTGGTAGCGATAACAATATGTCAAAAGAGGTAACATCACAGGGTGCGGAGTACAATACTCTGGCCTACGGAACAAAGGTTACAGGAGAAATTAATGCGGAAAACAATTTCCGTCTTGATGGTTCTGTTGAAGGTACAATTACTTGTAAGGGTAAAGTTATTATAGGTGCAAAGGGTGTTATGCAGGGCACGCTGACTTGTGCTAACGCTGAGATTCTTGGCACTTTGAACGGCAAGGTCTTGGTAAGCGACACTTTGTTGCTGAAGTCAACTGCTAAGGTTGAAGGCGAAATCAAAACTAAAATTTTGTCTATTGAGCCTAACGCTAAGTTTACAGGTACTTGCGATATGACAGAGCAGAAGGGCGCTCCTGTTGAGCAGCACAAGAAGTAAATTTTGAATTGAGCAAATGCACATATAGCTCCTGCGTTTTCGTGGGAGCATTTTGTGTTTATTGACACATATAAGTAGCCTGAAATTTAAGAGGCTGAATTTTTGTATCCAGCCTCTTTTATGTCAGAACTTGAAATTCTCGTCTATTTTATAACCTCTTAAAAAATCGTCAGTCGAAAGTCTTTTCTTGCCGGGTATCTGGAGTGATTTTATGTGAATGAATCCGTCTGACGTGGCTACTTTAAGTTCGTTTTTGCCGTTGCAGACTATCTCCCCGGCTTTTTTGTTATGGCAGCACATCTCTTTAGCTGAGTCGTAAATTTTAACAGATACAACCTCGCCAGCAGGTGTGGTCATTTCAGCCCAAGCGGCAGGGTATGGCGACATGCCTCTAATCAGGTCATAGACCTCTTTTGTTGTTTTGCTGAAGTCTATTTTGCAAGTCTCCTTAAAGATTTTAGGGGCCGGTTTCAGTTCGCTTTCAGATTGATAAAGCTCCTCCTGAGGTTTTGGCTTGATGTCTCCTCTCAAAATTGCATCAACAGTTTGCAGCACAAGCTCTGAGCCTTTGAACATGAGTTTGTCGTGAATTATGCCAACATTGTCAGTGTCCTCTATCGCTATTTTTTCTTGCTGGATTATTTTGCCTGTGTCAATTTCGTGGGTAAGGAAAAACGTAGTTATTCCAGTTTCTGTTTCTCCATTGATGATAGCCCAGTTTATTGGAGCGGCGCCTCTGTATTGCGGCAGCAGGGAGGCGTGCAAGTTGAATGTGCCAAGGCGAGGCATGTTCCATACGACTTCAGGTAACATTCTGAAAGCTACCACAATTTGCAGATCTGCATTGAGCGATTTTAATTCTTCAATAAATGCTTCATCTTTCAACTTAGTTGGTTGAAGGAGAGTAAGGCCTTTAGAGAGAGCGTATTCTTTCACTGGAGAGTACTGCAATTTGTGCCCTCGTCCGGCAGGTTTGTCTGGCATTGTGATTACTCCAACTATATTGTATCCATTTTCAACAAGTTGCTTCAGAGGCTCAACAGCGAAGTCTGGAGTCCCCATATATATTATTCTTAAATCTTTTTTATCCATTGTATGTTAATTTTAAATTATAGCTTCATAAATCCTCTTTCCGTCATGCTCCACCCATTCCGGCTCTTCCTGAACGGTCTTGTTTTTCAGGAAAGAGAATGTGACCAAGTAGCCTTCGTCAAGGTTGCGGGTTTTGAGGTATTCGGCAAGCTGCACCTTGCCTTCGACCTCGTATTTCTCGCCTCGCCAGATTTTCAGTTCGATGACGAACTCTTCTCCGTCGAAACTTACCACCAAGTCCATTCTTCCGCCGTCTCGCGTCTCCGGTTCAACGTAATAAAAGCCTGTGCCGTTTACGATAGGTTTGAGGAAGCAGAGGAACAATAGTCTGCCTTGACGTTCCAGAAACTTGTTGTCCGTATTGCGGTACTCGTTCCGGATGAGCGACTGAAAACGCTCTATGACGTAAGGCATGTTGAGCTTGCCGTTTTGGATGTAAGCGGACTTCTGTTCGTCACGCATCATCAACCTCAATTTTTCTTCTGTTATGAAATAGTTGTATAAAACACGCTCAAACACGACATTGTGCACAACAGCCTTGTTGTCTGCCCCAGACTTCAAAATACTGTACAGTTTGCACTTCTTGATTACCGGAACATTTGCATTGAACTCGATAGTGAAGTCCTCGAGCATTATGGCTTTGAGGAATCGTTTCAGATCCGCGTCGTTCTCTATATTTTTTGTAAGACTGTTAATAAGTGTGCTTTCGTCATCATTTTCTATAAATTTCACTGCCTCTTGCACGCCTTTTTCGCTCCAGTCCTTTTCTAACTTTCTGTCTATCAGTTCGCAAATCTTGCTCACAAGGAACGGGTAGCCGCTGGTGTATTTGTATATCTCGTTGGATATGAACTCTTTGTCCATACCGGTTTGATGGTCTGCCTCATACTCATTGAGCATCGTTATGATTTCTTCTGGGTGAAAGGTCATGTCTACATCAAAGTCGGCGGCGATGTTCCAAGGCGAGTTATATTTGCGTTCCTCGTCGGGACGAAGCTTTAGCTTGAGGTTCTTTACGTCGTAAACGCCGGCGAGAACGACGCTGTGGAAGGTGGAGTTCATGCCCTTCACATCTCTGTCGAGGTATTTATTACGTAGCATGCCCAAGAAATTCAGGAACAGCTGGTTGTCGGTACTTTTATCGACCTCGTCGACAAGTAGCAAGACAGGCTTTTCAAGCTGCATGCAGAAATCGGTAATTGAATCCGACAATTCATCGAAAGAGGCTGTGCGGATTACAGACCTCCAAACTTCCGCCTTTTCTTTCCATGAAGAGAATTTCAAAGCCGTCTCCACTATGTCTTTCAGTTTTGAGCAGAAACTTTCCTCTTTGTTGAACAGCAAATCTCCGACCCCTTCAAAACTGATAGGTATGACAACATACTGCTCAGACAAGTTTCTGAACAGAGCCTTCAGCGTCGTTGTTTTGCCAAACTGCCGGGCACGGTTGATGGTGAAGTACTTGCCCTCCTCGATGTACTCCTCTATCTGCGCGAGCTTCCTGCTCGTGTCAACCATATAGTGCTGGGCAGGGTTGCAGCTGCCGGTGGTGTTGAATCGCTTCTTCATGTTTCTGTTTTTTGCAAAGATAACCTTTTTCTTCTTACACTATAAAAATTCGGCAACTATATCACCGCCTCGTAAATCCTCTTTCCGTCATGCTCAACCCACTCCGGCTCTTCCTGTACGGTCTTGTTTTTCAGAAAGGAGAAGGTGACCAAATAACCTTCGTTAAGACCTCGTGTTTTGAGGTATTCCGCAAGCTGCACCTTGCCTTCGACCTCGTATTTCTCGCCTCGCCAGATTTTCAGTTCGATGACGAACTCCTCGCCGCCGAAACTTACGACCAAGTCCATTCTTCCGCCGTCGCGTGTCTCCGGCTCCACATAGTAGAAGCCTGTGCCGTTGACGATGGGTTTGAGGAAACAGAGGAACAATAGTCTGCCTTGACGTTCCAGAAACTTGTTGTCCGTATTGCGGTACTCATTACGAATGAGCGACTGGAAGCGCTCTATGACGTAAGGCATGTTGAGCTTGCCGTTTTGGATGTAGTCAGATTTGACAACGTTAGTTTCCCTTGACGCTTTTCGCTGATAGTCCATCACAAAGTAAAGATGAATGCACTCTTCAAATATCAAATTGTGAATACGGGCAGTTCCGTCAACCTTCTTCACATACGAGAACATAGCTGCCAGACGCATGACAGGGTCTATCATCGAGTACGGGAATGTCGCTCCGTTGACAGAAAGAGCGTACATCAAATCTCGCAACTCCTTATTGTTTTCAAGATTTTTAGAGATGTCGTCGGTCAATGTATTTTCACCTTCCACAATCGTTTTCACCGCCAGCTGAATGCCCCTTTCGCTCCAGTCCTTTTCTAACTTTCTGTCTATCAGCTCGCATATTTTGCTCACAAGGAAAGGGTAACCACTTGTGTATTTGTATATCTCATTAGAAATAAACTCTTTGTCCATGCCGGTATGATAATCCGCCTCGTACTCGTTGAGCATCGTTATGATTTCGTCCGGGTGGAAGGTCATGTCCACGTTGAAGTCGGCGGCGATGTTCCAAGGCGAGTTATATTTGCGTTCCTCGTCGGGACGAAGCTTTAGCTTGAGGTTCTTCACGTCGTAAACGCCGGCGAGGAT
>JAGBRL010000095.1 GCA_017632345.1 Paludibacteraceae bacterium
AGGACAGCCGTCCGGCTTGACGGAGGCCGTGTTCAAGAAGTTCTTTGAGGTGGCAGAGATCGCCGCCTTTTCGGAGACAGAGCGCTACGACTACGAGGAGAACCTTAAAAACTACAACGACTGGTTTAGCGTCATGAACACGGCAAAGAACGAAGGAATCGCAGAGGGACGTGCGGAAGGTCTGGCAGAAGGACGTGCGGAAGGCCTGGCAGAAGGTGAAGCCATAGGGATGGAGAAAGGAAGGGCTGAGGGACGAATGGAGGGCGAACTTGCTATGCTTACAAAACTTGTGCTAGCAAATAAGGAGAAAGGTAAAACGGCATCAGAGATTGCCGAAATGTTAGATGTTGACATAAATCTGGTTGATGATATTTTAAACGGGAAGAGGTAGTGTATGAGAAATGTCTGGGTTGTTATACTGATAATGTCTCTTCTTTTTTCGTGTTCCGGTTCGGACGGTTCGGATAGAGTGGATGCAGAGGTATTGACAGACTCTGTGCCGCTTGCTGATACGCTTAAAGAGGATTCTGTTAAGCATGCTGTTTTTATGGCGGTGGGCGATATTATGGTACATCGTTGGCAGATGCAGAAGGCTTTTGATAAAAAGGATTCTTCGTTCAATTTCTCCAGTTCGTTTAAGTATGTTAAGCCTTTTTTTGATGAAGCGGATTTTGTCTTGGGCAATCTGGAAACTACTTTTGCGGGGAAAAACAAAGGTCGGCAGAATAAAGTGTTTGGCTATAGTTGTTTCCCTTATTTTAATGCACCGGAGGAGATGGCAACTGCTCTGAAAGAGGCTGGGTTTGACCTGCTTTCCACGGCTAATAATCATTCGCTGGATTCTAAGTTTGAAGGGCTTTGCAGTACGCTTAATGTGCTAGATTCTGTTGGTTTGCATCACTTGGGAACTTATCGTTCGCAGGCTGAAAACGATTCTGTGCGAATCTTTGACATTAACGGTATAAAGACTGGATTCCTTGCTTGTACTTATAGTCTTAACGGAAATACGCTGAAGAGTGAGGTGGCTTTTTCTATTGATGAGTTTAGGCGGTACGACAAAGGCAAACTGGAGCGTCTGTGTGGCAAAATCAGGAGGCTGAAGGAGGCGGGTGCGGAGTTTGTGATTGTCTTGACCCATTTCGGCACAGAGTATCAGCACGAGCCTAATGCAAAGCAGAAGATGGCGGCGCGGATGTTTGCTGAGGCGGGTGCGGATGTAATTGTGGGCAGCCATCCGCATATTTTGCAAAGAATTGATTATGATAGCGTTACTGTTGACGGAAAGGTGAAAAAGGTGCTTGTGGCTTACTCTTTGGGTAATTTTATTTCAAGCCAAGTGCAAAGGGGTAGTTTGCTGAAGGATGTGGGGGCGGTGATGCGCTTTTCTGTAAGAAAGGACTCTTGTGGCGTGGTGCTGGACGGGCTGAAGGTGCTGCCGACCTATTCGTATTGGAAGTATAAGGAGATTGGGGTTGTGCCTTTGATTGCGGCGTGCAATAGACCGGAGGATTTCCGATTCTTGCGGAAAAAGAGTTTGATGTGCATAAAGGGTTCGTATAAGCAAACGTTTGATGTGCTGTCGGCTTCGTTCAAGAACAGGTGCGAAGTGGATTCTGTTGCGGGCTGGATGGAGCTGAAACTGGAGTGAATCTGGATTGTTTTGCGGCGATGGCGCAGATGTGTGCAATGGTGAATTCTGAACTTGTGAAAAATATAAGAGGATTGTTGCAGATTTATTCTGAAAAGTATAATTTTGTTTTGATTTATTAACAAAAAACTGAATTTAGGGAAATGGCTAAATACAAAAGAATTTTGCTGAAACTCAGCGGAGAGTCTTTGATGGGTGAAAAACAGTATGGTATTGACGAGAATCGTCTTGCTGAATATGCAGCTCAGATTAAGGAGATTGCTGACATGGGCGTGCAGATAGGAATCGTGATTGGCGGCGGAAACATCTTTCGTGGGCTTAGCGGCGCGTCTAAGGGTTTTGACCGTGTGAAGGGCGACCAGATGGGGATGCTCGCTACTGTGATTAACAGTCTGGCTCTCAATTCGGCTCTTATGGCTCAAGGGGTGAAGAGTCGTGTGCTTACTGCTATCAGAATGGAGCCTATCGGCGAGTTTTACAGCAAGGACAAGGCGATTGCTGCGCTCGAAAAGGGCGAGGTGGTTATTTGCTCGGCTGGCACCGGAAATCCGTTCTTCACAACGGACACAGGTTCTTCTTTGCGCGGTATCGAAATTGAGGCCGACGTTATGCTGAAGGGCACGCGCGTGGACGGTATTTATACTGCCGACCCTGAAAAGGACCCTACTGCAACTAAGTTTGACGATATTTCTTATGACGAGGTGCTGAATAGAGGTCTTAAAGTGATGGACTTGACGGCTACTGCCATGTGTAAGGAGAATAAATTGCCTATTGTCGTGTTTGATATGGATACTCCGGGCAATTTGAAAAAGGTTATGCTTGGCGAAAATATAGGGACTTACGTTCATTGCTAAATGATAAGCGCAGACGGTTTGATGGTCGTCTGCGCTGCTTTTATGCGGAAAGGGCACAATCCGGAATTTGGTTAGGGTACTGGCAACTGCAGCTCGGAACCTATCTTTAGGTTGTTTCCGTTGAGTTTGTTGAGTTCCTTTATGGACTCTATGCTGCATTTGTTCTGCTTGGCTATTCTGTAGAGTGTGTCGCCTTTTTTCACAATGTGCGTTTTGTGCGTGGCTACCGGACCTTCTTCCGGCTTTTCGGCCTCCTTTTCAGGCATGGTGTTTGTGTTTACGTTTTTCAAGATGATGAGTTTTTGTCCTATGCTCAGCGAGTTGTTTTTTAGTCTGTTCCAACTCTTTAAGCTGTCTATCGGACAGTCATGATTTCTTGATATTTTGTACAATGTTTCACCTTTTTTCACGGTCAGACAGATGGTGTCTGTTTGGGTCTCAGGACAAATATTGACATTGCTTTTAGCTGATTCATTTTCATTAATTGCGGTGTCTTGCCTGGCTGTTGAGTCTGGCAGAATAGCGCGGTCTTTTTCTGGCAGAGTGTCTTTCGCCTCCTCTTTGTTTGGCGAAAGTTCCGGAAGCACTCTTCTTGCTCCGATGTATCTGCTGTAGTAATATTTGTTGCTTTCTGTGAATTTGTCAATCATGACCCCGTTGTGAGTGCTGGCGTGGATAAAAGAGAAACTTTTGTCCGAACTGTCCGTCTCGCAAACGATGCCCACATGTCCAACTTGTTTAGATGTTCGTCCGGCGAAGAATACGAGGTCGCCTTTGGTCACTTGGCTGCGTTTTACGTTTTTCCCTTGCATGTATTGAGTGCCGGAAGATGCGTTGAGCTTGTATCCGAATTTGGCGAACACAAAGCCGGTGAAGCCGGAACAGTCGAATTTGGACGGGCCTTTGCCGCCAGATTTGTAAGGACAGCCGATGAACTTCTTCGAGTAATCTATGATTGAGTCGTTGAGGCTTTGTCTCTGGCTTGCAGATATGGCAAGTGTGTCGGATTCTGCGAATGCGGAAAGCCCGTACGTGAGCATAAGCAACGTGATTAAATGTTTTAGCATAAAATTTTGAATAAATCATGAATTTGTAAAGATATATTTTTCTGTTTAATATATGGTTAATTTAAGCGAATAAAGTATGACAAGTTTTAAAGAATCGGGCTGTTTAGACGTAGGCAGGTCGTATGACGAGGTTTTGGTGATGAAGAAAATGGTGCGTATTCGTAAGGCTCTTGGCATTAAACGTTGTGAGTTTGCACGGATTTTGGGTGTTCGTCTGCATCTTTTGACCCATATAGAACTGCGTTTCCGAGGTGGCAGCCTTTGTTATTTTTTGATGCTTAGGTTCTACCGCAGCATTGGTGTTGACCTGAATTTGCTGTTTGATGATTCCGAATATCCGGAAGATGGATTGAAGCGGATAAAGAGCGGGGCAGAACTGAAAAAAGTGTTGCGAGATGTGCGTGCGAGGTGAGACGTTTGGCAGAAATTATAAATTATAAATAGCGACACCCCAAGCCGAGTATTGGGAATATAGATGGTCATGGAAAATGTGTGGCTTGAGATGTCGCTTTTTTTTATGACGGATAGACGTCTAAGACAAATTCTATAATTCAGTCCGAGATGCTTTTGAAACAATTTTCAAAGGTGTCCGGAACGGATTTCGTGATATGAAAATTACAAAATGTAATTCACGAGAGTTGCCTTAATCGATATCGTCGTCAATAGTTTGCACAATCTTTTCGATATTCAGACTTCGAGCAGATGCGTCAACAATCTCTTTGTAAATTCCGCCCTGCTTGTAAACCTCGTCGGGGTCGCCGCCCTGTTCTACACGTCCGTTTTTAAGCGCATATATAATGTCGCTGTCAATTATCTGCGAGATGCTGTGCGATATGATAATCACAGTCCTGTTTTTCTTGATTGCGTCAATACTGTTTTTAATCTGTTCAGTAGCGATAGCGTCAAGACTGGCAGTTGGCTCGTCAAGGAAGATGATAGGCGGGTTCTTCAGGAACATTCGCGCAATGGCAATTCTTTGCTGCTGCCCGCCTGAAAGTTGCTGCGCTTTGCTGTCGAACTTGTTAGGCAGAGCCATCACCTGGTCATATATGTATGCCTTTTTTGCAGCCTCCATCACCTCTTCCGTTGTGGCGTCAGGTTTGCCGTAACGTATGTTTTCTTCGATGGAACCGTCAAAAATGTGATTCTTTTGCAGCACAAGCCCAATGTTGTCTCGCAGGAATTTCGTGTCGTATTCTCTCAGGTCAACGCCGTCAAGCTTGATGGAGCCGCAGTCCGGTTCGTAAAATTTGTCGAGCAAGTTCACGATTGTGCTCTTGCCAGCGCCAGACAATCCCACGAGCGCCGTGATCTTTCCGCTTTCAATCCTCATGTTGATGTTATGCAGAGCCTTTGTGCCGTTAGGATATGTGAAATCCACATTTGATATTTCGAAGTTGCCCGTAACTTTTTCGGGGCGGTAGGTTCCGCTCGGCTCTTTTTCGTTGTCCGAGTTGAGGATGTCGAAAAATCCTTCAGCATAAATCAGGGCGTCGTTCATGTCGTCGAATATTCTCTGAAGCTGATTGATAGGAGCGGCCACGTTGCTGAACAGCATCACGTGGTACATGATCTTACCTATTGTCATGCCGGGGTAGTCGCTGAGCACAAGATAGGCGGTCAATATTATAATAAGGACTGTGCCAATCTGCTGGATGAAGCTTTTCAGACCGTCGAAAAAGAAGCTCGTTTTGCGTGTCTGAAGCTGATTGTCTGTGACGAGGTTCTGTATCTCCAGCTGCTTGTCGCCCTCAATACGTTCACGGTTAAAAGACTTGATTACGTTTATAGACTCGATGATGTTCATGATTCCGTGACTCTTCACTTCCCTGTGATGGCGCATTTCGCGTCGCCAGCCCTTCAGCTTCTTGGCCTGCTTGTAAGTGATGAGGAAATATATCGGCACGATGCACAATGCAGTCAGTCCCACGTAAAAGTTAGCCGCAAACATCAGGATAAGGGCAAGGATTGCGCTTGTGAAGAGCGGCAGCAGGTCGATGAAGAAATTCTGCACTGTCCGCGAAAGGCTGCTTACGCCCTGGTCTATACGGGTCTGTAGCTTGCCGGTCTCGTTGTTTGACGCTGCAAAAAAGGCGATGCGGAAGGTCAGAACCTTCTCGATGACGGCTTGCGACAAGTCTTTTGACACAAAGATACGCATGCGTTCTCCGAAGTATCGCTGCGCGAATGTTATCACGGCAGAAAGCACCTCTTTGCCGAGCAGTACTATTGATATGATCGTTAGTATCCTTGTGGCTTTCGTCCAGTTGAAGTCTGCGGAGCCGACAAGGGCGTTGACAGCGTCAACAGTCCAGTCTAGCACAACAGCGTTCACCTGAGCCATCAGCGACCCGATTAAAGTTAGCGTGAGCGTGGCGACAACAAGCCACTTGTACGGTTTCACGAACGGGCCTAAGTTTTTGAAAAGTTGGACTAAGTTCATTTTTTGCGATAAATTTAAATTCAGTTAATATAAATGTTAATTTCGTCGTCATATTCTTAGACTGAAAAAACAGAATAGGTTTAAAAAAACAGAAATTAATTGTCAAAAAACTCAGAAATGTTTGATAATAAGAAAATAATATATACTTTTGCAACCGCAAATTGTATAAAAAATTATTAAACAATATAAATTATGATTATAGTACCGATTAAAGAAGGCGAAAACATAGAAAAAGCCTTGAAGAAGTTTAAAAGAAAATTTGAAAAAACAGGTGTTATCAAAGAGTTGAGAAAAAGACAACAGTTTGATAAGCCGTCAGTTATCAAGCGTCAAAAGATGAACCACGCAATCTACGTACAGCAGATGCGTCGCGTTGAAGAGTAATTTTTTTTAACAAAAGGTTGCATTTTTAAAATCTTTCTGCTATATTCGCTATCGTAAGATTTACAAATGCCTTCTTTTATGTTGATAGATGATTTTCTACACTATATGAAGTATGAGAAGGGATATTCTTCTCATACTTTTGTTTCTTACGAGTCTGATCTTTTTCAGTTCGTGGATTTTGTAGAAAGCAGAGGCGAGACTTTCGACCCGACGACTCTTGACGCAAGGCTGGTCAGAGAGTGGCTTGTGGAGATGATGGAGCATGGGGCGAACGCGAGGACGGCAAACAGGAAGTTGTCCGCTTTGAAGTCTTTTTACAGATTTCTTAACTGCAAAGAGATTACGAAGCACAACCCGATGAAAAAGGTGGTGGCGCCAAAAACGGAAAAGCGTCTGCCAACTTTTTACAGAGAGGAGGAGCTTGACTTTCTGCTTGACGGCTGCCCCGAGGCCTTTGGCGAAGGGTTCGAGGGGGTGAGGGACAGGCTCATAATAGAGATGTTTTACACTCTTGGCGTGCGTCGTGCCGAACTTATAAACATGAAAGACAGTGACTTGGATTTGACGGGTGGAGTAGTGAGCGTGCTGGGAAAACGGAACAAGCAGAGGCTTATACCTTTCGCTTCCGAACTTAAAACCGCGCTTGCGGAGTATATGACAGTTAGGAATGCGGAGGTTCCGGACAGGACAGGCTTCCTGTTTGTTAAGAGTGACGGCGGTCAGCTTTACCCGATGATGGTCTATCGCATTGTAAAGAAATACATTTCATTGGTGAGCACTTTGACTAAAAAGAGTCCGCACGTGCTGAGGCACTCGTTTGCTACAGCAATGCTGAATAACGGAGCGGAGCTGAATGCGGTGAAGGAACTTTTGGGTCACAGCAGCTTGTCGGCAACGGAGGTATATACGCATACCACGTTCGAACAATTGTTAAAAAATTATAAACAAGCCCATCCGAGGGCGTAAACTAAATGGAGGAAACGACTATGAACGTAACAATTCAAGCTATTCACTTCGACGCAAAAGCGGAGTTGAACGAATTTATTCAGAAAAAAGTTGCTAAATTGGAACAGTATTCTGACGAGATAACAAATGTTGACATCGCGATGAAGGTGATCAAGCCAGAAACTTCAGAAAATAAAGAGGTGCTTATGAAAGTGGCTGTGCCTAACAACGAACTTGTTGTTACAAAGGTGGCAGACTCGTTCGAAGAGGCTTTCGCTAATGCGATGGACGCTATGATTATCCAGATAAAAAAGACTAAAGAGAAAGCAAGAAGTTAAAAAAGCGCAAAAGTTTTTGCGGATTAAAAAATAATGCCTATATTTGCACGCTATTTCAGAGGTAGGTCTCTGGAATAGCTTGCAAAATTGCATTTGCCTCTTTAGCTCAGTTGGCCAGAGCACGTGATTTGTAATCTCGGGGTCGTTGGTTCGAATCCGACAAGAGGCTCGAAATTGTGAGGGCGAAGCCCGGAGGGGCTGTGAGAGATGAGGAGAGATTTTGCGGAAGTAGCTCAGTTGATAGAGCATCAGCCTTCCAAGCTGAGGGTCGCGGGTTTGAACCCCGTCTTCCGCTCTGATTTGCCTATGTAGCTCAGTGGTAGAGCACTTCCTTGGTAAGGAAGAGGTCACGGGTTCAACTCCCGTCATCGGCTCGTATAAATACATTAATATTAAAATAATTTAAAGTTATGGCTAAAGAACAATTCGACCGTTCGAAACCGCACGTTAACATTGGTACTATCGGACACGTTGACCACGGTAAAACTACTTTGACTGCCGCTATCACAACAGTATTGTCAAAAGCTGGTCTTTCAGAGTTGAAATCATTCGACCAAATCGACAACGCTCCAGAGGAAAAAGAGCGTGGTATTACAATTAATACTTCACACGTAGAGTACGAGACAGAGAACCGTCACTATGCGCACGTTGACTGTCCTGGACACGCTGAC
>JAGBRL010000096.1 GCA_017632345.1 Paludibacteraceae bacterium
GAGGTGTCCGTTAAGGTGAGCCCTGCGACTGTTCCGTCGGGAACGTTCAAGGTCTCGTACGTTGTGAGCGACACGGCGTCTGACGGCGCGTTCGGCAAGAGCCTGACAGAGCAGGACGGGCTTGTTGTTGATATTGAGGAAGGATACGTCTATAACTGGTATGACGCGGACAGGAAGCCTCTTGGCGGCGTTCCGACTCCGGATGTTCCGGAGGGCGGCGACGCGTCTTATACATATTATGTGAGCCGCACTAATGCGGACGGCTGCGAGAGCGAGCTTGTGGAGGTGACTGTCACAGTGAGCGGCGCTCCTGTGCCTGTGGCTCCTGACGTTGTTCTGTGCGTTGGCGATGAGGCGTCGGCCCTTGAGGCTGCGTTCACCGACAACGGCGGCGACGTGACGTGGGAGCTCCGCTGGTACGACGCGGACGGCAACGCCCTTGACGGCGCTCCGGTCCCTTCGTCGGACAAGGCCGGCGAGACGGTTTACTACGTCAGCCAGATTTCGAGCGCCGGAGCCGAGAGCGGCAAGGTTCCTGTCAAGGTGACCGTTTACGGAGTTGGCGTGCCTGACGTTTCTGACATAAGGAGGCAGTACTGCGAGGGCGAGCTTCTTGAGGAGATGAGCCCTGTCAGCGGCGCCGACGAGGAGTCGTTCGTCATGGGCGGCAAGTTCGAGTGGAGCCGTAACGGTACGGTAACGGAAGGCACTCCTATAGTTGGCAGCAAGGTTGAGACCACCACATACGGAGTCAGGGAGTATTACGAGGTTGCGGAAGGCAAGGTCTGCAAGGGCGAGGAGGTTCTCTTCGATGTCGTGCTTACCGAGGTTGCAGCTCCGTCGGGCGACCTGACGGTCAACTACCTGAAGCGCGAGGGCGCTGACGGAGGGTTTGCCGGCCTGCTTGAGCAGAACCCTGATGTGGCGAAGGCCGAGGAGGGCAAGACGCTCGTGTGGTTCGACGCGGACGGCAACGAGCTTGATGGCGTGCCTGCGCCTGAGTACTCTGCGGACTGGGCAGCCGGCGAGGATGTCGTGCTCGCGTACAAGGTTGCGCAGAGGGACGAGGCCACAGGCTGTATGTCCGACACGCTTGATGTCACTGTTACTATAAGCGACTCTCCTATGCCTAAGGTTTCTCCTGTGGGCTACTGCGAGGGCGCGGCGGCGGTCGCTCTGACTGCCGAGGTCAGCGAGGACGGCGATGGCACAGAGTACGAGCTTGTCTGGTTCGGCGTTGACGGCGGGCAGCTTGACGCGGCTCCTGTTCCGGACACGAAGGCTCCGGGCGAGTATGTTTACAAGGTCGCTCAGAGGAGCAAGGCGGAGCCTGACAATGTGAGCTCCAAGGCTTCGCTGAAGGTGACTGTTTACGCTCTCCCTGTTCTGGAGGTGGACGCTCCTGACGCCAAGTGCGGCGGCAATGTTGAGCTGTCGGGTCACGTGTCTCTGAAGGACGGGTCGATGAGCGTCACTATGGGATATTATAAGGATGCGGAAGGTGCTGAGGCTGTCAGGGGCGGACTTGTTTCTGAAAGCGGAACGTACTACGCTGACGCGTCTTACACTATAAACGCCACTTCGGAGGAGACTGCGGTCTGCCGTTCCGAGATGGTTGATGTGAAGGTTGTGATAAACGACATAAGCGGGCTGAAGGTGGAAGGCCCGGCAACGGTCTGCCCGGGCGGCGAGGTTGTGCTGAAGGCTTCTGCCGAAAGCTCTGACCCTGGCGCTGGCGAGGTTGTTTACAGATGGTCTGGCGCTGCGGAAGGCGAAGGTGCCGAGCTGGGCACAGGGGCTCTTGAAGGCTCTTACGGAACGGTTTACGAGTACGAGGTTGTTGCCGAGGCAGGCGCTTGCGCCGGGGCTGACGCTCTGAAGGCTTCGCACAAGGTCACTGTCAGCCGCGGCGTTCTTGACGGCGCTGTGACTGCAAACGGAGTGGCGGCCGATGTTTACCGCACCTGCGGCGGCGAGGTTGAGCTTGTGTCAACTCATAGCGGAACGGATGTCCGCTGGAGCGACGCTTCGGGTGCGCCTCTTGGCGAGGGAGCTTCGCTGACGGTCTCTCCGGAGAGCACGTCGGTGTATGTCGTGACGCTGACTAACGTCTGCGAGGCGAGCGACACGGTCACTGTGTCTGTCCATCCTCTGTCGGCGGCTGCCGACTGGAGCGGTCTGGACGGCTCGTTCTGCGAGGGCGACGACGTGTCTGCGAAACTGAGCCTTGAAGGCTACGACGCGGCGATGAGCGGAGCTTACATAAAATGGTTCAGGGACGGCGAGGAGCTTTCCGCGTTCGCGGGAAGCGAGAGCCTCTCTATAAAGGGCGTCGGCTCTGACGATGCCGGAGTTTACTCCTACAGGGTGTCGAATGGAATCTGCGAAAGGCCTGAGTCGGCCGACGAGGGCGTGCTGGTTGTTGTCAGCCCGGCCTCTTACACCAAGCCGGACGGCCTTGTCGTGTGCGAGGGCTCGTCTGCGGACGTGGCTCTGAAGCTGGAGGACGGCGATGTCGAGGTGTCGTGGTTCGACGGCCAGAAGGGCGCGGAGGCGTCGTTCGCTCTTGACGCCACGTCTTACGTGCGCTTCACGCTGACTCGTCCGGGCGGATGCGTGCAGAATGACAGCGTGCTTGTTACTGTTGACTCTCAGGTTGAGCTTGAGCTCAGCGCGGACACTACGATATGCAAGGGCGAGAGCCTCGCGCTTGAGGTTAGGGCTTCGGGCAACGGCCTGGGCTACAGATGGGAGCTTGACGGCGAGCCTCTCGGCTCGTCTCCAAGGCTAGGAGGCCTGATGCCAATGGAAAGCTCCGTTTACGAGGTTACGGTGACCAGCCGCGCGTGCGAGCCTGTCAGGGGCGAGGTTGAGGTTGAGGTTGCCAGCCTGCCTGTCATCTACGAGATTGCGGACGTTAAGACAAGGACCGTCGAGGTTGTCCTTGCCGAGGGCTACGGCTCGTCTCCGTTCGTGTACAGCGTTGACGGCGGCGACTACGTCTCCGACCCTGTGTTCACGCTTCCGCGCTACGGACGCCACGTTTACCGCGTCTCTGACGCCAACGGCTGCGTCGGCACGATGGCTCACGAACTAGAGGCTCCGAGCATCAACATACCTAGCTCGTTCAGCCCTGGCGGTGACGGCATACAGGACAAGTGGGAGGTTCCGGAACTGTCCGAGACGTATCCGGAGGCCACAATAGTCATCTTCGACCGCTTCGGCAAGAAGCTTGTGGAGTTCAAGGCCTCGGAAGGCGGCTGGGACGGAATGTACAACGGCAAGCGCATGCCGTCGACCGACTACTGGTACGAAATTGACATTGACGAGATAGACAAGACATACGTCGGCCACTTCACCCTGATTTCTGAGTGATGACGGCGAAGTAGATGAAAAATGCCGCCTCCTATATTAGGGGGTGGCATTTTTATTAAGCATGATAAAGCATTAAGTTGTGATACCTCTGGGTACAAATAAGAAGCTGTTTAAATTTATCTAAAATATTTTGTTAAGCATCAAAAAACAAAAAGCTAATTGAATCATGGCCACCGCAGTTTCCGCATGAAACCCATAGTCGATAGTCAACCTTCTAAAGTTTTCCTGCCAAGCGAAAGACCTTTCTACAATCCACCGTTTGGGCATCACTTGGAATTTCGAGGGGCACTCGTCAGGTCGGAGCACCACCTCCAACTCGCACCCCAGTGTGGCTTTTAGCGTGTCGGACAAACGCTTGCCTCTGTAGCCTCCAACGGCGATGATTGCGTTTACTATGCTTCTGAGAGAATATTTGCGCTTTCGCACTTGCACACCTAAAACTTTTTATATAACTTGCCACTGATTATCAGTGAGGTTTGATGGATAATGATTCATTTCTTTGTTTTTTTTTGCACCCTTAAAGTTACGAAAAATTATCCACTTATTAAATTAATAATCAATATTTTAAGTGTAATTTTAAGAGATTTTTCAGGTCTCTCAATTTAGTTTTTAATTAAATTTGAACAGCTTCTAAAATTATGAGAAAGGTATTGATAACTACACTATTGTTAGTTACAGCAGTCTTCAACGTATTAGGATTTGACGAAGAGGACGGAGTGGATTTAGTAGAAAACGACCGTATAACGGCAAGTGAGTTTGCTAAATTTTTGCAACGGTATTCTGACAATGACAGCCTTTTTTACATTTTCAGTAACAGGGCGTATCAAATAATGGAAAATGAAATAAGGAACAAGTATAGGAAAGAAAAGTATATCCTAAAATTTGGAACAAAAGAAGCAGGGTATTTAAATCCTAAAATATCAGACACGTTGAATTTTTGCTTTGCTGCGAAAGGCGAGGAGGTGTATGGCAATGACACTATAAGGCGAATTATGTTTAAGGTTCTTTCTGATTCTACTGCGTGGATTAACCTTATCATGAAGGAGTACAAAAGATGTGACTGTGCGGACACCGCATATGTTATATCTAGCTTGACAGCAATCAAAGAAGGGGGAAATCCGCTAAGGGGGAGAGGAAACGAGATAAAGTCAAACCCAAAACTGTATAAGTACTATTGCGATTCTTTGTCCAATCAAGAGGATATAGATCGAAGAAAGTATTTGTCTAATTATGGTTATTTGAGAGAAACTAATTTTTGTAACATTGCGGAGATGTTGGGTAAAATACGTTGCTGGGAGGCGTATGATATATTGAAGAAACATAGAATGTGTACTTTTTTTAAAGCGGATAGATTCTTTGAGATTAGAAACGACATAAGAAATTTAGATTATCGTGAAGCATTTATAGAAAGATATAAAAATTCTGAGCTGATTAGTTACGAGTCACCCAGGATTAGAGAAATTTTATTATCTCAGACAGCAGACGATAGTGATGCCGAAATGAATAGAAGAATAGAGCCATAT
This sequence comes from Paludibacteraceae bacterium, assembly GCA_017632345.1. Lineage (GTDB taxonomy): Bacteria > Bacteroidota > Bacteroidia > Bacteroidales > Paludibacteraceae > RGIG9379. The sequence continues at coordinate 4,899 of JAGBRL010000096.1, forward strand.
AAAAAAAGGGGTGCGAAACGTCTTCCTTTAAATGTCTATGAATGTATGGAGGTAAGAGACTTGTGGGTTGATAGAAAAATTTCGTTGAGAGAAAATTATCAGGATTTTGAAGACCCTTATGTTTATGGAAATCCTTGCTTTTATGGTTGTATGGAAAATATGATAGAAATAGAAGACTCCACTTTTTTTACAGATGAGGTTCTGATGTATTATTCTGCTTGTGTGGCGGATGATGCAGAAAAATACTTTGAACAGGATCACAAGATAAAAAATTGGAAGGAAGAAGTTATTTTTAAAGAAAATTTGTATTGGTTAAAGGACGCCCCTTATTTTAAAGAATTTAAAAGAGAGAGGGTTGCCCTTGCATTTGACAGATACGCGCAAAGAATAGAAACGTTAGGAAATGTAATCTCAGACTCTATGATGTCAGACGTTTTGGCTAAAGCCGCAAAAAGTAAGAAGCCTGAAGTAAAGAAATTGGAGAGAGAGCTGAAAAGTGTCATTGCAAAGGCGAAAAATGCACAGGTTAACGCTGCAGGTTTATTGACAGAAGCGGAGTCTGTTTTGAATAGAACGGATGTCTCGGAAAAGGAATGGAACGCAGTAGTTTTGAAAGCGTGTGAGGCAACAGAAAAATTCATTGATTTGATATTTGAAAAAATAAGAACTGCTAAAATGTTAAATGCAACAGTGTCGGATAAGGAACCGCTAAAAATCAAATATGTAGGTGAATGTGATTGTAAACCTGCTGATCCTACATTACCTCCGCCACCTCCACGATGGTGGTAATAATTGGCAATTAAGAGTTGTAGAGATGTAGTGTGCTATGTCTCTGCAACTTGACAAACGCGCTAAATTTGTATATCTTTGTAAAAACTTAAAAGCAGAAATTATGGGCTTATATTTGAATCCGAATGCGGATGCGTTCCAAATGGGCTTGAATACAGAGATTTATGTGGATAAGTCTCTTATTCTGTCAGAACTAAATAAGTTGGTGAGCAGTCAAGGAAATTTTGTCTGCCTCTCCCGTCCTCGCCGCTTTGGAAA
>JAGBRL010000097.1 GCA_017632345.1 Paludibacteraceae bacterium
AGCAACATCCCTCGAATATAAGCTATGCGCAAACAACACGCTAAGAAAAATCAATGCCAATCTTCTCATAAGAACAAACAGTTTATGTAACAAAATCAACAGGCATCAATCAAGACGCCACCGCACAAAAGTCATAAAAAAGCTGGATTTTGCAAAACAAATCGAATCAAAACAAAGATTATCGCTCTAAAAAACTGCAAAAAACACAATCCCACGCATTTTTTTGCCTTTCATTCCCTAAAAATTAACGAAAAATATGTAAATTTGCGAAATTTTTCTTTAAAATAGATAGTATGGCACAGATTATCAACGAGATTTCGAGGACTTTTAATGAGTATTTGCTTATTCCGGGTCTTACAACAAAGGAGTGCACTCCAGACAGAATAGATCTGAAGACACCTTTGGTTAAGTTTGAAAAAGGTAAGACTTCTGAAATAGTTTTGAACACACCGTTCGTTTCGGCTATCATGCAGTCTGTTTCAGACTCCAACATGGCCATCGCATTGGCGCGTAACGGCGGGCTTTCGTTTATCTTCGGCTCTCAGTCTATAGAAAGTCAGGCTGAAATGGTTCGTAAGGTGAAGAAGTACAAAGCCGGATTTGTTGAAAGCGACGCGAACCTCACTCCCGAACATACTCTTGCCGACGTGCTTGACCTGAAGGCTAAGACGGGCTTCTCTACTATCGGCATCACTAACGACGGAACTCCGAACGGCAAGCTGCTTGGACTTGTGACAAGCCGCGACTACAGAGCCAGCAAGGACTGCCGCGACAAAAAGATAAAAGAGTTCATGACTCCGTTCTCTGAACTTGTTACCGGCAAGTACGGCATAACTCTCGAGGAGGCTAACGACATCATCTGGAAAAACAAGGTCAACGCACTTCCTATAATCGACGAAAATCAGAACTTGAAATATTTCGTATTCCGCAAAGACTACGAAAACCACAAGGAAAATCCGAACGAGCTCCTTGACGACAGCAAGCGTCTGCTTGTGGGAGCCGGAATCAACTCTCGCGACTACGCAGAACGCGTGCCTGCTCTTGTTGAGGCTGGCGTGGACGTGCTTTGCATAGACTCGTCGGACGGTTTCTCTGAATGGCAGAAAGAGACTTTGCAGTTTATCCGCGAAAAGTACGGCGACAAGGTGAAGGTGGGCGCCGGAAACGTTGTGGACAGAGACGGTTTCCTTTACCTCGCTGAGGCTGGGGCTGACTTCGTGAAGGTTGGTGTGGGCGGAGGCTCTATATGCATCACTCGCGAACAGAAAGGTATCGGACGCGGACAGGCGACTGCGCTTATAGAAGTGGCGGCGGCTCGCGACGAGTATTTTGAAAAGACCGGCGTTTATGTGCCAATCTGCTCGGACGGCGGTATTGTGCAGGACTATCACATGGTGCTTGCGCTTGCAATGGGCGCTGACTTCCTGATGATGGGCCGCTACTTTGCGCGTTTCGACGAAAGCCCTACTAAAAAGGTGCTTATCGGCGGAAACTACGTGAAGGAATACTGGGGCGAAGGTTCTAACCGCGCTCGCAACTGGCAGCGTTACGACATGGGCGGTGCCGCTACCCTCAAGTTTGAAGAGGGCGTGGACAGCTACGTGCCCTATGCCGGCAAGCTGAAGGACAATCTTGATGTCACTTTGGGCAAAATCAAGTCAACTATGTGCAGCTGCGGAACTTTGTCTATCAAAGACCTAAAGGACAACGCAAAAATCACGCTCGTGTCTTCTACAAGTATCATCGAAGGAGGAGCGCACGACGTTATCCTGAAAGAGACAAAAAGGAATAATTAATAGTTTGAGCCATAACAAACAAGAGGACGCCCCTAAAAAGGCGTCCTTTATTTATGAAATGCACTTGAAAATCATATCGACCTATTTCCCAGAAATTGCCTTAGAAACAATCTGGAACGCATCCCGCATCTTGAATAATAAATTATACGCCTTTTCTATCTTGAAATAAGGCGTCTGCCTTGTTCCAAACTGACGGTAAGAGAACTCTATATTTTCGGACATGCTGCCTTCGAAATCAAAGGACTTGCATTTGTCCTTGACATATTTTATAGCTTCGAATACAATAAGGGAAGATGCTCCGGACGTCCGGTAGTTCTGATCTACTGCAGGCAGCAGAAAGTACGCTTTGTTACTGTCCCATACAAGGAAAAGGGACGCGTGCAAATTATCATCGCCATCAAAGACGTTCAATATAACGCCCTGCCCTCTATCTATTGCAGCTGAAATAACAGACAGTTCTATGCTTTTCGAATTAATGTTCCGTTCCCCTTTTTGCTGAAGAGTGTAGCTGTGATAATTATAAAAATCTTCGGGAGAAGCGCCTGTTCTTACTTTGAAATTACTTTTCAGCGACTTGCGAATCTGCCTCTGCTTTGCAGGCGCGAAGCTTCTGAACACCGCGTCAATATCCGAGATGTCCTCTATTATGTATGTGTATCTCGTAGTTTGTCTGAAACCTTTCCAATAGAACGGCAGCCAGTTCGTGAACGAATGATGAAAGCACTGCATGAAGTAGCCAGTCTTCAAGGACTCTATCTGTGAAATAAATTCGTCGCAGACCTTTTTTTCGAGGCTCAGACGCTCTTGCACGCTCTGACTTTCGGGGTAGTCTATATGTATTCCGTTGGTTTGCGTAAGTTCAGGCTGCAATATGTATTTGACACCAAACTTGCTTTTTATCAGATACGGCATCGACGCGATGATTTCGCCGCTTGCATTTTTGTACAGAAGCACATCCCACGTCATACCTTTGCACGCCGCATCCATCCACCAGTATTGCGAAAAAAGAGGAACGTCAGGGTGCGACTCGCAGTATATCTTGTATTCTTCCTTGTTTGACATATAATAAGCGTTTCTGCAAAAATACGTTTTTAATCTGGAATAATCAAACAGGACTCACGGCATGGCACACAAAGCCGCGGCGCACCTGAGCATTGAAACAAGCTATCGGAACGCCGCGCAAAGAGGTGATTTTTCAAAGTTCTACCTTTTTATCCAGGTTCTGCCGCCGTTGCTGGAATAGTACAAACCATTTGAAGTTGTAGCTAAAAGATTTTTTCCGTCAAAATGCAGCTGCACAAAATCGCCGTAAACAGAACTTGCGCAACGGGCGAGCCAAACGCGGCCTCCGTTTGTTGAACTGTACACGCCTTTTGACGTGCAGGCTAAAAGTTCTTTGCCATAAACAAGCAGGTCACTAAATATGCCGCAGTTAGGATTTTGGCAACGGACAAGCCAAGTTATCCCTCCGTTAACGGAATACTCTATTGTGTTTTTTGCTGTGTTTATACGGATAATTTCGTTTCCGTAATTTATTATTTGCCCCATAATTTATTGTTTTGTGACCTGCCGTCTTCTTCAGGTCGGTTTATATTTTCGGAACGTAAGACATTACGCCTTGAATGCCTTGCCTCCATTTGACAATGCAAAGTAAACCGTATCTTATGCAAGATTAAGGCACAAGTGAAATTTTTTTCAAAAAATTTAAGGTTCTGGTAATATTGGCCTAAATAATTTGTGAAAAAAACAAAAGTAAGTCACTGCTCTTTCATTACAATACTTTGGCACTGCCTTCCAGACGGATAACCACAAGGGCTTCGTGTATTCTCTGCTGCGAACTGCAAATTAATGCGTCAACAGAAATCAAAGGAGCCAGACTCAGTCCGACTCCTTTGCTTTTTCAAAACGGGTATCTTCAGTTCCGTTCTTAGTTTCTGAACATAAATTTCATTCCGTTTTTTATGTATATCCGGTTCTGCCTTAGATGCGGCGTTTTTCGTCCGAAAGCGTCAAACACTGCGTTGCCGTTCTGTTTCTGCACATCTTTCATTATTTCTTTCTGCCCGGAAGTCTGACATCCGCCCACCTCCGCCTCTATGGCCAAGATGAAGCAAACTTGAGTTGTGCTGAATGTGAACGAGAACGAATCGCACACCGCATCATCAAACTTATAAGACACGACAGACGGGCTGGTTGCGTAATTTTCAGTAGCCGTTGTTGCGTGCATTGGAATATTTGTCTGATTACCGTCAACCTCAGTCAGACAAGCCGCAGTTTCACCGTTAGAATATCCGATGAAATGGACTTTTTTTGCAGAAATTCCCTCTGGCAGATAGACGGTACATTGCGCGCCTTTTGAGTTTTTGAATGTTTTATAAACAGAGCCTTCGTAAACAATGTCCGCGCCATAAAGAATCGCCTTGTCGTCTCTCCCAGTAATAGCCCAGCCATACCCTTCCGCACCCAAATCCGTGCAGTTCCAACGATTTTCCAAACCGCCGCTTGCAGCAGAAGTCGTCTCTCCATTGTCGTAGAAGAAAATGAAGTCCGGTTCGACAGGCTCGGCGGATCCGCTGACAGAGACCGCATCAGACGCCTCGCCTAACCCTCCCATCGCATTTGCGGCGCGAACGGTGAAGTAGTCTGTCGGCGTTGCATCATAAGGCAACTCAAAGCTGTTTTCTGTGACATTTGCCACATAAACATCGTTCTTAAAGACAAAGTAACACAGAGCCGAATCGCTGTCGGTCCAAGAGAGCGTGCGTCCGTTGATTTCGGCAGACGGCGCCGAGACTTGCCTGCAGTCATTGCTCGGCAGCCAGCCTCCCAGCACATTATGCTCTGTAAATTGAGCCGCCTCGTAGTCAGACAGAATTGGATTGATATTCACGGTTGTGCTGTTTTTTGTATAAGAAGACCTTCTTTTGCTCAGATCCACAACATTGCCATTCGCATCAACACTGTTAAACTCGGCAAATCGAGTCGGCACAACATTCATGGGGTCGCCCCATCCAGCAGAGGTAGGGAGCAGTTTCATCGTTGTGTTTATAAAGACGGCGCTTGCCTTGTTGTTCCAAGACCTGCCCAGCCTGTATCCGCCGCTGTTGACAGGATGTCCGTCAATCGTGCAGTCACGAAAAACGTAGCCCCATTTGCCATCATTGGCAGGAGCCGCAATCACGTTGTTTTTACGCTCTTCCAGATATATCAGGCATTTATTGAAAAGCACATCACCGCCGCCGCAGATAAAGTCAACCGTGCCGTGAATCTCGCCCTCCTCCCAGTAGCTTTTGTCTTCGCCAGACGTTGAATAGTAAGTATCCTGCGTGGAGAGCAGCTTCACACGTTTGAACACGTTTTTATTGCCCCTGTCCTGCAGAGCCACGAAACGGTTCGCGGAAGCCCCCTGAACATACGATTTGTTTTGCAACGTAAGGTCTTGCATATAAGTCTCGTCTGCATTCTTGTCCAGAAACAGGGTCGCAGAAATTGAGATGCCTTCATTGACGGCGCTGTTGAAAATGACCACTTTGTCCATCGACTGCCCGATAAAAGATGTCCTTGCTCGACTATAAGTAGTCATTTGGTTTTCATTCCCGGTAAGAGTTCCGATGTTGTAGTTGCCGTTAGGGAAAAAAATGTAGAATCTTTCGGCCGAAGATGCGTTTGCCGCCTTTACCGCCGCTTTGAAATCACCGTCAATTCCTACGATGAAATCGAACTTTTTCTTCTTAACGACGTAAGACTGGGCAGCCGAAGTCACTGCAAATAAACTAAAAAAACAAATAAGCCAAATAAGTTTGGCATTGTGTAATGATTTCATGGTTCTTAATTTATAATTTAGTTCTTATTTGATATTCTGTTCCGGAATTCACTTCTCGCTGAATTTCGACGGAGAGACGCCAAAAGCCTCCTTGAATTTCTTGCTGAAATACAACGGGTCGTTGAAGCCCACCTTGTAGGCCACCTCGCTGACGCTCTCTTCTGACTTTTCCAGCATGATTTTTGCCTTATTCAGACGGAACTCAGACAAAATCTCCACAGGCGTCTTGTCTGTCATAGTTTTAAGCCTTCTGGTCAATGTGGACTTGCTCAGTCCCAAAGCCTTCGCTATGTCTTCGAACGAGAAGCTCGCAACGACGTAATTCTCTTCAATAACAGTCATAAGTTGCTGCAGCAGCGGATTAGGCACATTGGTCTCCTCGTCGCCCGGCTCTTCGTTGTTAAGTTTGTTAATAAGGAACTGAGTCTGAATCTTTTTCAGACAGATTATTATGTTGCATATTTTAGCAATCAGTTCCGTATCGTCAAACGGCTTGTTTATAAAGTCTATCGCTCCGTTAGAGAGTGCGGAGAAGCGGCTCGCCACGTCCGATTTTGCAGAGAGGAATATCAGCGGAATATCAGCCGTATGAAGGTTCTCCTTCAGTTTCCGATACATTTCAAAACCGTTCATGCCTGGCATATCTATGTCGCTTATCACGAGGTCCGGAATCTGCTTCTTAGCAACATTCACGCCCTCTTCTCCGTTGCTGGCAGTGAACACTTGCACGTACTGGTCCAATAAGTTTTTCAAGTGCAGAAGAATCAGCGGGTCGTCATCAATAACCAGAATAGACTTGCCATCCAGCAGTTTTTTATCGATGACAATGTTCCTGTTTCCGTCAGAAAGCACAGACTTTAGTCTGTTTTCCACCTTCACGTCAGACGATTTCAGGACAACAGATACTGATGTGCCTTCGCCCGGCTTGCTTTCCACAATCAGTTTGCCGTCGCTTTTTTCCACATAGTCCTTGATTATTTTAAAACCAAGTCCATACCCCTTCTCGTTATTCGTTCCGAGCGTCGATTTAGCGGTTCCGTTCATGATGGACTCCACTTTGTCGCGGCTCATGCCAGCTCCGAAGTCTGATGTTTTTATGGTGATGAATCCGTCCGCCTCCGTGATGTCTATCTCTATCGCGCCATTTGCCGGCGAAAATTTTATCGCGTTAGTGATGATGTTACGCATGATGGTCGAAAGTATCTTATCGTCCGCCAAAACATGATGCGAAACATTGCAGTTCAGGTTCGCCTTAATTTTCTTTTCCCTCATCAGTCCGTTCAAAAGCCCGATTATGTCTTTTATCAGTTTCTGCACATCTATGTTTTTTGGAGTCACGGCGATTTCATACTGCCCTTCAGACGCCCAGTCCAGAAGCTGCAGCATCTCGTTCTGAAGCGTTGTTGCGGAATGATAAATATTGTTTGTCGTCTCGTTGTTAGACATTCCGTTTTTCAAAATTTGCTCTAAGCCGCACACAATGGCGAACATCGGATTTTTCAAATCGTGAGCAATGATGGAGATTAGCTGATTCTTATCTTTCAGAGCATTGAGCAGCGATGTGTTTTGCATCTCGATTTTTTTCTTCTGCTCTTGCAACGTGAAATTCGCCTCGTTCAGTTCCTTGGTCTGAGCGTCCACAAGCAGTTTCAGCTCTTTCTTTTGCGCCTCTATCCTTTTTGTCCTTACATGAAGAATCATCAGGAAAATAATTACAATTAATACAAAAACACCAGTTTTGAATGCGGCAGTTTCCCACCACGCAGGCAGAATCTCTATGTCCAAAGACAGCTCGCGCTCCACTTGTGTATTGTTGTCACGCAAAAATCTCACCTCAAGTTTATACTCGCCCGTAGGTATGTGGTTAAACGATATTGTCCGCTCCTGCAGCAGTCTGGTCCATGCCGAGTCTAAGCCGCAGAGCCTGTATTCTGTTTTCAGATTGTTATGGTCAGAAAAATTTATCATGTCGAAACTGACCTCCAATTTAGACTTATTGTGCGGAAGCGTCAGCTTCTTTGTTTTGCCGAGAGTCTGAGAAAGCAACTCCGAACCGGGCTCTATCTGTTCGTTGTTTATGCGCAGCTCTGCCCATTCTGCAAAAAAGAATTCATTCTGAACAGAAACATTTGGATTGAACGCAAGAAAGCCGTCTTTGCAGCCAAACAGAATCTGTCCGTTCTTACGCTGGCAAATAGCCTTGTCAACAAAAAAGCCTTGTCCCTCTTTTTCATTATACACGATTTCCTTTTTTTGAGTTTTTGGGTCGAAGAATATGATTCCGTTTGAGCCGCAAGTCCAAATTTTCCCCATTTCATCGGTTAAAATCGCATTGTAAACGCCCTTAGGCATAAAGTCGGCAAGCGTGTATGCGGAATCGCTGCCCGGAGTCACTTTCAGGACTCCGATGTTAGATGCGACCCATAAGTTTCCTTGCTTGTCTGTCGCCCCCTGATGAAAAACAAGAGGATTGTGAGAAGGTGTCTGGTCCAAGTCCGGCACAATGTTTCTCAGGCTGTCCGGAGAACCGTGCCATATTGTTCGTGAAGAGAAAATCCAGAACTTGCCGTCCTTGTCGTTCAGCGCGGCGAGCAACCACCGGTCCGGAGTACCGTTTATTGTCAGGTCCAGCCTCCTCCACTTGCCACTTTTTTCGCGGAAATAAGCGCCGTCACCAGATGTGCAGGCAAGCAGCTCTTCCGAGCCGACAGAGATGACGTCCTTGATGGTCAGCAAAGGTTTTTCTATGCCTGAGAACGGCTCTACCTTAAAGTTTTGAGAATTTGCCTCTGTGCTTACAATCTCTCCGCCCCACGATGCGAAAAACGTCTTATTACCTATTTTTGCGTTCGACAGCACATTATTGCTCGTAAGTTCGTCATTACTGGAAAAATGTCTCTTCAGCACAAAGTTCTTATCAGTCAGGAACAGCCCTTGACCATCGGAGCCAATCCAAAGGTCGCCGTTCTCGCATTCTGAAAACGAAGAGCAGTAAATATTTTTCAGATTGACCTTGACAGAATGAAAAAGGCTGGTTTTTTCTAATGGTTTGCATAGCCACAAGCCTGTATTTTGCGTGCCGACCCAAATGTTTCCGAATCGGTCTTCGTACAGAGCCGAAATTTTTTTCAGCATCTCCTTGTCTGCATTTCCCGGCAAAATCTGACTGAACGTGTAGCCGTCTTTTCCTTTAACCGCGCGCCAAAGTCCGTTTCCGCCAGAGCCGACCCACAACGAGCCGTCGCTTGCCGCGACCAATTCTGACACAACTTTGAACGGAGTGCTGACAGGCGTCACAGAAATCTTGTCGAACGTGTTATTGTATGAAACCTGATAAAGCAGTCCGCTTACCGACGAAAGCAGCATCTCTCTTTCCGAAATTTTACAGATGTTATTTATCCCTTTCAAGTCAGTCAAAGCGCTGAAACCTTCAAGTTTGCAGCCTGTCTCGTCGTATAGAGATATGCCATGGTCCGTGCATTTCCATAGCCGTTTTTTAGTGTCGACAAATGTTTTGTAGCACGGTTCTGCAGCGTAACTAAGTTTATCAAAGTTGCGCGTCTGACTGTTTTGTTTAAATATGCCGTGCGACGTGGAGAGGTAGCACTCGCCCGCCTCGGACCTGTACAGCCCGGTTATATTCCCATAAAACGCATCACCAATACTGGACGTGTAATCTACGAACGAGTCTTTTTCCTTGTCGTACAAGACTAAAGTTCCGTTTGAACTTGCAAAAGCGACCGTTCCGTTTATCGAATAGAAAGCGTGATAAAAATCGTCGCGCAACATGCCCGGGTGCTTGTCTATATGGTAATTTTTAAAATTAAGGCCGTCAAACCTGCTGATGCCGAAGTGAGTTGCAATCCACACAAACCCGTCCTTGTCCTGTGTTATATCGTGCAGATAATTATCACAAAGCCCTTCATCTTCAGTATAATGAGTAAAGATGAACTGAGACGGATTTGCCGAAACGCCGAGGTGAGCCAGCAAGAGCCAAAGCGATATGTGCACGATGTTTTTTAGCATCTGAGCCGATTTGTGTTTTTCAATAAATTCAGACAACTCTATAAGCTGCCATTATGACAAATATAAGATTCGTTTTCAAAAATAAGTATAGATTTTCTATTTTCAAAATCTAACAGTCGAAAAATTAGAAAGATAACTACGGACTTTTATTTTTGATAAGATAATAAGATAATAAGACCATACAGAGCAATAGCCAACTTTATTGTACATTAAAAATTCATAAGGAAAGGTAATGTTAAAACATCGTGAACACAAAGAAGATACGAGATTCTTTCCTTGACCACAATGGCAAAAATAACGATTTACAACCACTCTGACAAATATTTATCAATGTACCTTGCCTCGCCGCTGGAAACAACCACTCCATAGGGACATAACCATGAGTGATATATCACAACGAACAATTTTGAAATATTTTCCAAAATGATATTATACTTTTGCCACGATGGGGCGAGTTTTTTGTTGTGTGCGTCAATGCCGAGAGCAGTGTCCACGGCTGATGGGGGTTGCCCTTTCAGGGCGCAGATTGGTACACATTGGGAATGTGTAAAATTTGGGTTGTTAGAGTATTACAAATACTTATACTCAGGGCGGTCGGAGTGAAGAAGGCATTATTACATGCAATTATAAAACGTAAAAATTACGTCTTTCTTTTTTCTAGTATATCAATATAAATATATCGTAATTTTTTTTGTCCCTTTCTTTGATTATTTCTTTTAAAAACGACTTAACTTCTTCTTTATAATTTTCAAAGCCATATTCCTCCATCTTACAACAATTCCATTTTAACTCGTTTTCCCAGAGATTTTTCGATTTCACATCATAGCAATAAAGCAAATATAAAGCTAAATTCATTTGTCCTACAATACCATTCAATCTATCTGTCAACATTATTTCCTCTACCTGATCAGACTTCCCCATTTCATCTATTACAAGATAAAGATAATGGTCTAACAATCTTGAAAAAAAACGATATTCAGAAGTATAATCACATTCTTTGTCAGTAACATATATTCCTCCAACTATATTTAGAACGGATGAATTTGCACTATCATATACATCTAAATCAAACGGATGTGCAAATGGCGACGTCTTGAATGCAATTTTTTTGTAATTTAATTCAAACATATCATTCAACCAAATGAGCATATCTTCAATTTTAAAGGTCTTATTTTGCAAATAATCGTTGTAAATATTCTCATTTTCTTTTAAAAAAGCTTCGTAATTTATTAAATCAGCAAAATTATTTAACCAATCTACGCAGGTTTTTAATTTTTTTAAATCGTAAAATCCTACATTATATTCGTTGATATAAATTTTATTATTTAAATAATCACATTCAAAAAGAGCATAATAAAGAGTATCTTTACCATATAAATTTTCATTCAAAAACGATTGGTTAACATAAGATGTTATGCTATCGTATTTTGAAAAAAGCATTTTTCTTGTCTCCTTAAATACATTTTTATGGTATTTATCTACCGAATAGAACCCTATAGAATCTCCTTCTGGCACAAATGTAATGGATCCAAACAAACCATCTTTTGCCTTCAACTCTCCGCTAATTTTTTTAAAATATTTCGCAATAGAAAAAAGCGCATTGGCATGAGATATCTTAATTTCCGAAAATTCTTTTTTTGTATTTTCAACTTCTGTCAAATTTTTCGTCTGACCGAAACTCGGTATAGACATCAAACAGAATGCCACTATAAAAGATAATATTTTCATACAAACTATTCATTAAGAGGATTAATCTTTAAAATACTGAGTCTCTATTCAACATTTTCATAAATTTATATGCTTTTTTAAAGCTGATATTATTATGGAAATAATTGGATAAATGAAAATAAATTCACACACAAACATAAAAACTAAAAACGACAAAACCTCTTCTTTGAAATCAAGTATGTATAATAAACAACAACTAATTATAGATGTAAGTAGTAAACCTATAAAGTAAAATTTGTATGTTGTTATAATCGAAAAAGAATTTCTCTTGATTCTAATTGGAATTATTATTAAAATTGGTAGAACAAAAAATAATAAAAAATATTTTGCAGATATATCTTTGGGCATTGTGTAATTTCCCAATAGTGTAATTAACACAAATACAAGAAAAGACAAAAACATACATAACTGTAATTTACTTCCATTGCATTTATACATGTCATATCCTAATTTTAATAAACTAGCAATTACTAAAATTACGAATAATGTACTTGACAAGGATCCTATATAAATGTAATCCCAGATAACAAAATTAACTGATATAAGTAATAGTGAATCTATAGTTCCCAAAATCAAGTCCTTATTATTCATTAACTTTCCCAATTTTATCATAATTTTCAATATTTTTTTTACAATAACTTCTAAAGTTCCCTCCCATCCGGATCCACAAACTTCACAGGATTGCCGGCGCAATAGTTATACGGACTCATGCCCACATACTTCTCAAACAAAGGGGCTGTACTCAACCCACATACCATTTGTTGGGTTCAGATAGCGTGCACCGTAATAGTACAAGCCGGTCTCTTCGTCTAACTCCTTTCGTATTTTCAATAATACCATTTATAGTTATTGTTATCACGATATTTAAGCATAGCATCATCAAAAAATTCTCCGTTTCTCCTCTCTTTTAAGATTAAAATCATTAGACAACCATCGTCATCCTTAATAGACTCTATTTTTATAGGCAATGAATCAGACATAAAAAACCAATAAAATTTTAGTTTCTCAATATTATCTGCAGCATACTTTATATTTCGGTTTCCATTCGGAGTAGAAACGCTTTCAACAAATATTGTATCTTGCATAATTTTCTGTTTTGTTTCATCTATACATTGGTGTACAATGCCATAAAGTTCACGTTCTTTTAACGGATTAAATAAAACGTATTTTGGGAAGAATTCTTTACTATTCAACCAACCGAATGTTGAAAAAGACGAAACCATGACGTATGAAAACAGTAATCTGTAAAGCACAATCGCTATTACAAAGAAAAAACTTCCAAATAATATTTTTTTCATATCAAAACTTATAAGCTGTTTAAATTTAATTAAAAACTAATTTGAGAGGTTGAAAAAAATCTCAAAATCACACTTAAAACATTGATTATCAGTTTGATAAGTGGATAATTTTTCGTGACTTTAAGGGTACAAAAAAAACAAAGAAATGAATCATTATTCAACAGATCTCACCGATAATCAGACGCAAGTTATAGAAAAGTTTTTAGATGTGCAAGTGCGAAAACGCAAACACCCACTCAGAAACATAGTATACGCAATCAATTTCCTTCTAAAAAGGCACTATCCATAATTTTGTGTAAATGTAGAATACGGGATTCCGAAAAGAGTCTCGTATTTTCATTATTATTAAATTTGTAAAAACATAAAATTATGTCAGAATATAACAAAGTTGTTCCCGATTCAATGCTGAGCAAAGAATTCCTCAGCCAGTTCAAGACCGAAGCTGATGTCTGCAAGTTCCTCAAACAGTTTGACTCTCTTTTGATTACAATTCGTCGAACTCACGTTATTTACATTTTCTCCGTTATGTTTATCATCCCCGTTTAATCTAAATTTTTCATGTAGCACAATCTCTTTTTAGTCATAAATCAGATTGAAATCATCTTCATGCTTGAATACCTGCTCTAACATAGGGACAATAAATCATAGCCGACATTTCAGAAAATACATTGATCCTCGTTCTTTATCCAAGACAAAAACACAATACGAATAATCATAATCACAAAGATAACAACATAAACAATCTCTATCATTCAATTTCTCTACAAATTCTGTCACTAATTGACTTTGTGGCTCTGTGCCTAAGATAGAATTAACATCACCAATTAAATGAGATTCAAAAGAAGATGAATTCCAATCAACAAATAGAGGATCCTGCATTTTAAAATAGTTACTTAAATAATTTTTATTTGCCACAAGTGGTAAATCTCTACAGTCATTTTTTATCCCATATTTATATATTTCTAATACTTCTCCTCGACAACTAAAACCAATAAGATCTTTACTACATGTTTTTTTTAATTTTATTTTTTCCCCGAATAGATATTCTGTTTCCATTTTATTTAATGGGTCATATAAATAAAAATCATGAAAACAAATTATAATAAGGGTAATCACAATCAAACAAAAGAAAGTTGTTAATGATATTTTTAAGATTTGTTTAATTAAGTTTAGCATGACCGTAACTTTTAATTATAAAACTTTTTCCATCGTCAGGACCCCCACGATGAAAGAATCCTGACTTATGTATGTATATTTTCGCATAAAACCTTGACTACGAGTACAAAGATAGTGATTTACAGCCACTCCTCCAAATACTTCTCAATGTTCCTCTTCTCGCCGCTGAAGTTCGCACCAATCAGGGCGATTTTCTTGCCGCTTGCGAGGAACGGAAGAGCGTAGTTTTTCTCCTTGATTTGAGCCATCGCCTCTTCGGCTGTTCCGTTATATTTGAACTCGAAAATATATACGTAATCGGGTGTCTCGATGGTCATATCTACACGTCCGTTGGAGGTGTGAAACTCAGCTTTCGTGTAGAGTCCGCAGAGGTTGCAAAGGATGAAAAGCACGTTCTGGTAGTGGTTTTCAGTGTCCTTGATGAGGTCGTAAGGTGTGTTTGCGAAGAAAGATTCGAGGCGGGTCATAAAGGCTGTGATGTCGCCTGACTTCACCTCTTCTACAAAACAACTTATTTGAAAGCCAGTCTTGTTAACAGAAACAGAAGTGTAATAAGGCATCAGGTAAAGCATAAAGCCCTCCCTTACCTCCTCGTTCGGAAAGTCCAGCGAATACAATTTATACCTTTCGTTATATCCGCTGATGGTCAGATAACCGCTCTGGAAT
>JAGBRL010000098.1 GCA_017632345.1 Paludibacteraceae bacterium
CACACTTTTGAGCAAATAATAACACACTTTTGAGCAAATAATAACACACTTTTGAGCAAATAATAACACACTTTTGAGCAAATAATAACACACTTTTGAGCAAATAACAACGCACTTTTGAGCAAACAACAACACACTTTTGAGCAAATAATAACACACTTTTGAGCAAATATTATTTTTTTTCACTATTTTTGCATCGACTAAAAAAGGAAAACATATGCTTAAAAGAAAACAATATAAAGAGCTGTCTGACAGAATATTAGAACCAAGAGATAAAATACAAGTAATCTCAGGGCCTAGACAAGTCGGAAAATCGACAATGGTAAAGCAAGTTCTTGCAGAAACCACAATTCCGCACTTGTCTGTTTCTGCAGACGGAGTAGACAAAGAAAACACTCGCTGGATAAGTGAAATATGGGAATCTGCACGAGCAAAAATGCAGATAAACAAACTTAGAGAATATTTGCTCGTAATTGACGAAGTCCACAAAATAAACAACTGGAGCGAAGAAGTAAAGAAACAATGGGACGCTGATACCAGAAACGACATAAACCTCAAAGTTGTTCTGCTTGGCTCTTCTCGGCTATTGCTCAAAGACGGACTGACCGAATCCCTCACTGGCAGATACGAACTCATAAGAATGCCGCATTGGAGCTACATCGAAATGCAAAAAGCCTTCGGACTTTCTGTGGAGCAATATATTTATTATGGAGGATACCCCGGAGGCGCTAAACTCATCAGCAACGAAATCAGATGGCGCAGATACATAAAAGACAGCATCATAGCTCCTGCAATAGCTAAGGACATCCTAATGACTAAAGTCATATACAAACCCGAATTAATGAAACAATTGTTCGAGCTTGGATGCACCTACTCCAGCGAGGAAATCTCCTTAACGAAGATTCTTGGTCAGCTGCAAGATGCTGGAAACGTGACGACTCTGGCAAACTATTTGACAACGTTGGCTGAGTCTCAACTGCTTTGCGGACTGCAAAAATACGCATACGACAATGCACGAAAGTACAATTCAGTTCCAAAGATAATGACGTACAACACAGCTCTTCTCAGCGCATTATCAGGCGTAACATTCGAAAAGGCCTACACCACTCCCAAAGTTTGGGGAAGATGGGCAGAAAGTGCTGTTGGCGCGCATATATTGAATGCTGCGGACGAGTACGACTATAAAGTTTATTATTGGAGAGATAAGAATGACGAAGTTGACTTCATTATTGAACATTACGGGCAATGCGCTGCCATTGAAGTCAAAAGCGGCCGCAGAACAATGAACGAAGGCTTGTCTGTGTTCAAGAACAAGTTCCAGCCAAAGCTATCGCTCATAGTTGGTTCCGGAGGCATGCCTTTCGATGAATTCTTGAACTGCGACCTTGGCGCATTATTCTAAACAAGCGGGGCTTTTTCTGCACTCAGAAAAGAAACGGAAGCCCCGCTTATTTTATCTTGAATGTCTCCAATTTTCTAACATTTATTATATATTTGCAGAAAATAAATAGAAAATCGATGATATCTAACACTTAATACGTAAACACATGAAACTAGCAGAAGCACTACAAGAAAGGGCTGACTTGAATAAAAAAATCGAGCAACTAAAAAGCAGACTGGAAGCCAACGCCACTGTTCAGGAGGGAGAACAGCCCGCCGAAGACCCAAACGAACTGCTGAAAGAGCTAAACAGCAGCATTGCAAGGCTTGAATTCCTCATCGCAAAAATCAATATGGTTAACTGTCACACCTCTGCAAATGGAAAAACTTTGACAGAACTATTAGCCGAAAAGGATTGCCTTTCTTTAAATATTAACACACTGCAAAATCTGAGAAATTCAGCAAGCAGACTTGCTCAAAGAGCAACCCGGTCCGAAATCAAGATACTTAGCACAATTGACGTGAAAAAACTCCAGTCCGAAATTGACAAACTGTCTAAAAGACTTCGGATCGTGGACAATAGCATACAAGAAGCCAATTGGAGCACTACTATAGACCTCTGAAAACTCTCATGCAATCGGCTCGTTGGGCGAATGTCATCTCTGTGACTGAGAATGAGTTCACAAACATGTATTGGGGCGAGGAGGCGCTCGTTTTTGCACTGTAATCCTCAGCACAATTCACAAACGCACCTCTTACATTTCACGCATCATCACCAGACATTGACAACGGCCGTATTGCATTTTCAGTTTTTTTTCAACCCTCCTTTAAACCTCTTCTGCAATTATTTGTCTATATCTGTAGTAATTTAATAAATTAAACACGTATATGAAGAAAGTTTTTATTTTGGCGGCATTCGCTTGCTGCTCTTTGCTTATGAGCTCTTGTTGCAACTGCGAAAAGCAGTCTTGCCCTAACAATGCAGACAAGCCTGCGACAGAAGCATGTGCAAATGAAGGTGAAGAAGACGGTTGCCCTGACAAAAAAAGACACCGCGGACATCACCACGGGCGCCACGGAAAAGGCAAATTCGGAGAATTTCCTTGCGACCGCTTCGATAACATGAGCGACGAAGAGCGCGAAAACTGCAAAAAATGGTGTAAATTCGACAGCCTTTCGACTGAAGATCAGAAGGATCTTATCAACAAACGTAAAGCTTGCATCGACAAGTGCGAGGCTGAAATGAAGGCTCAAAAAGAAGAATTTGAACAGAAATGGGCAAACTTCGACAATCTTTCAATCGAAGAGCAAAAGGCCCTTCTGGATCAAAAGTGCCGCATGAATTGTCCTAACAAACCTTTTGGACACAAAAAATTCATGAGAGGAAAACATCATCAGGACTGCAAAAGAGAAACTGAATGTCCAAACAAGAACTAACTAAAAAAGAGGAGGTTGCCCTAACGGGCAACCTCCTCTCGCTTTGACTCTGCAAAAATGCAAACAACAGAGCCAAAACCGTCTGACAACAGTCAGACATCCCTTTTAGAGTAATATTAAAAAATATAACTTCACGGGCTAAGGCTTGCCACAAAGATACAACATTAATCCCGTTTTTCAATCACATTTGCAAAAAAAAGTTGCGTTTCACAACATTTTTTTTCTTTTTTCCTAAAAACTTATCTCACAACCCCATAAAGATCAAATTCCTCCGCTCCGGTAATCTCAACATCATAAAACTGCCCTATCTCCAAAGCCAAACTTTTTTCCACGAGAACCTCCGGATCAACCTCCGGCGAGTCAAACTCTGTTCTTCCGATGAAATAGTCGGTCTCCTCTCTATCAATCACAACCTTCAGCACTTGCCCTACTTTACCCCTGTTCACATCCAAAGACACCTCTTGCTGCACTGCCATCAATTTATCCACCCTGCTCTGCTTCACATCTTCTGGAATATCATCCTCATAATTATCACCTGAAAACGTGCCTTCCTCTTCCGAATAAGGGAAAGCCCCCATACGCTCAAACTTCGCCTCCCTGACAAAATCCACAAGCTGTTCAAAATCCTCTTCCGTCTCTCCAGGATGCCCTACCAGCAAAGTTGTTCTCAAATGTATGCCAGGCACCTCCTCTCTCAGCCTGGAAATCAGTTCCAACGTCTCCTGCTTAGTAACATGTCTGCGCATCTTCTGCAACATATTGTCGCTGATATGCTGCAATGCAATGTCCAAGTATTTGCAAACATTCTCACGCTCACGCATAACTTTCAGCACATCAAAAGGAAACTTTGCCGGATAAGCATAATGCAACCTCAGCCACTCAACGCCCTCTATATCAGCAAGTCTATCAACCAATTCAGCTAATCTAAACGATTTGTACAAATCCATTCCGTAATAAGACAAGTCTTGAGCTATAAGCTGAAACTCCTTGACACCTTGAGATACAAGCCAACGCACCTCATCCTCAATCTCCTCCATAGGTCTGGACTTATGTTTCCCTGTTATGATAGGAATCGCGCAGTAAGCGCAATGCCTGTTACACCCTTCTGAAATCTTCAGATACGCATAATGCGAAGGTGTCGTTATAGTTCTCTCAAACGCAATAGACTCGTCGTAAACATGCCCCAAGTCATCTACAATGCTTTTCCAATCAAACTTTCCGTAAAAATTGTCAACCTCAGGAATTTCGTCCGGCAAAACATCCAAATAACGTCCTGAGAGGCAACCCATTACAAACAACCTTTTAATTTTACGTTTTCGCCTCAATTCGCCAAACTGCAAAATAGTATTTATCGACTCCTCTTTCGCATCGCCGATAAAGCCGCAAGTATTTATTATCACAATTTCGCCATTCGGCTTTTCAGGGTCATGAGTAACTTTGTACCCCTTGGCTTCCAATTGACGGCTAAGCATCTCTGAATCAACAAGATTCTTCGAGCATCCAAGATTTATTATATCTATCGAATTTTCTTTCATTTCAGAACACAAATAAAAACACTCACTCCGAATTGCTTCAACACACTACAAAAAAAAGAGACGCAAGTACGACAAGCGCCTCTATTCCAAAACCTCAACTCACAAAGAGAAAAAGTATATAAAATCACTTAAACAAAGAATCCACGAACTCTCTTTTGCGGAAAACCTGCAAATGGTCTATACCTTCGCCAACACCAATATACTTAACCGGAATCTTGAACTGGTCTGAGATGCCGATTACCACACCGCCCTTTGCTGTTCCGTCCAACTTAGTGATAGCAAGAGCCGAAACCTCTGTAGCCTTTGTAAACTGACGAGCCTGCTCAAACGCATTCTGCCCCGTAGAGCCGTCAAGCACAAGAAGCACTTCGTGCGGAGCATTAGGAACAATTTTAGCCATAACCTGCTTAATCTTGGTCAATTCGTTCATCAAATTAACCTTGTTATGCAGACGCCCCGCCGTGTCTATAATCACAACGTCAGCGCCGTTAGCCTTTGCAGACGACAACGTATCGAACGCAACTGAAGCAGGATCCGCTCCCATCTTCTGCTTTATAACCTGACAACCAACACGTTCGCCCCAAACAACAAGCTGCTCCACAGCCGCAGCCCTGAAAGTGTCTGCCGCACCCAAGAACACCTTTTTGCCTGCCTTCGAAAACTGATAAGCGAGTTTGCCTATAGTCGTGGTTTTCCCAACACCATTCACACCGACAACCATTATCACATAAGGGTCCGACATTTCAGGCAAAGAAAAAGACTCCCCGTCCTGCGTGTTATTTTCCTCCAAAAGAGCAGCAACCTCATCTTTCAGAATACCGTTAAGTTCATCAGTGCCAACATACTTGTCCCTGGCCACACGCTTCTCTATCCTCTCAATAATCTTCAGAGTTGTCTCCACACCGACATCGGACGTTACAAGAACCTCCTCCAGATTATCAAGAACCTCGTCGTCCACCTTCGACTTTCCGGCAACAGCACGAGCAATCTTAGAAAAGACGCTCTCTTTGGTTTTTTCAAGACCTTTGTCTAAGGTCTCTTTCTTCTCTTTTGAAAAAAAATCAAACAAGCCCATAAACTTACAGATTTATAAAGAAAAGCACAAAATAAATCATGCGATTCCACAAATTTACAACCGTTTAAATCAACTGCAAATATACATTTTTTTTTGAAAAAAAACTAACGAAAAACAAGTTCTGTAAAATATCATGCAAAAGAACAATCCTCATCCAACAAAAAGCGAACTAAATTAAGGGTTTTTCATTAGGCCAACTCTGGATAATCTACAAAAAAAGAGACTTGCCCATAACGAGCAAGCCCCACTTATGTTTGTCCTCACTGCCAATTACTTAGCCAAGTGATTTTTAACCTCTTCGTTAAGAACGATAGCTTCGTCAAACATATAAGCTCCTGTCTTTGGAGACTTAACCATCTTGATTACTTTTGCATAACCACGACCCTCACCTCTTTGAAGTGTTGCGACTGCTTTCTTTGCCATAATTCAAAATTATTTAATTTCTTTGTGAACTGTTACCCTTTTCAAAATTGGGTTGTATTTTTTAAGCTCCAAACGATCTGGAGTGTTTTTTCTATTCTTAGTAGTGACATAGCGAGATGTTCCTGGCATACCGCTATCCTTGTGCTCAGTACATTCAAGAATAACCTGCACTCTACTTTCTTTACTTTTCTTTGCCATTTTCTTATTACTCTAATAAATTATAGATTACCTTTCTTTGCCGCATCAACCAAAGCTGCGTTAATACCCTTCTTGTTAATTGTACGAAGACCCTTAGCCGAAACCTTCAAGCTGATCCAACAATCCTGCTCTGGCCAATAGAATTTCTTTGTGAACAAGTTAACGTCAAACATTCTCTTTGTTCTTCTCTTAGAGTGAGAGACGTTATTACCATTCATCGCCTTTTTTCCGGTAATTTGACAAATTTTAGACATTTCTTTAATTTCTTAATGATTAATTCTTATCAACGAACGCCTAATCTTTTCTGACTCCGTGCGGCGAACCGAACAGAGAGCGTAACTTATCAGAGTTTTTAAGAAAGCATATCGTTTTCTTTTTTCGACATCGTTTTCGCACTGCATCATATCGCGTCCACAATATCGGGGGCAAAGGTAACACTTTTTTATTTATTTGCAATACTTTTCAACACAAAAATAGCCTTTTCCGTTGTTTTTTCTATAATCTCCGCCCTGTTTCCTTCAAAGTGAAAGCATTCGCTCTGCACTTCTATTCCGTTTGTCGCCGCTATCCAGACCGTGCCTACTGGCTTCTCCGCCGTTCCGCCTCCGGGCCCTGCTACTCCCGACGTGGCCACTGCCAAATCCGTCCCCATCAACCGCCGCACGCCTTCCGCCATCTGCTCAACCACTTCTCGGCTTACCGCTCCGTGCTCCATGACGGCCTCCATACTGACGCCAAGCACACCAGACTTCACTTCGTTTGCGTATGCCACGACACTACCTTTGTAATATGACGAGCTGCCCGGCACTGATGTTATTTTATGTGCTATGTTGCCGCCAGTGCAACTCTCTGCCGTTGACACACTCTTCCCTATGTTTAACAGAAGCCGGCCCAACTCCATCGCCTGCACAACCGACCCTCTTTCCTTATCCTCCATACCTATATTATAAAAACTGACGGAGACTATCGCATCTCTTCGCCCGCAAATTTAAACAATTCAGCCCTTATCTTGACTATTTAAATGTAAAAAAAAGTTACATCATATCTTATTTATTCTAATTTCCGAATGTAAAAAACGTAAACTTATGTAAAAAAACGTAAAAAAAATCACCTTCAAAAAAAACTTTTACTAAATTTGCGATTCGTTCAAAAAGGTTTTCACGAACCTTACATTTTGGTTTTGACGTTAATAATGAGTAACAAATATAAAATAGTATTTACTTTTTTTCTGTGCAGTTTGTTTTACTTAGCACCTGCTCAGAAAAACATGATATTCAGATTCAAGGGGGAAGCTAAGGCCGGAATAGACTACAAGGCCGACTGCAACCAAGCCGGCACTGAAATAGCACTGGAATTGCCTTTGTTCGGCGACAAGAACTGGGATTATGTTTACAATTTCCCATCGGCAGGCTTCGCCATCGGCGGCTTCTACACATTGGAAAGCGAATTGAAGCCCGACATCGCAGTGTACACATATCCTTACTTTAATTATCCGATAATACACACTCCAAGGCTCGCGCTAAACTTAAAAACAGGTGCTGGACTCGGATTTTACCCGCAAAGCGTTGACTATATGGCGTTTGAGGAAAATCCAGATGGCACTGGCGAAATAAAAAGTTTTGGGAAAGTGTGCAGATTCACTCCTATGCTCTCTTTCGGACTGAATATGGACATTAACCTCAGCAAAAGATATGGTAATCCATGGGCTCAATGGGCTATATCGTTCGGCGGCGAAGTGCTTGTGTTTCACAATGCTCAGATCTGCAGACGTAGCTGCAACAGAGTGCTAGCTTCTGGAATGCTGGGCGTGAAATACACACCTAACGTAAACCCTCTCCCTATAAAAAACAAGCCTAAAAAGGTGAAGAAGGTGATGGCTCTTGAAGTTGGCGGAATGGCAGGCTTTAACCAGCTTTCCGTGTGTGACAAGAACAACTACTATCTGAACGCATCAATAAACGGAGGCTTATACTACCCTTTCACCAACGCCTACCGATTGGGACTTGGTGCCGACGCTTTTTTCAACGACGCGTATGACGGCACACAAAGAAAGATAAACAAACAGTACAACCATATCACTAAAGATCTGTTTGAGTATAGGCTGAAGGCTGGGGTTTTCCTGGCAAACGACTTTACCGTCGAAAACTTCGTGGCCGGGCTTCATGTCGGTCTGTACGTGTACAACCCTGTAAAGCTGCCCGACGATGTGGAAGACAAATACTACGAAAATATAATGTACACAAAACTCGTGACGAAATACAGAATCACGAAAAGATTTTATGTGACAGCTCAGATAAGGAGCCATCTTACACAAGTTGAGTGTGCCGAAATTGGTTTCGGATGGGCTATGCCTGACTTCGGGTCGCGAGTGAAAAATCCGTTCGCAAGACTCTCCTTCAAAGGCGACGACCACAACGAACTGAAAATAGACTGATGTTAAATTTTGTTAATTAATCGAAGATTACGGCTCTTTGCATTATCTTCGCAATGTAAATAGGTAAAAAAATGAAAAACGTAAGTTACGCTTTGGGGCTTAGTATGGCTCACAACTTTTTGAGTTCTGGTATAAAAAACTTGGACATCGAACGCTTTGCAAAAGCGTTGCAGGATGTTTACAATGGCGTTAAACCTGAGTTTGACGACCAGCAGGCCAGAATGTATGTAAACCAGTATTTCGCTGAACTTCAGGAAAAAGCGGGCGAAGAGAACAAAAAAGAAGGTGCCGCCTTTCTTGCTGAAAATGCAAAGAACGAAAAGGTTATAACTACAAAAAGCGGACTTCAGTATGAAATAGTAGTCGAAGGCAAAGGTGAAAAACCGTCTGCCACAAGCACTGTTAGATGCCACTACGAGGGCAGACTTATCAACGGCACTGTATTTGACAGTTCTTACAGAAGAAATCAGCCCGCAGACTTCCCTGTAAATCAAGTAATTGCAGGATGGACAGAGGCTCTTCAGCTTATGCCGGTCGGTTCCAAATGGAGACTGTTCATTCCGTCTAACCTTGCGTACGGCGAACATGGAGCCGGTGAAGCCATCGCTCCAAACTCAACTCTTATATTCGACGTCGAATTGCTTGAGATTGTTAAATAAAGTAATAACTTGCAAATCTTGCCTTGTATGTTAAGGCGTTTTGCATCATAAATAGATTATTATATGAAGAAATTTTCATTGGCCATAGCGCTTATTCTGGCTGCAAGCGTCTCTGCAAGCGCTGCAAAGAAAAGCAAGAAAGACAAAAAAGACAGTAAGGTGGAACTTTCTACTGCTTTGGACTCTGCCAGCTACGCATTGGGTATGCAAGTTGGAGGCTCTCTGAGCCAGCAACTCTCACAAGTGCCTGGCGGGCCGATAAATAACTCGCTCTTCGTGGAAGCTTTGAGAGCCGCTCTTGACAAAGACACAGCAAACTATGCCATCAGCGAAAAGGACATCAACAGTGTTGTCCAAAATTTCATGAAAAAGGAGGAAGAAAAGCGCACTGCCAAAACTTTGGCGGAAAACAAAATTTTCTTGGAAAAGAACAAGCAGAAACCGGGCGTGCAGGTTACTGCTTCTGGACTTCAGTACGAAGTTATCAAACAGGGTAACGGGGTAAAGCCTAAAGCTACTGACAAAGTTAAAGTGCACTACCACGGAACATTGACCGACGGAACTGTGTTTGACAGCTCTTTGGAAAAGCAACCGATTGAATTTGAATTGAACAAAGTCATCCCCGGCTGGACCGAAGGTTTGCAACTTATGAACGTAGGTTCTAAGTTCAGATTCTACATTCCTTCTGAACTTGGATACGGCCCTCGCTCCATGGGCGTGATAAAGCCGCACTCTATATTAATATTTGACGTGGAACTACTTGATGTAGGAACTCCAAAGCAGGTTCAGCAGGGATTCCCTTTCAAACCATACCAAAGAGAACAATAAAAAAGATATTTAATAAAAGATAATATAAAATGAAAGCTATTAAATTATTAGTGTCATCATTGATTGCCGGCTGTGCTCTAATGTCTTGCGGCACAGAAGTTGGCAAAGTTGGTAAAATCAGAAACCAGAGAGATTCTGTAAGTTACGCTTTGGGCTTAAGCGCAGGCTTTAATTACAAACAAAGCATTAACCAATTCCCTGGAAATGTGGAACTTTCTCCAGAAACTCTGTTTAATGGAATTGCCGACGGATTCAAGGGCTCTACCAAAATAAATAAAGATGAAGCTAAAAGCATTTTGGAAAATTATTTTGTAGGCGTTCAGGCTAAAGCGATGGCGATGGCCAAAGATTCCACAGGAGCTCTAAATGCTGATACTGTAAAAATCAAGGCTACAAACAATGGTTTGAAGAATATTGCAGACTCTTTGAGCTACGCTATTGGAGCCAATACTGGTTTGAACTACGTTGAAAGTCTCAAGAACTTCCCTGGCAACATAACTCCAGACAATGACATGATACTTGCAGGATTCCGTGACGCAATGATTGGCGATTCCGCAAGCACAAAACTCACTACTGAAGAAGTTGGCAAAGTTCTTAACACTTACTTCGAAGACGCTCAAAAAGTGGAGGCTTTGAAAGCTGCAGAGAAAGCTGAAGCTGCAAGAAAAGAAAATGCTAAATGGCTTGAAGAAAACAAAAAATCAGACAGCGAAATTAAGGAAACGCCAAGCGGACTTCAGTATAAAATCATAACTGCCGGCACGGGCGAGCTTCCTAAGGCAGAAAGCACGGTTAAAGTCCACTACACAGGAAAGCTCACAAACGGCAAGGTATTCGACTCGTCTATCAACAGAGGCGAGCCTGCAACATTCCCTGTAGGTGCAGTTATCAGAGGCTGGACTGAAGCTTTGCAAATGATGCCGGTTGGTTCAAAATGGACGCTCTATATTCCATCTGATCTTGGCTACGGAGCAAGACCTGCAGGCGATATTCCTGCAAACTCCATCCTTATATTCGATGTTGAACTTCTCGAAATTGTAAAATAATAGCATATAATAAATATGCAAAGCCCCAAGGTCATTAAAAAGTCCTTGGGGTCTTTTTTTAGCTGCCCTAAACGCAATCCAGACCACAAACACTCGCCATTTTGCACAGCTTCACACAATCGCAAAGCACACACAAAACACATGTCTTTTACTCTATTTTTCCGAAATGATGTTATAAAACATAACTTTCAGAGGGAGTTTTCATTTTTTTTATAAAAAAAGGCTAAAAAAACTTTATAGATTCTCAAAAAATCATATATTTGCAATAGACTTTGTGAAGAAAATCAGCTGAACGCAGCAAAAATTGAATCACAATAGCTGTTTAAAAGAATTTTAGTAATTAATACCATAATAAAACAACGGATAATATGTCGGAAATATTTGGTGAAATCATTCAGGTTATCGGACCTGTGGTTGACGTTAGTTTCCCCGAAAAAGGGGGTAGTCTGCCCCAGATTCATGACGCGCTTGAAATTGAACGTCCGGAGCTGGGCAATCTGATAATAGAATGCCAGCAGCACATTGGAGAGAACTCAATCAGAACGATTGCGATGGACTCTACAGACGGTTTGAGAAGAGGTATGAAAGTGCGTCCTTTGGGCACTGCAATTTCTGTCCCTGTGGGCAGTCAGATTAAAGGTAGAATGTTGAATGTGGTCGGCGCGCCTATTGACGGTATGTCTCAGTTTGATAAAGCGGGAGCTGCGCCTATTCACAGAGAACCACCTAAATTTGAAGACCTCTCCACTACAAAAGAAATCCTTTACACAGGTATCAAGGTCATCGACTTGCTCGTGCCTTACCAGAAAGGTGGTAAGATTGGTTTGTTCGGTGGTGCCGGTGTGGGTAAGACCGTGCTTATCATGGAACTTATTAACAACATTGCCAAAGGATACAATGGTTACTCTGTATTCGCAGGTGTAGGAGAACGTACACGTGAAGGTAACGACCTTCTCCGAGAAATGATTGAATCCGGCATTGTTCGTTACGGCGAAGAGTTCAAGAAATCAATGGAAGCCGGAGATTGGGATTTGAGCAAAATTGACTACGAAGAGCTTGCGAAGTCTCAGGCTACGCTTGTTTACGGTCAGATGAACGAACCGCCAGGAGCACGTTCTTCTGTGGCGCTTTCAGGTTTGACTGTTGCAGAGTCTTTCCGTGACTCAGGACAGGGCGGACGAGACATTCTTTTCTTCATTGACAATATTTTCCGTTACACTCAGGCCGGTTCTGAGGTGTCTGCCCTTCTAGGACGTATGCCTTCGGCCGTAGGTTATCAGCCTACTTTGGCTTCTGAAATGGGTGCAATGCAGGAACGTATCACATCTACAAAGAACGGATCTATCACGTCTGTACAGGCTGTTTACGTGCCTGCCGACGACTTGACAGACCCTGCGCCGGCAACTACTTTCTCGCACTTGGACGCAACTACCGTGTTGAGCCGTAAGATTGCTGAGTTGGGTATTTATCCGGCTGTGGACCCGCTAGATTCTACTTCTCGTATTCTTGACCCGAACATCATCGGTAACGAACACTACGAAACAGCTCAGGCTGTGAAACAGATTCTTCAGAAGTACAAAGAGTTGCAGGATATTATCGCAATTCTAGGTATGGAAGAGTTGTCTGAAGCCGACAAACTTACGGTGAACAGAGCTCGTCGTGTGCAGAGATTCTTGTCTCAGCCTTTCCACGTAGCGTCTCAGTTTACAGGTTTGGAAGGTGTGATGGTTCCTATCGAAGAAACGATCAGAGGATTCAACATGATTATCAACGGAGAAGTTGACGACCTTCCTGAACAGGCTTTCTTGAATGTCGGAACTATCGACGACGCTATTGCGAAAGGTAAACAATTGCTTTCTCAGGCTAAATAAGGTATCATTATGAAGTTAGAGATCATTTCACCGGATAAAACGATTTTCACCGGAGAGGTTGACTTTGTTGTCTTGCCGGGTTCTGCCGGCGAATTCATGGTTCTGCCTCGTCACGCAGCGCTTATTTCGTCGCTGAAGAAAGGTGAAATCAGATACAGCATGAACGGGACTGAAACAAAGCTTGTTGTCAGTTCGGGTTTTGCGGAAATAAAAGATGACAAGGTCTCCGTATGTATTGAAAAAGTGTTGGATTAATGCATCATCATGAAGGAAGAGATTAGAAACAATGTTATAAAGTTGACGCTGCTTCTGGTTGCGTCGATGTTTGGAGGATATTTCATTTACAAGACGTTCTTTCCGGAACATTACTTTTCATGGTATCCGTACATCATAGTTTTTTATTTCGTCCTGGGCGTTGTGTCCATCGTTTCAATATCTAAAGCAACAGTAAAAGATGGCAATTCTTACTATAGGACTTTTATGCTTCTCCAGACTTTAAAGCTTATGTCTGTGTCGATTGTCGGCATGTTGTACGCTTTTCTGGTAGGCGAGCAAGTTGTTAGTTTCTTTGTTTCATTTTTTCTGTTTTATGTGATTTATTTGGTTTTCGAAACACGAGTTTCAATAAAATTAAACAATAAATTTAAAAATGAATTTACTCAAAAAAAATAGATTGAAAAGTCGCATTGCTTGGGTTGTTGCTCTGCTCTTCGCCTTTCAGTTCTCTTTTGCTAGCGGACATGAAGGTCATGAAGGGGAGGAAGGCAAGCCGGTCGATGTGAAGGAGCTCGTATTCGGCCACATCAACGACGCTTATTCGTGGCACATCGCCACGATTGGCGACACGCACATTGAGATTCCGCTTCTTTGCATCGTGTACGGCCAAAATGGCTTGGACGTGTTCTGCTCTTCTAACCTTGGACATGCAGGTCACTACACTGAGTACAAAGGCTATAAGATCGCTGAGAAGGGGCACGCTAACGAAGGCAGAATCATTGAGGTTGCCACTAACGAGCGTCCTTGGGACTTCTCTATAACGAAGAACGTGCTGTCTTTGTTCATCAGCTGCGGATTGTTGCTGTGGATTTTCTTAAGCATAGCAGGCAAATACAAAAAGAATCCGATGAGCGCGCCTAGAGGCTTGCAGGGGTTGCTTGAACCGCTGATTGTCTCTTTGCACGACGACATCATCAAGCCTTGTGTGGGCAAGAATTACGCTAAGTTCGCGCCTTATCTGCTCACGGCTTTCTTCTTCATCTTTTTGAATAACTTGCTCGGAATAATTCCTATATTTCCAGGAGGTGCCAACTTGACTGGTAACATCGCCGTGACATTCGTGCTGGCCTTGATAACCTTCTTGTTGACAAACTTCTACGGAACAAAGGCTTACTTTGAGGAAATATACAATCCGGAAGTTCCAACTTGGCTGAAGCTTCCTATTCCGATTATGCCGTTCATCGAGTTCATTGGGGTTTTCATAAAGCCGTTGGCTCTTATGATACGTCTCTTTGCTAACATGCTGGCAGGACACATGATGGTTCTTGTTCTTATCGGTTTGATTTTCATATTTGCGGCAATCAACCCTATCGCAGGATACTCGGTGTCTTTATTGTCAGTTGCGCTTGTTGTGTTCATGACTCTGCTTGAGTGCCTAGTGTGCTTCATTCAGGCTTATGTGTTCACAATTCTTTCGGCGCTATTCATCGGTTTGGCTCAGGTTGAGCCTCACCACCACTCTAACGAGGTAAAGAAAAATTAATAAATAAGTAAATAATAACAATAAAAATTTTAGTACTATGTTAACAATTATTCTTGAAGCAGTAGCAGGTGCTGCATTGGCAAAACTAGGAGCAACAATCGGAGCAGGTATCGCTGTAATTGGAGCTGGTATAGGTATTGGTAAAATTGGTGGATCAGCAATGGAAGCTATGGGCCGTCAGCCTGAAGCTGCAGGTGACTTGCGTAACAACATGATTGTTGCAGCGGCCTTGGTTGAAGGTGTGGCTCTTTTGGCTATCGTTGTATGTATTCTTGCTCTATTTATATAATTTTTTAATTTATTACTATGTCGTTGTTGACACCTGATTTCGGACTGGTCTTTTGGATGCTTCTATGCTTCCTGATCGTCTTGGTTATCCTGGGTAAATTCGGTTGGCCTGTAATTATCGGGATGATCAATGAACGCGGGGATTACATCGAGAAGTCTTTGGAAGCAGCGAGCGAGGCGAACGAAAAGCTCAAAAACATTAAAGCGGAGGCAGACCAGATTCTAGCTGACGCAAAGAGCGACCGTTTGGAAATCGTTAGCGAAGCAAAGAAACTCAGAGATCAGATTATTGCCGAAGCTAAAAACGAGGCCGAAAGAGAGGCCGCAAAAATAAAGGAGGCTACAGCGAGGGAAATACAGCAAGAAAAAGAAAATGCCATAAAGGAGATTCGTTCTCAGATGACCGAACTTTCTGTTGGCGTAGCTGAAAAGGTATTGAGACGCGAGTTGTCAGACTCAAACTCTCAGGCCGCGCTGATTAACTCCTTGTTAGATGAAATTAATGTCGCTAAATCGTAATGCAATATGGATACAGGTAGAATTTCAGCAAGGTATGCAAAAGCTCTTTACGAGTTCGCTGTGGAGAACAACAAGGCGGAGGCTATATACGAGTCGATGAAAATTGTCTCTAACAGTTTCGCTACTGTTCCGGAGCTGAACAAGGCTTTAGTGAACCCTCAGGTCTCAAAGGAGAAGAAAAAGGGGTTGCTTATAGCGTCTGCCGGTTCTGACGTATGTCCTGAATTTGAAAAATTTCTGGACTTGGTTCTTGAGCATAAGCGAGAAGCATACTTCCAAACAATAAGTTTGGTTTATCAAGATGTTTACCGCAAAGCGAAAAACATCGTTGTCGGACGACTGGAAACAGCCCAAGAGGTTAGTAAAGCTGACAAAGACAAGCTTAAAGCCATAGTCGAAGAGAAGACTAACGCAAACGTGGAGTTTGTCACAAACGTCAATCCGGAGCTTATCGGAGGTTTTCTGCTTCAAGTTGGGACATACCAGCTCGACGCGAGTGTGAGCAGCCAGCTAAGAATCATCAAAGACTCATTGTTGAGAAACGGCTCTGCTAATTCGTGATGCAGTTTTGGGTTTTTATTAATTAAAGAAATTTATATGTCAAGTATAAAAGCAAGTGAAGTTTCCGACGTGCTTAAAATGCAACTTCAGGAAATTGACTCTAAAGTCAAGTTCGATGAGGTGGGTACTGTTTTGCAGGTCAGCGACGGTGTAGCTCGTATCTACGGGCTGCAGAATGCTGAGTCTGGCGAGCTCCTTGAGTTCGACAACGGTATGAAAGCAGTTGTGATGAACCTTGAAGAGGACAACGTAGGTGCTGTGCTTTTGGGGCCTACAGACTTGATTAAGGAAGGATTCACAGTAAAGCGTACACGTCGTATTGCGTCTATCCTCATGGGAGACGGAATGGTCGGAAGGGTTGTGAATGCCATTGGCGCTCCAATAGACGGAAAGGGAGACATCCCTGGCGAATTGGTTGAGATGCCTTTGGAACGTAAGGCTCCGGGAGTTATTTTCCGTCAGCCTGTAAACGAACCTTTGCAGACTGGTATTAAGGCTATCGATGCGATGATTCCTGTTGGTCGTGGTCAGCGTGAGTTGATTATCGGTGACCGTCAGACTGGTAAAACAGCTATCGCGATAGATACTATTCTAAATCAGAAAGAAGCGTTCTTGGCTGGCAAGCCTGTGTACTGTATATATGTTGCAATCGGACAGAAAGGTTCTACTGTTGCTAACATTGTTAACACATTGAAGGAGCACGGAGCTATGGACTACACTATCATAGTGTCTGCTACTGCGGGTGACCCTGCAGCTATGCAGTATTACGCTCCGTTTGCAGGCGCGGCTATCGGAGAATATTTCCGTGACCAAGGCAAACACGCGCTGGTTATTTATGACGACTTGTCTAAACAGGCTGTCGCTTATCGTGAAGTTTCTTTGATTCTTCGCCGTCCTTCTGGACGTGAGGCGTATCCTGGGGATATCTTCTATTTGCACTCTCGTCTTTTGGAACGTGCTGCGAAGATTATCAACAATGACAATGTTGCAAGCCAGATGAACGACCTGCCTCCATCAATGAAGAACAGAGTGAAAGGTGGCGGTTCTTTGACTGCGTTGCCCATCATCGAAACTCAGGCTGGAGACGTGTCTGCTTACATCCCTACTAACGTAATTTCTATTACAGACGGTCAGATATATCTTGAAAACGACTTGTTCAACGCAGGTATCCGTCCTGCTGTGAACGTAGGTATCTCTGTATCTCGTGTGGGTGGTAGCGCTCAGGTCAAGGCAATGAAGAAGGTTGCCGGAACATTGAAAACAGACCAGGCTCAGTTCCGCGAACTGGAATCGTTCTCCAAGTTTGGCGGTGACATGGACGCTGTTACAAAAATGGCTATCGACAAGGGTGTGAGAAACACTGAAATGCTGAAGCAGCCTCAGTACTCGCCTATCCCTGTTGAACACCAGATTGCAGTCATCTATTGTGGCACGAAAGGTTTGCTGAACTCTCTTCCTGTTGAAGAGGTTCCTAACTTTGAAAAAGCTTTCATCGATCTTTTGGAAGCCGCTCACAAGGAAGATGTGCTTACTCCATTGAAGAATGGTGTTATCAATGATGACATCACTGCTATCTTGGAAAATGAAGCTGCATCTGTTGTTAGCCAAATTAAAGAGGGATTAATCATTAAATGATAGTTAAATGGCATCATTAAAGGAAGTAAAAGCGAGAATTGGTTCAGTGACTTCTACAAAGAAGATCACCGGAGCAATGAAAATGGTCTCTTCGGCAAAACTGAAAAAAGCTCAATATGCTATCGAGAGCATCGCTCCTTATCAGGAACGGCTCAATAACATTTTGAACAATTTTTTAGCGACAGAAACTGATTTTCAATCGGCGTTTGCCGAAGTCAGACCGCTAAAGAAGTTGGCTGTTGTGGTCTTTTCTTCTAACTCAAGCCTTTGTGGAGCTTTCAACTCTAACGTGGCGAAACGCTTGTCTGAGGTTGTTGAGGAACATAAAAGTTTGGGTGCCGACAATATTGTTATTTTCCCTATCGGGAAGAAGATTCAGGAATTTACTGCTAAATTGCAGGTTAAAGCTGAGGGTGACTTTCAGGATGTGGCCGACAAGCCTAATTTCGACGCTATGTCCGACATCACCAACGATTTGATGAACCGCTTTTTGAACAAGGAGTTTGACAAGGTTATAGTTATCTATCATCACCTGAAAAGCACCGCAGTTCAGAAACTGCAGACCGAAACGTTCTTGCCTATAGCTCTTGACAGCAATAATGCAAACGCTTCTTCTGGAGGAGATTATCTCGTTGAGCCTAGCAAATCTGAAATTTTGGAGTCTCTGCTGCCTAAAGCTTTGAGAACCAAGCTTTACGCTTGTCTTCTTGACTCTAACGCATCAGAGCATGGCGCTCGCGTCGTGGCAATGCAAACTGCGACAGACAATGCGGACGACCTGATTTCTGAATTGACCATACTTTACAACAAAACAAGGCAGCAAGCCATCACAAACGAGTTGCTCGACATTGTGGGCGGTGCGGCTGCTTTGGGCAAATAAGGTCCGTAATAGGAAAGGAGTGCTTTACGGCACTCCTTTTTTTATTTTTCACAATTTGCTTATTATCTTCTGAACATAGTCTTTCGCCACATCCGGTTTCGGCACTCTGAAATCAAACCACCTAAAGACCGGTATATCAAATCCTAAATCATGCATATAGTTCAACGTAGCATGATTCAAGCCCGCCCCCAACGCTTCCAAATCATATCCAAAATCATACTCAAAATCAACTTCGTTATTGCAGAACTGATTACATCCTCCGCTCCTCTTCGCCCCATACAATTCAGGGGCTTGTCCGGACGGACTATGAGCAGTCATTGCATACCTGTGCCAGAAAGCAGACTGAACAATTCCCGCTTCAAACATCTGCCTTACAACTTCAAGAGCATTCACACTCTCCTTTAACGTCTCGGTCGGGAAACCGTACATCAAGTATGTATGAACCATTATTCCTGCACTTGTCAGATTAAAAGCGGCCTCCGTAGTCTGAGAAATAGAAACACCTTTATTCATCAACTTCAAAATCCGGTCAGACGCCACCTCCAATCCTCCAGAAACTGCAACACAACCAGCCTGGGCCAACAAGTCACAAAATTCCTGCGTATATGATTTATCAAACCTTATATTGCCCCAAAAACTGACAACAAGATTTCGTCGTAAAATCTCCTCCGAAACTTTCCT
Source organism: Paludibacteraceae bacterium (assembly GCA_017632345.1). GTDB lineage: Bacteria > Bacteroidota > Bacteroidia > Bacteroidales > Paludibacteraceae > RGIG9379. The sequence goes on from JAGBRL010000098.1 coordinate 19,210, forward strand.
GAGCAAATTAGGAGGCATCGCTTCGTCTGTAAAATGGAAACCAGTCTGTCCCGTCTGCTTCATAATCGCCTCCATTCTGTCAACCACCATCGTCGCCGTCGGAGCCTCATACCTGCATATATAATCTAACGACACATCACAAAACGCACACTTCGCCCAGTAACAACCATGAGCCATAACCATTTTGTTCCACAAACCACACGACCAAAGTTTATGCATCGGATTTGTAACCTCTGTCATCGAGATATACTTCTCCATCGGAAGCCCTTCAAAATCAGGAGTTCCAATCTCTCTGAAAGGGATATTATCAGAATCATTTCCACTATATACTAACTCATTATCCTTCAGATAATAAGTTCTTACAAGACTGTTCTCCTCACATCTGCCAGTCACCAACTCGCAGATACGAAGCAGAGGCAATTCGCCGTCATCTAACGTGATGAAATCCACATACTTAAAAATTCTCGAATCTTTAAGGTTTCGTAATTCTGTATTAGGAAAACCTCCACCCAAAACAATCTTCACCTCAGAAAAATTCTCTTTCAAGAACTTTCCGCAACGCAAAGCTGCATACAAACATCCAGGAAAAGGCACAGAAAAGCCCACGATATCAGGATTGCACTCCTCCACCCTCTTTTTCAAAATGTCCAACATCAGACAATCAGTAACGGACGGCTGCGCTTCAATTTCAGCCTCCAAACCGTCAAAAGACGGAGCGAAAGCAGCAAGATGCTCCGCATAGCGCACAAGGTCAAAATGCGGCGAGACCGTCTCTCTTATGTAATCTGATATGTCTTCCAAAAACAAAGTCGCCAAATAACGAGCCTTATCAGCAGTCCCGGAAACGCCAAAAGCCCACTCTACATCCGCCAAATTATCAAAGCGCGGTCCCTCCGGCAATAGCGAACGGTTAGCAATCCGAGCCGCCAAAGTTTGCTCCTGTCCTCTCAAAAATCTCACAACAGGCTCAACACAAGCAACATACCTGTCTTTCTCCGAAAATATCCTCGTCAAATTTTTGCTTTTCTTTAAATCTGTCGTTCTATAAAAAACATCAGACAGAAATTCAGATGTAAGAACTTTATCTACAAGCTCAATACCCAAATCCAACTGGCACACATCAATGCCTTTTGCTCCAAGAAAGCCCTTCAGCACAGTTGTAGCCGGATAGGGAGTATTCAGTTGCGTTAACGGCGGAGTTACTAAAAGGAGACGCATACGTTAAAACTTTTTCAATTCCTGATAAAGACGCTGCACCGGCAATCCCATTATGTTGTAAAAACTTCCCGCTATATGCTCGACCCCTACATAACCAATCCATTCCTGAACTCCGTAAGAGCCAGCCTTGTCAAACGGTTTGTACTTGTCAACATAAAAAGAAATTTCCTCGTCAGACAGTTTTGAAAATTTCACCTCCGAAGCAACAACAAAAGTAGATTTTTTGCAATTCGACATAACACACACACCAGTAAACACAGTATGAACATCATCAGACAAAGCCTTCAGCATCTCTACCGCATCTTCTTTGTCCTTAGGCTTTCCGAAAACCCGGTCTTTGTGCCATACAATAGTGTCTGCAGTAATTATCAAAGTGTCATCTTCCATTATCTGCTTATAAGCGTCCGCTTTCTTTTCTGCAAGAAAGAGAGGAATCTCTTCACCCTTTAATGTCTCAGGATACGTCTCGTCGATGTTCGGTATGGTCTTCACCGAGAAATTCAAGTCTAACCCCTTCAGAAGTTCTTGTCTTCTTGGAGAGTTGGACGCGAGTATTATTTTGTAATTCTCTAACATGATATATTTTTTTTAATTACGCAAAGTTACAAAAAGGTCTTCAAATCTCGAATTTCAGCCTTTTAATTATTAATTAATTTCATATCTTTGCGGAAATTTTTTGACATTATGCGCATTGACATACTTTCTGTGGTTCCAGAACTTCTTGAAAGTCCGCTGAACCACTCTATTCTTAAACGAGCTCAGAACAAAGGGCTTGCGGAAATTTATATACATAACATAAGAGACTACACATTGGACAAACACAAGCGTGTAGATGACTACGCCTTTGGGTTCAGCGCCGGAATGGTTATGCAGATTGAACCTATAGACAGACTGATAACACACCTTAAAAGCGAACGCGAATATGACGATGTCATTTACACATCACCTGACGGAGAAACGTTTAATCAGAAGATCGCCAACACTATGTCGATGGCAAACAATCTGATAATTCTGTGCGGCCACTACAAAGGGATAGACCACAGAATAAGGGAACATTTGATTACACGCGAAATTTCCGTAGGCGACTATGTGCTGACTGGCGGCGAACTGGCGGCATGCATTATGACCGACGCTATTGTCAGGCTTATACCAGGGGCGATGTCCGACGAACAATCTGCTCTGTCAGACTCTTTTCAGGACAATCTTCTTGCCCCTCCGGTTTACACCCGACCTGCAGAATACAAAGGCTGGAAAGTGCCAGAGATTCTGCTTTCTGGCAACGAAAAAAAAATTAACGAATGGGAACACGAACAGGCGGTTGCACGCACAAAGAAACTGCGTCCGGACCTTCTCAAATAAAAGCAAAAGAGTTACAGGCGAACAACCTGTAACTCTTTTTTACAATATCTTCCCAATTGGGTTAAATCGCTTTCAAAATAAGCCAGACCTAATTTGCCCAAATTAATTGTTCATGTAAATAGTCTGAGAAGGGAACGCAAAACTCAATCCTGCAGCGTTGAACTGCCTCAATATTTCAAGATTAATATCAGTTTGAGTCTGCAATATATCGCCCTCCTTATTTATATAATACACAAAAAGGATTCCAAGAGCAAAGTCTCCGTATTGCGTAAAAGCCACCTTATAGTTATCATCAACAGAACTGTTCGCCTCCGCAATATTTTTTAACATTTGAATAGCCTGCTCTATCTGTTCGGGAGTTGTTTCATACACAAGTCCAAGATTCAGAGTAATTTTCCTGGCCGGCTCCAAAGTCACGTTCTCGATAACACTGTCCGTTACCGTCGAGTTTGGAATTGTAACAATAGTTCCGTCCAAAGTTCTGAGTCTGAAGCTGCGTATTCCAATCTCCACAACAGTTCCGTCATACCCCGAAATCCTCACTCTCTGCCCTATCGTAAAAGGTTTGTCTGTGAAGATTGTAAATCCTCCGAAGAAGTTAGACACAGAATCCTGCGCCGCCATAGCCAAAGCCAGACCACCTATACCAAGACCAGCTATTAGCGCGCCCACATCATATCCCACATTATTCAAACCTACAATAATACCCAGCGACCAAACAATCACGCTTATGCACTTTTTCACAATAGGGTAAAGCTGGTCGTCCAGATCACTTTCAGTCTTTTGTATCAGCGGCCGCACATACTCTTCAAGCAAAGAGTTAAGTACCCTTGCAATCAGCCATGTGACATTTACCGTTATTAAAAACGTAAAAACCTTGTCCAAAGCAGAATCAACAACCTCCGGCAACGTAAGTTGCGCCACACCTAATTTAAAACCAGCCACAACAATTGCAAAAACCAAAGGCTCTTCAAGCATATCTATTAAAATATCATCAAGTTTCGCCTTGCTTTTTTTCGTAAAGCCACGCAAGACCTTCTTGAAAAACCAAAAAATAACCTTGCTGAACACTATCGCGCCAGCAATATACAGCAAAGCTATAAACCATTCGCCTACCGTATTAGAATAAAATTCTTTTGATAAAAATTCGTTCATATCGTTAGTTTTAAATGTTATACACAATCAGTTTCCTCGCTGCATCTCAAAAAAGCCACACACAGCCTCAGAGTCAAAGCTATGGCCAACAATTTTGCCTTCTGCCGTAAAAAAGCCCTCCAATATATCCGGATTATAATCATCCATCAAATTACCGTCCAAATCAGTAACCAGCACTCCTTTCATACAGATTGCACAGTCCACAACCTCGCACTCCACATACTGCCGCACCTTAAACGGCTCGTCGCCAGATATAACCTCCTTGTACTCTAAAACACCAACCAGCTTACCATCCTCTAGAGCAAAAAAAGCAAATCCTGCATCATAACCGCAATCAAACCGTTCTCTGAAAAGCCATTTTCCTAAAAACCTCTCCATATTCTTTTTTTTCGCTAATATAAGAAACTGAAATTAAAAACATATACTTTTTTTGCAAAAAGAAAACATCTGCACCCCCAAAAGAGCATCTTTCATATCAGACAAACACGCAAAAGGGACACATAAAATGTGCCCCCAGCAAAACAGATTATCAATATAAGGTTAGTTCTTTAGTCAAAATTAAGCTATGATAATTTTAACTTCGTTTCAATTGCAAGTCGAATAGACACTGTACTATCTTATGCCACGCTAAATCGAACTCGCCAACTTTCATCCTAATAATTTTAATAATTCATTGAAAAAAGATATTTTCAACCGTAAGCCTTTCGGCCCTACACTTAAATACAATCAAATACCGCGCCAAAA
>JAGBRL010000099.1 GCA_017632345.1 Paludibacteraceae bacterium
GGAGTTGTTCCAGTCAGCCTTGAAAGCGCAGTCAGCGTCGCCGCCAAAGTAAGTCATAGAACCAGAGTTACCGTCACGCCAGATTTCGTAGTTGTATCCGTTGCCAATATCTTGGATTCCATTACCGGTAACGCGAGTACCACCCGAATAAGAAGTAGTTTTTGAGCAAGGGTCAGTTACAACAGCAGCGCTTCCGCCAGTAGAACCTCCAGTTGTACCTCCAGTAGAACCGCCTGTGCTTCCGCCAGTGTAACCTTCTTTTGAGATTTCAACAGTAGCATAAGTGAAGTCAACGTAACCCTGTCCGCCACCAGACTCAGCCAAGATCTGAGCTTCCATAAGCTGACCGAGCTTCAAGCCAAGTTTTTCCCACTGACGGAAGTGTTCAGAGATACTGATTGTACCGCACTGGCGACGAGTCTTACGGATACTGAAGATTTGAGTAAACGTAGAGTTACCCCATTTAGAAGCACCTGTACGAGTACCAGACCAAACTTCATACTGGTCTCCATCTACAGTAATTGTACCTTTGTGGCTTCCCATGTAAGATCCTCCTGGGTTACCACGGTCATGCAACCAGTCGTCAACGATGTAATATTCTATCTGCGGATTGTCCATCCATCCGTAAATACCGATGTAAGAATAAGTTCCGCCGTCATTACCACTCTTTTTGTAAGCATAGTTCGCAACAAGGTCACCGCCAATGTTGTTCCATGCAGGTTTGTTGAAAGTTTTACCCACACGGCCAAGGAAGTCACCTGCGTTGTTCCATTCTGCTCTAAAACATGCATCTTTCGGATATAGTGTCAAAGAGCCACCGTTTCCGTCGCGCCAGATTTCATACTGATATCCGGTGCTTGTGTTACCTGTCTTGTTTTGATTGTTAATAGTTGTTCCACCACTCAGTTGCGTTGTCTGAGAACATGGGTCTACCGCTGCGAAGACGGAGCCTGCTAAAAGCGGTCCAGACAACAACGTTCCTAAAAATAGGTTTCGCAAGAATTTGTTTTTCATATATGTAAGTATTAAATTTCACAATAAATGTTCATGGCTCATCATCTCGTAAATCCTCACTTGCGAAAATAGGAAGAGTAAATTGGTAAGGCTGTCAAAAATCCGTCAAAGAGATATGAAATTTCAGTCAGGAAATGTAATTGCAAAAAATATTCAATTGTAATATATTGATAATTAGTGTTTTGTGTGATTTTTTTGTTTTTTTGAATCAAAGGATATTAGTTAAAAATAAATGCAGTATTAGTTTTTTGTCTGATAAAAAAAGTGGAGGATGAAGAGTTTTGTCTATATGAAGCACGGATGGTGTAACTATGTAAATATGAGAGAGATATACAAAAATGGTGGCAAGATGGTCTGAAACTGATTATATGGGCGGTCTAAAGTTAGACTGTGAGTCCGTATTTTTTTCAATATTAAGCGGATGTGTTTGATAAAGATTTCAGTTCTGCAGGCTTTTTGTTTTCATTTTTCCGTCAATTATATCAGATTTATTCGATGAAATGGGACTTTTTGTGAAATTATCATAAAATAAGGCTTCAACCAGTTGCGGTCGAAGCCTTTGAGTTTGATAAGGGATATCGCGGAATTATTCCCATTCGATAGTTGCAGGCGGTTTTGAAGAGATGTCGTAGCATACTCTGTTTACACCTTTCACCTTATTTATAATGTCGTTGCTGACTTTAGCCATAAAGTCATAAGGCAGATGAGCCCAGTCGGCAGTCATGGCGTCTGTGCTTGTCACGGCACGCAAAGCAACCGCGCGTTCGTAAGTACGTTCGTCGCCCATAACGCCCACGCTCTTGATAGGCAGCAAGATTACGCCAGCCTGCCATACCTTATTATAAAGAGCAGTTTCGGAGCCGTCGGCTTCTTTAACCATATATTCACGCAAGCCCTTTATGAAGATGTCGTCAGCCTCCTGAAGGATACGAACCTTTTCGCGAGTGATGTCGCCAAGTATGCGCACAGCCAGACCTGGACCAGGGAAAGGATGGCGGTCAATCAGATGAGCCGGCATTCCCAGTTCGCGTCCTACGCGTCTCACCTCGTCCTTGAACAGCCACTGAAGCGGTTCGCATAGTTTGAGGTTCATCTTTTCAGGCAGCCCGCCCACGTTGTGGTGGCTTTTGATAACCATGCCGGTGATGCTAAGGCTTTCGATTCGGTCAGGGTAGATGGTTCCCTGAGCAAGCCACTTGGCGTCAGTTATCTTTTGAGCTTCGGCGTCGAAAACGTCGATGAAGCCGGCGCCTATGATTTTTCTTTTACGTTCCGGTTCTGTCACGCCCTCAAGCTCCTTGAAGAACTTTTCGCTAGCGTCCACGCCGATAACGTTCAGTCCGAGGCACTCATAGTCGTGCAGCACGTTTTTGAACTCGTCCTTGCGCAACATGCCATGGTCAACAAAGATACAAGTCAGGTTTTTGCCGATGGCGCGGTTAAGCAGCACCGCAGCCACAGAAGAGTCCACGCCTCCGCTAAGACCAAGAATCACACGGTCGTTGCCAAGCTGTTTCTTAAGTTCGGCCACAGTCGTTTCCACGAACGAAGCCGCGCTCCAGTCCTGTTTGCCTCCGCAAATGTCAACCACAAAGTTTTTCAGAAGCAAAGACCCCTGAACCGAGTGGAAGACCTCAGGGTGAAACTGCACGCCCCAAAGCTTTTCGTTTTCAGCCTGATAAGCGGCGTTAGTCACTTTGTCTGTAGAAGCGATGACCTTGAAGTTTTCCGGAAGAGCAGTGATAGTGTCACCATGGCTCATCCAAACCTGAGAGTTCTCGTCAAACCCTTTGAAAAGAGGGTTCTCTTTATCAAACTTAGCGAGGTTTGCGCGTCCGTATTCACGAGTTCCGGCTGGTTCCACATTTCCGCCGTTGGCGTAAGCCATGAACTGCGCGCCGTAGCAGATGCCAAGGATTGGGTACTTTCCGCGAATCTCAGACAAATCCATCTTGAAAGCGTTTTCGTCATAAACGCTGTAAGGCGAGCCGCTGAGGATAACACCAATGACCGAAGGGTCATTTTTCGGGAACTTGTTGTAAGGGACGATTTCGCAGAACATGTCCAGTTCACGGACACGACGACCAATCAGCTGAGTGGTCTGCGAACCGAAGTCAAGAATAATAATTTTTTCCTGCATATAATAATTATTACTTTAATGCACACAATTGCCCTGCAAAGATACGATTAACAATTCACAATTCACAATTTACGATTCATAATTTGCAACTTGCAATTCACAAAAGCAAGTTATAATTGTGAATTGCTCTCCGAATCATCTTGAACTAAATTGTAGAAGTTGCTAGAAGAGAAAAGAAACACGGTTGAAGTGTTAAAATTCATAAAGTTTTAATTTGTGTTTATTTGTTTTATTACAAATTTAAGTTTAATTTTGCACGATTTTTGTAAAGTGTTCCTTGTAAAGGATGGCTCCGCGCTTTATTTTATCGCATTTTACATTTACAGGTTTGAGGAGCAAGCCTTGGATTAACCATATTGTATGCTTTTTAATTCGTTTGAGTTCTTGCTGTTTTTTCCAACAGTGTGTGTTCTGTATTTTTTACTCTGCAAGAAAGAAGTAAAGAATATATTTCTGCTGATTGCCAGTTATTATTTTTACATGAATTGGAAGCCTGTTTATGCAATATTGATTTTGACATCCACGATATTAACATACGTATGCGGACTGCTTGTTGAGAATTATAAGGATAGCAAAAAAAAACAGAAAGCTTTTTTAGTGACAAGCCTTGTGATAAATCTCGGCATACTTTTTATTTTTAAATATTTTAACTTTATTAATGAAAGTGTGTTTGATGTGCTTTCAGTTTTGGGGCTTCGATGGGAAATTCCGAATTTAGATATATTGCTACCTGTCGGAATTTCGTTTTATACATTTCAGGCAGTTGGGTACTCTGTCGATGTCTACAGAGGAGACATCAAAGCTGAACGGAATTTTTTCACATACGCTTTATTTATATCCTTTTTTCCTCAGCTTGTGGCAGGACCTATTGAAAGAGCGAGGAATTTGTTGCCTCAATTCCACAAAAATCATTCTTTTGACCCTTCGAACGTAATAGAGGGTTTTAAATTGATGATATGGGTTTTTTTTATGAAGTTGTGCGTTGCTGATGTTGTCAGTGGGTATGTCGATGCTGTTTACAACAATGTTCATCATCATAATGGGACAAGTCTGATTTTAGCAACGGTGTTTTTTGCGTTTCAAATATATTGTGATTTCGCAGGTTATTCCAACATTGCCATAGGGGCGGCAAAAGTGATGGGATTCAATCTTATGCAGAATTTTAGGCAACCCTATTTTTCCTTGTCAGTGAAAGAGTTTTGGAAAAGATGGCACATCTCGCTCTCCACGTGGTTCATGGATTATCTATACATACCTTTAGGAGGAAATCGAGTTAAATATGGACGCCATTTGGCTAATTTAATGATAACGTTTCTTGTTAGTGGCCTTTGGCATGGGGCCAACTGGACTTTTGTGGCGTGGGGAGCTTTGCATGGAATATATTTAATAATAGAAAATATACTACATAAATTTATTTATAAGCCTAAAAATGAAAATATTGCATTCAGAGTCATTAATGTGATTTTTTGTTTCATTTTGGTGTGTTTTGCATGGATATTTTTCAGGGCTAACACTTTTGGTGATGCACTTTCCATAGTTAAGAAAATATTTTCTGACTTTGGTCCTTTGTTCATAGATATACCTATCTTTTTCCATGGTTTTATTTCTTTGTTTATTCTTATAATCAAGGATACAAAGGATAATTTTGGATTTAAATTTGGTTTTATGCATTCAAAGTACGCGCTTGTACGTCATTTGTCTGTAGCTTTTATAATATCTTACATTTTAATGTTTGGTGCTTTGAATGCAGGTTCGTTCATCTATTTTCAGTTTTAATATGAAGAATAAAAATATACGTTTTTTCAAGTCTGTAGTTATCGTGGCTGGAGTGTTGCTATTTATGGATTTTTTGGTTGGTGTTGCCGGCTCATTCATAATGTCTAAGGTTCCTGATTATTCAGGTCAGTTCGCAAAAGATAATTTTCGACTAAATAGAGTTTCTTCTGATATTGTAGTAATAGGCTCGTCGCGAGGGTGTCATCATTATGTCTCATCTATGTTGAGAGATAGTATTAATAATTACACTGGAGAACAATACACTTTGTATAATTGTTCAATAGGAGGAAAGTATATTGTTAGTAATTCTTGTGCGGCAGAGTCTATAATGGATAGATATGCACCTAAACTCATAATATTTGAATTGTTTGACAATGAGTTTGGTGTTATTAATCCTGTACAAGACATGGAATTTGCAATTGTAAATTATCGAAGCAACCGTTTTGTGAAGCAGTATGTAGATAGCATAGGCTTCAAGGAGCGAGTGAAAAATGCATCAAACATGGTCAGGTTTAACCAAAAGCTGCCCAGAATCGTATCGTCTTTTTTAAAGCAGGGAAATGAGTCGGGGTATGAACCCTTGTCAGGAGAAATGTCAGGAAATTTGAAAAAGGCTGATAGTAACAAAAAAAATGAGAAGGAAATAGATAAGTATAGTTTGGATAAATTTGTCCGAGTTATTAAGACTGCAAAGGAGAAAGGGGTTATGTTAATTGTAGCTACATCTCCGTCGTATTCTCCTGATGATAAAAATGAAATATTGATTGATGTATGTAGTCAGTATGATGTTCCTTATATAGATCTTTATGATTTGGAACTCTTTAACAGACATCCTGAGTATTTTAGAGATCCTGGTCATTTGAATGATAAGGGAGCACACATATATACAGAACTTTTTTTCAAACATTTAAAGCCTTATCTTGAAGAATTGTAAAAATAAGATGGGAGTTTTGCGGGCTGTTTTTGTTTATCCTTTGTCTAGTTTCATTGTATAAACTCCGCCTGGTTGGCAGTTGATTAATGAGCGGAACTCCATTTCGAGGAGGAGGGGAGAGAGTTCTTTGGATGGCAGCTTCATCAGTTTGGCAATGGTGTTTATGTGCAGTGTCTTGTGTTCCTGTAACAGATTTATGACGTGCAGCTCCTGTTCGTTAAGTTCGTGAAATAGGTCAATCTGAAACGGCCTTTTGTTGCCTTGCTCCATGTCCCAGTTCATCAGCGCCTCTATGTCAGCCGCGCATTCGACTAGGGCGGCGCGGTTTTCTTTTATCAGATTGTTGCACCCGACGGAATATGGCAGTCCCACGCTCCCCGGCACAGCGCACACGTCTCTGTTGTACGAATTGGCAAAATCGGCAGTCAGCAAAGCTCCGCCTTTTGCGGCAGACTCAATCACTATCGTGACGTCGCACAGCCCTGCTATCACGCGGTTGCGCGCCACAAAGTTGTTGCGGTCTATCGGCTGCGACGTGTTATATTCGGAGAGCAGGCAGCCTTGAAGAAGCATTTTGTCTGCCACGCTTTTGTGGATTTGAGGATAAAGCATGTTGTGTCCGTGTCCCATAACCCCGGCAGTTTTCAGTCCGCAGCCAAGAGCCTTCTTATGCGCGCAGATGTCAACGCCGTAAGCCAATCCGCTTACAATCAGCAAGTCGTGATGTTTCTCGGCCAGGTCTGACACTATGGACTCGCAGACCGACCTGCCGTAGCTAGTCATCTTTCGAGTGCCTACAATGCCTATGGTTTTTTGCACGTTCAAGTCGCAATCTCCCTTTTTATAAAGGAGCAACGGACTGTCTTTGCACTCTTTCAGGCGCAGCGGATAATCATCTTCAGTGTAAAAAAGGATGTCAATGCTGTTCTTCCGCACAAATTCAAGTTCTCTTTTTGCGCGGTCGAGTACTGCAGGGTCGCATATCTGAGACGCAAGCACTTTCCCTATTCCGGGTATTTTTGCAAGATTGGCAGGGCGTTCGTGAAAAACCGCCTCTTCGCTGCCCAAATAAGAGATAAGGCCCTTGGCCGTGAGCGAGCCGACTCCCTTGATCATGGTCAGCCCAATTTTGTACATTACATCAGACTCCTTCATTATTTAATATAATTTGAAAACGTGAAAACATAAGCCGAACGTCATGTGCGGCACGCTGCAAAGATACTAAAACAAAGTATAAAAACGCTTAAAGAGAAGCTGGTTTTTAAAAATCGCAAATCAAAACGGTCAAATATTGAAACTTTTTTTTAAATTTGTCAGCGTTTTACTTAACGTATAATGTAATTATCAAAATAAGAAATATGGCAACACCTCCATTTAAGTATCAAAACCCATTTCCTCTTGGGAAAGATCAGACTGAATATTATTGTCTGACAAAAGAGGGCGTTTCAACAAAAACATTTGAAGGAAAAGAGATTCTTGTGGTTGAGCCTGACGCTCTCCGCAAACTTGCGAAAGCTTGTTTCCACGACTGCGCGTTCATGCTTCGCCCTGCGCATCAGAAGATGGTGGCTAAAATTCTGAACGATCCGGAAGCGTCTGATAACGACAAGTTCGTGGCGCTGACAATGTTGCGCAATGCCGAAATTTCTTCAAAAGGCGTGCTTCCGTTCTGTCAGGATACAGGTACTGCTACAATCGTGGCTAAGAAAGGTCAGCAGGTTTGGACTGGCGGCGGCGATGAAGAACAGCTCTCAAAAGGTGTTTACGAGACATACACAGAAGAGAACCTTCGTTACTCGCAGACAATTCCGCTGGATATGTACAAGGAAATCAACTCAGGATGCAACCTTCCGGCTCAGATAGATATTCAGTCTGTTGACGGTGCGGAATATAAGTTCCTTTGCATCGCTAAGGGTGGTGGCTCTGCGAACAAAACATATTTGTATCAGGAAACAAAGGCGTTGCTGAACCCTGCAACTCTTGAGAAGTTCTTGGTGGAGAAGATGAAAACTCTCGGCACTGCGGCTTGTCCTCCTTATCACATCGCCTTTGTGATTGGTGGTACTTCTGCTGACATGTGCTTGAAAACTGTAAAGCTTGCTTCTACAAAATATTATGACGAGCTGCCAACTCAGGGCAACGAGGGCGGTCAGGCGTTCAGAGACCTCGAACTGGAGGCGAAGATGCTGGAAGAGGCTCATAAAATTGGTCTTGGAGCGCAGTTCGGCGGAAAATATTTCGCTCATGACATCAGAATTATACGTCTGCCTCGTCATGGTGCGTCTTGCCCAGTGGGTATGGCTGTGTCTTGTTCTGCAGACCGTAACATAAAGGCTAAGATTAACAAAGACGGTGTTTGGATTGAAAAGCTGGAAGAGAATCCGGGCCAGTATATTCCGGAAGAACTGCGTCAGCCTGGCGAAGACAAGGCGGTGAAGATCGACTTGAACAGACCGATGAAGGAAATTCTTGCAGATTTGAGCAAGTATCCGGTGTCAACTCGTCTGTCTTTGAACGGAACTATCATTGTTGGCCGTGACATCGCTCACGCGAAGCTGAAAGAGCGTCTTGATGCTGGCGAAGATTTGCCGCAGTATATCAAAGACCATCCGATTTATTACGCAGGTCCGGCAAAAACACCTAAGGGAATGGCATGCGGCTCTATGGGACCAACAACGGCTGGCCGTATGGACTCTTATGTAGATCTGTTCCAGAGCCACGGAGGCTCAATGGTGATGCTCGCTAAAGGTAATCGCAGTCAGCAGGTTACGGACGCTTGCCAGAAGCACGGCGGTTTCTATCTTGGTTCTATAGGTGGACCGGCTGCTAATCTTGCTAAAAATAACATTAAGAGCATTGAGTGTGTGGAGTATCCGGAACTAGGCATGGAAGCTATCTGGAAAATCGAAGTGGAGGATTTCCCTGCATTCATATTGGTGGACGACAAAGGTAATGACTTTTTCAAACAGCTGAAGCCTTGGTGCCCATGCTGTAAAAAATAAGGCCGCAAGTCTCCTCGGAGAGACGGCGGCAAAGGACAATTTACAATTACAATTCTTATTATATATATTATATAATCTGCGAATTGCTAATTGTGAATTGTCAGTTATAAATTGTCTCAAGTTTGCTTTTCCATTTCTTTATTTTAAAGATGTATTTTCAACGGTTATGGCAGGAACGACCGGTTGTTTGAAAGAAATTTGAATAAAATAAGAGCAAATACTGTGATTTTTTTAGAAAAAAGATTGATTTTGCGGAAAATATTATTAGTTTCGCAGATTGAAAAGATGTTCTGTCTTGTAGAGGCTAAATTTTGTGTGCGACGAAGCCGGTTTTGTTGATTGTAATTGGCGGGTTTGTGTGTTTTAGTTTTGAGTGAACAGGACGAAACTACATTGTTAGAATTAAGAAAGATTAGGTATTACTATGGTGTTAAAAATGAAAAGAGTCTTTTCGGCTCTCTTGATGAGCACTTTATTTGCAAATGTTTTTGCAGTGCATAAAGAGTTTCTGGAGGGGTACGAATTAATTCCTTCCAAGGCGAGCACTAAGGTCAAGGAGTTGCCGATGTCGCTGTATAAGGATGGAACTGTTGTCTTCTTTAGGGGAGATAGTGCCTATATTGCTAAAATCAGTGACAGTTATGAGCTGGAGGATGTCAAGGTCTGCGAAGAGTTGTGCGGATTGGGCATCGAAGGTACTTTTGCTTATGACCAAAGACGACGCACTATATATTTTGCGAAGACGGACGAGGTCGGAAACTCGGACTTGTACGAAGCTCGTTTCGTGGAGGGGTCTTACGGACTGCCTCAGAAACTGGACATTGAGGGGCTTGGAAAGGTCAGAAAGCCTATAAAAGGTTCTTCTACGGTGAGTGCGGGGTGGACTTACAGGTATAACCGTATCTCCGGATTCTTCAACCCATCTATTGCAAAGGGCGGAAACAGAATATATTTCTCGGCGGACTTCCCGAAACATACTTTCGGCGGACGTGATATTTGGTATATAGACAAGGCTAAGGGTGACGCTGCGCATAAATGGAAGATGCCAGAGAATGCCAGCGACTCTATGGTTGTGATGAACTCTAACGCCCGCGAAGATTTCGCATGGTGCTACAATGACACGGTGCTTTATTTCGCGTCTAACCGTCCTGGTGGCATGGGTGGACTTGACCTCTATATGTCTAGAATGGTGATTGATACGGTTGAGGTGGAAGATACTGTGAGAAACACTAAGAAGACCGAGTTGCGCGAGATTTGGGGCGTGCCGGTGATTATGGACTCTGTGTTCAATTCGTCGGCTAATGATTATAATCTGCTCGGAACAGAAAAGATTTTGCTGCTTATGTCTAACCGTTCTGGTGGTGTGGGTAGCGACGATATTTATCGACCAGCTCCGTTTGTTGCGGAACGTGAGCCAGAACTTGAGTCTGACTTCACTATAGATGAGCCGCAAGGATTCCACTGGGTACTGTTCTTCTTCGACTTTAACAAGTCTGATATGAAGCCGGAGTACGAGGCTCAGTTGGACGAGCTTGTTAGCGCGATGAAGGAATTCCCTGGAGCTAAGTTTGAGGTCAGCGGTCATACGGACGCGCGTGGTTCTGACGCTTATAACATGAAGCTTTCTCAGCGTCGTGCGGATTATATCAGAACTTTGCTAATACAGCGAGGATTCTCGCCTGATAGACTTGTGTCTGTGGGTCGTGGTTTCCATGAACCTGTGATTCCGAATGCTCAGGAAGAGGCCGAACACGAACAGAACAGACGTGCAGATATAAAAATTGTTAATGAAGAATAATTAGGAGGAGATTTGTAAAATGAAAAAAGTATTATCGATATTCGTTTTGGCAATGTTTGCTGTGGCGGCTTCTGCCCAGCGTGACTTGATGTTGTCTCAGCAATTCTTCTCTCGTCTGAACGCGAACCCGGCTGCGACTGGTAATAGTGATGATATAGATTTGTTCTTGCTCGGTCACTGGCAGTGGGTCGGGGTGGAAGACTCGCCTAAGTCTGGAGTGCTTAATGCGAGCGACTATTTCGAGCCGATACGTTCCGGTGTCGGGCTTACAATGACTTATGATGATTTGGGTGTGGCTAACCGTACTTTTATTTGCAAGGCTGCTTATGCTTACCATGTGAACTTGAACGAAAGTTTGTTGCTCTCGATGGGGTTGTCTGCTGGTATGCTTTACCATTATTGGGATCCGGAAGGTCATCGTCTGTTGGATCCGGAAGAGATGGGTATGGAAACTTTCCCGAGCGAACTCCAGACTACGTTCAAACCGGATGTTGACTTGGGCTTTGAGCTTGCGATGCCTAAGTTGTTGCTGGGAGCGTCTGTTACTCACTTGCTGAATAACGAAGATATGGTCTCAACTTCGGTTCCGGGTCGTCACCTTTATTTCTATGCAAGGCCGCTGTTTAATCTGTCAGACAGACTGGCGTTGGCTCCGGCTATAGTTTATATGCATCGTAATAAGGTGGACAAGGTGGAACTTAATGTGATGGCATTCTATAATAGAATGATTTGGGGTGGTGTCACTTACAGACCTGACGTGAATGCAGGGTTCTCTTCAAATGCTCTGAACTTTACTTTGGGTATTGAGTGGAACAAGTTCCGTGTGGGTTACTCGTTTGAGTGGGGTACTGGCGACATTAGCAGTTTGTCCAGCAATGCGCACGAACTTCTGCTCTCTTTGAGAATACCTAAAAAGACGGAAAAATACGTCAGATTTATGGAGGATTGATGTCGTAGAAAGAAAAAATGATGAATAAGACGTTAAAAAAAGGCGTAAAGGATGTTTAATTCAAAAAAAATGCTTACTTTTGACGCTCTTAGGAACTATAATCTAATATACAATGAATATTAAACACACGATAGTGCTATTTTTGGCAGCGGCTCTTTCTTGGGCGAAGGTTTCGGCTCAGGAGGAGATTGTCTATGACCAGTACTACTTCAATTATTACTTGGTCAATCCGGCGGTTGCTGGTGCAGAAAGGTGTTCTCACCTTATGCTCACTGGTAAATTTCAGTGGGTTGGTGTTGAAGACGCTCCGATGACGCAGACCCTGAGTTTCAGAACTCGTGTTTTGAGTAATGTCGGCATAGGTGCGTATTTGTATAATGACAAGAACGGATATTCCCTCCGTCAGGGAGGACAGGCAACGTTCGCCTATCATATTCCGTTGTCGGAAAATACTGGTTATTTTATGAAAGACCGCTCTATCGAAAGACAATTGTCGTTCGGTGTTTCGGCAAAAGTGAACCACTACGGCTTTACGGACGATTTGATTAATGAGGAGAACTCGACTGACCCGACTATCGCTAACGGTGGTACTGATAAAGGTTTCTATTTTAACGCGAATGCCGGTACGTATTTCCTTTATGACAATTTCTTCGCAGGTCTTTCGGCTACAAACTTGATCCCGACTGAACTTAAAGAACTCGGAGCTGATGAGCCTATTCGTCCGCTAACGTTGTTCCTCTTCTTAGGTTATGACATTGTGCTTGACAAAACGATGGACTTGGAGCCTTCTTTGATGTTCAAGATGGACGAGAACGACCAGAGACAGTTGGACCTTCACCTGAAGTTTATGCAGACATTGCCAGACAATGAGGATTTCTCTTACTGGTTGCAGGTGATGTACCGCCACTCTCTTGACGCCGGTAACGGTCAGTCGTTGGCTTTCACGCCTATGGGCGGAATCCGTTACAAAGGTTTCCATTTGGCGTACGCTTACACTTTGGGCTTGACGGATTTCCAGAGACATAACTCTGGTTCTCATGAAGTCATGTTAGGTTATTCTTGGTGTATAACTAAACGCTTCTGTCGTTAAAGAAAAAGCAATAAGATTTTGAGCGATGGGAATCCGTCGCTCTTTCTTTATAAATGACAAATGGCAGAGTCGTACTGAGGTGCAAATTTTATCGCGTAACAAAAAAAGTTTGATTTATTCGTTCTTTTTTTGTGATATGTGTTGTTTTTTGTAAAAAAAAATATACTTTTGCAGACCTTTGTTTAGAGAGGCAAGTTATTGGGTTGTTAACATTTTAAGTTTTTACGTATGTATTGGACTTTAGAATTGGCTTCTAAGATGGAGGATGCTCCGTGGCCAGCAACAAAAGATGAGTTGATTGACTTCGCAGAGCGTTCAGGCGCGCCTCAAGAGGTTATAGAAAATCTCAAGGAGATGGAGGATGAAGGGGAAGTTTATGAAAGCATCGAGGATATATGGCCTGATTATCCGAGTAAGGAAGATTTTTTCTTTAACGAGGAAGAATATTAAAAAATAGAGGCAAATATTTGGTGTTTAGGCAGTTATCCTTTAGGACGATAAAAATTATCTTGAAAAAAAAGTGATTTTTGTTGTGAATTACTGCAAAAATTGCTAATATTGTTGTCGATTTTATTGCAAGTTATGCGTGGACATATGAGAAAACAGGTATTTATGCTATTTTTTCTGTTGCTGGGTTGGCTTAATGTCAATGCACAGTTCGACGCAGAACGTAGTCAATATATGAATAACCAAGTTGCGATTAATCCGGCAGCCGTTGCATCTAACGATATGTTCAACTTGATGGGGACATATAGGGTGCAGTGGGCTGGCTTTTCGGACGCTCCGGTGGATATGTTTTTCTCTGCAAACACGCCTTTGACGATTGCAGGGACTAAGCATGGAGTTGGACTGAGTTTTATGAGCGATGAGGCGGGGTTGTTTACCAACCAAAGTGTTCTTTTTCAGTATTCGTATAAAATGAAGGTTGCCAAAGGCGTCTTGTCTTTGGGAATTGGTTTGGGTGGTGTCAATCAGACGTTCGATGGAGCGGATGCTGATGTGACTGGAAATGGAGGCTCGCTGGCTGAGGATGATGGTTATCATACAGAGTCGGATCCTCTAGTGGATAAGTCGGAAATGAACGACTTGGCGTTCGATGTCAGTTTCGGTGCGTACTATTCAGAGGACGATTTTTATGTCGGTCTTTCGGTTGCTCACCTCAACAGGCCTTCATTTGAGATGACGGAAACGACGGAGTATTATCTGCCGCGATTTTTTTATTTGGTGGGCGGATACAATATTCGGACGTCGAATCCGTTACTTGTATTAAAGCCTTCTGCTTTAATTAAGACGGAGTTCTCTTCTTTTCAGATGGACGCGTCTTTTCTTATGGAATATAAGAAGAAATTTACAGGCGGGCTTTCTTATAGGTGGGGCGGTGCTTTCGTCTTTATGGCGGAGTATAATCTTATTAGCGGTTTGGCTTTGGGCTATTCGTATGATTTGCCTACGTCAAAGATGGTTGTTTCGGGCGGAAGCCATGAAATTTCTTTGCGTTACAGTTTTAAACCGGAATTTGCTAAGAAGAACAAATATAAGAGTGAACGGATTTTATAATTTAAAATTTTTAAAGAGCAATTAAGTAATTTAAAATATCATGAAAAAGCTGTTAATTTTCTCATTTATCGCATTACTGCTCACTAGTTGTGGTGGTGAAAATAATGGAGAGCTTGTGGGGGTATATTCTAAGTCATGGAAAGAGCCTACTCCTTACGGAATGCTGTTCATAAAGAGAGGGTCGTTTACAATTGGTCAGAATGACCAGGATGCAAATTGGGCGATGACTTCGCAGTCTAAGACCGTTTCTCTTGATGCATTTTGGATGGATGAAACTGAAATTACAAATGGTGAATATCGCCAGTTTGTGAATTGGGTAAGAGACTCTATCGCTCGCGAAAAGTTATCTTTAGTGGATGAATCTTTCAAAATTTCACAGGATAAAAGAGGTAATGAGTTGGAAAAACCTATATTGAATTGGAAGAAGAAAATTCCATGGGAAAAGCCGACTGAAGACCAGCAGGGTGCTTTGGACAGCATGTTCTATATGGGTGAGGATGCAATTGACTTTGAACCTCAGTTGAACGGTATGATTTTGTTCTACAAGTATTCTTGGGTTGACTACGTTCAGGCAGCTCAGAAGGAGAACAAGTTTGATGTGATGCGCGGTAGCTATAACAGAAGTTTGGCTGGATTGGGCACAACAAAGGACAGTGCTGACGTCATGGTTAAGAAGGATACTTCTTTTGTAAATGAAGAGGGTCATATCATTAACAGAACTATCTATAAAGAATTGAAGAAGCGTTCTGACTTTATCTCTGTAAAGAAAGTGAACATTTACCCAGATACTTTGTGCTGGATTCGTGACTTTACGTATGCTTATAACGAGCCTTATATGAGATTGTACTTTGCACACCCTGGTTATGGTGAATATCCAGTAGTTGGTGTGTCTTGGGAGCAGGCTCAGGCGTTCTGCCACTGGCGTTCTTTCTTGTTCAATTCTTATCAGGTTCAGCATAAGGGAGTGCGTGTACAGGATTATCGTCTTCCTACAGAAGCTGAGTGGGAATATGCTGCACGTGGAGGCAAAGACTTGTCTATGTACCCATGGGGTGGTAATTACGTGAGAACTGCTAAAGGTTGTTTCTTGGCTAACTTTAAACCTCAGAGAGGTAACTATACTGACGACGGTTACTTGATTACTGCGCGTGTGGCTTCTTATCCGCCAAATGACTTTGGTTTGTATGATATGGCTGGAAACGTGGCTGAGTGGACATCTTCTGCATATCATGAATCAAACTATAGCTTTGTTCACGATATGAACCCTAACTACGAATATAACGCAAAAAGTCAGGATCCTGATGTTTTGAGACGTAAAGTTATTCGTGGTGGTTCTTGGAAGGATGTAAGTATCTTCTTGCAGTGTGGTGTTAGAACTTATGAATATCAGGCTGAAAACAGATCTTTCATCGGATTCAGATGTGTTCGTAGTTACATTGGAGTAGAATAAAATAAAATATTTAGTATTAACCTTAAAAATAATATTGTAAAAATGGGAATAGTTGAAGCTATGAATTCCCCACAAGGGAAGAAGATTGTAGGTATTGCGTATTCTGCAGGTGCGAGTGTCGTAATTATCGGAGCGTTGTTTAAAATCATGCACTGGCCAGGTGCGGGTGCCATGTTGACAGTCGGAATGTTGACCGAAGCGATCCTTTTCGCTATTGGTATCTTCGATAAGCCTCACAAAGAATATCATTGGGAATTGGTTTGGCCAGAGTTGGATAGCGATGAAGAGCACGATGCTCCTGCTGCCAAAGGTTTGAAAGATGACAGCAAGGAACTTAGCATTCCTAAGGTTGACGTTGCTAACTTGGTGGAAGAAGAGTTGGCTAAATTGTCAAGCGGTATCCAGAAATTGGGCGAAACTGCAGGTCACTTGGGTTCTTTGTCTTCTGCTGCTTCTGTATCAGAATCTTACATTTCTAACGTAAGCAAGGCTTCTGAAGCTGCTGGCGCGTTTGCTACTTCTCAGAAGAACTTGAAGGATTCTTCAGATTCGTTGGTGTCTTCTTATCAGGACATCGCTAAGAGCATCGGTTCTGCTTCTGAAGGTTCTAAGAACTTCGCTAGCCAGATTGATGGTATCAACAAGAATATATCTACAATCAGCTCTGTATTCGAACTTCAGGTTAAGTCTGTAAACGAACAGAACGAAGCTATGAAGACTTTGGCTGCTGCAGTTAACAAGATTGAAGCGTCTTTGAACGGTTCTGCTCAGTCTGCAGAAAGCTACAAACAGGAAATCTCTAATCTCGCTAAGCAGATGCATGACTTGAACACAGTTTATGGCAATATGCTTAACGCTATGACTATCAGAGGTTAATTTTAATAGATTAATTTAAACTAGATTTAGAGATTTAATATGGGTGGAGCTACGAATTGTCCGGAGACCCCGAGACAGAAGATGATTTCCATGATGTATTTGGTGTTGACCGCGATGCTTGCGCTGAACGTGTCTGCCGAAATCCTGAACGGATATACATTGGTGGAAGATACAATGAAGAAGAGTATCACGATTGGTGAGGCTCGTAATGAGATGTTGCAAGGTCAGTTTGAGACTATGGCTGCTCAGAATGCTGCTAAGGCTAAACCGTTCCTAGACAAGGCGAATGAGGTTAAGATTATGTCAGATAACCTCTACAACGAAGTTTCTAGAATCCAGAAACGTATCATTACGATAATTGACAAGGATGCTGCCGATACTGCAAACATTCAGATTTCAGACGAAGGTCGTGGTGATTTGAACGTTCCAAGTCAGGTAGGTATGCTTGAAAAGGAAGGTGAAAAGTTGCGTTTGGCTATTGAAGATTACAGAACTAAGATGCAGGAAGTTGTAGCAAAGGACTCTACAAAGGTTGCGTCTTTGGCTGAAATGTTCAATACAGATAAAATTGAAAACAAGAAGGAACCTGGTGTGAAGAAGAACTGGGAATCTGGAGTTTTCGAAGATATGCCTGCAGTTGCGACACTGACAGTGCTTTCTAAGATTAAGAACGATATCCGTAACGCTCAGGCAGAGGCTGTTCAGTACTTGATGTCTGAAGTTGACGCTGGTGACTTCCGTGTGAACAAGATCACTGCGCTTGCTATTCCTAAGTCAAGCTATGTCATGAGAGGTGGCAAGTATTCTGCTGAAATCGTTTTGGCTGCGATAGACTCTACTAAGGCATTGGATACTGAAGTGGACGGAAAGGCTATCGTAAAGAATGCTGAAGGAAAGTATGTGTATGAGGTGCCTTGTAGTGCCGTAGGTAACAAGAAGTACAATGGTAAGATCAAGATGAAGAAGCCGAACGGAGAGGAAGTTGTTTATGACTTCGTTCAGGAGTATACGATCGGTGAACCTACTGCAACAGTTTCTGCAGATATGATGAACGTGCTTTATGCAGGTTTCAACAACCCTATCAGTGTATCTGTGCCAGGTGTTTCTTCTAACAATGTTAGCATATCGGTATCGAATGCTGCTGTGACAAAAACTGCAAAAGGATGGAACGTGAGACCTGCTAAGCCAGGTGTTACAGCTGTGGTTTCAGTTAGCGCAACCATAGACGGCAAGACTCAGGGCATCACTAAGAAGGAATTCCGCGTTAAGCCGTTGCCACCGCCGTTGGCTAAGTTGGAGTACACAAACAAGGGTATGAAGGAAAAGTACAAAGGTGGTACTCCTATTTCAAAGGCGTTCTTGGTTACTGTAGAACGTGTAGTAGCAGAGTTGGATGATGCTGATTTGGATGTTAAGTATGATGTTAAGTCATTCCAGTTGAGTTACTTTGACTCTATGGGTAACAATATCATTGAAATGGCTCAGGGTGATCGTCTTACTCCGAAGCAGAAGGATATCTTCAAGAAGATGGTTAGAGGTAAGTCAGTCTTTATTACTAATGTGAAGTCTGTAGGTCCGGACAAGGTGCTTCGTACTTTGCCGCCTCTTGAAGTGAAAATTAAATAATTAAGATGTTTTTTCTGAACTTTTAAGTTTAAAGTTATGAGTAAATTTTTGAGATTATTGTTTGTTGGTGGGTTGATGTCGTTGGTGACATCTGCTTATTCTCAGACAGCAGATAACTCTTTCTTTGACGAGAGTGGTGAGATTTCGGAGGAAGTTGCGTCAAATTTGCCAACAAGTGGTCCGAAAGAGGGATTGGAACCAATTGAAATGGTTAATCCTCGAGCTGATGATGTCTTTTGGCAGAAAGTCGTTTATCGTATAATCGACTTGCGTGAAAAGATGAATTATCCGTTCTACTATCCAGAACAGGCTTCAGACAACAGACAGAGTCTTTTTGCTCTGATGTTTAGACTTGTTCAGGAGGGTAAGGTGAAAGCTTACACTTATGATGAAACTAGAGAAGTTTTCAATGATGACAACTTGGTTTCGTTCAAGGAAACGGTAGAAAAGTATCAGATTCTTGCAACTCCAAAAGCGGACTCTATTACTAATGACACTACTTACATAATTGACGAAACAGACGTTCCTAATCGTGACGTGTTTAAGTATTATGCAAAAGAAGTTTGGTTCTTTGATAAGATTACATCTTCTTTCTGTGTTAAACTTATTGCTCTTTGTCCGATATTGTATAAGGATGTTGACGGAACAGGTGTTCCTTCTAACAACCCTATGTTCTGGATTCCTTTTGATAAATTGAGACCTTTCTTGTCTCAGACAGAAGTTCTTATCACAGACAGAAACAATGGAGCGCGTCCATCATTTGATGACTTGTTCATAAAGAGAAGATTCGCAAGCTACATCTACAAGGAATCTAACATCCAGAATCGTGGTATTGTGGAATATGGTTCTACAGTGGATGAGGTTAAGAAGGTTCAGGATCAGGTTAAAACTCAGTTGGTTAATTTTGAAAATGACCTTTGGGAATATTAATCGGTTTTTAATCTAATATCTAAGCGAGGAGGATTTTTATTCTCCTCGCTTTTTTTATCTGTTTTTTTGCATGGCTATTTGTGGTATCTTTTCTAAACTTTCTGTAAATTTGCACTTTGTTAAAGATTTTGAAAAACAATTCGTTTTTAGTTATGGAGTATAAATTCAAAGAGATAGAACAGCGTTGGCAGCAATATTGGAAGGATAACTCAACGTATAAGGTTGATGTTGACTCTTCTAAGAGAAAATATTATGTGCTGGACATGTTCCCATATCCGTCAGGTGCCGGCCTGCATGTAGGTCATCCGTTGGGGTATATTGCGTCTGATATTTTCAGCCGTTACAAACGTCTGCAAGGTTTTAACGTGTTGCATCCGATGGGATATGACGCTTATGGTCTGCCAGCGGAACAATATGCGATTCAAACGGGTCAGCATCCGGCTGTAACTACTTCAAAAAATATAGCTCGTTACAGAGAACAGCTGGATAA
Source organism: Paludibacteraceae bacterium (assembly GCA_017632345.1). GTDB lineage: Bacteria > Bacteroidota > Bacteroidia > Bacteroidales > Paludibacteraceae > RGIG9379. The sequence goes on from JAGBRL010000099.1 coordinate 19,633, forward strand.
AATAGGGTTTTGCTACGATTGGAGCAGAGAGGTGAGAACTTGCGAACCTGATTATTATAAATGGACGCAATGGGCTTTTATTCAGATGTTCAACTCGTATTATGATAATGATGCGGATAAGGCTTTGCCTATATCGGAGCTTGTCGCAAAATTTGAAAGCGATGGTTCTGCAGGGGTTGATGCAGCATGTTCCGAAGAACTGAATTTTTCTGCTTCTGATTGGAAGTCTAAGTCGGAGAAGGAGCAGCAAGAGATTCTTCTGAATTACAGAATAGCGTATCTCGCAGATATAAAGGTGAATTTCTGCCCAGCGCTTGGTTGTGTGTTGGCTAATGATGAGATTAGCGAAGGTGTCTCTATACGTGGCGGTCATCCGGTTGAGCAGCGTGTGATGCGCCAGTGGAGCTTGAGAGTTTCTGCTTATGCGCAGCGTTTGCTTGACGGTCTTGAGACTTTGGATTGGACTGACTCGCTGAAGGAGACTCAGAAAAACTGGATTGGACGTAGCGAGGGTACCGAAATGAAGTTTGCAATCAAAGACAAGCCGTTCTCTTTTGATATTTTCACTACTCGCGCGGACACTATTTTTGGTGTGACGTTTATGGTTCTTGCTCCTGAGTCTGAGTATGTTTCTATGGTTACGACTCCGGATCAGAAGGAGGCTGTTGACGCTTATCTTGATGTTGTGAAGCGGAGAACTGAGCGTGAACGTATCTCAGACCGCAGGGTGACTGGCGTGTTCACTGGCGCGTATGCGATAAATCCGGTTTCTGGTACCGAAATTCCTATTTGGATAAGTGATTATGTGTTAGCTGGTTACGGAACGGGTGCGATTATGGCTGTGCCGGCGCACGACTCTCGTGACTATGCATTTGCAAAACATTTCAATTTGCCTATCATTCCTGTGATTGAAGGCTGTGATGTGAGCGAGGAGAGCTTTGACGCAAAGGACGGTGTGATGGCTAATTCCGGCTTCCTAAACGGATTGTCGGTGAAAGAGGCTATTGCAGCGGCGAAAAAATATGTGGCAGAAAAGGGTATAGGAAAGGTCAAAGTAAACTATAGGCTTCGCGATGCAATTTTTAGTCGTCAGCGCTATTGGGGCGAGCCGTTCCCTGTTTATTACAAGGACGGTATGCCTTACATGATGGACGAGAACTGCTTGCCTTTGGAGTTGCCTGAAATTGAAAATTTCTTGCCGACAGAAAAGGGAGAGCCGCCTTTGGGTCATGCGAAAAACTGGGAGACTGCAGATGGATTCCCGTATGAGTTGAACACAATGCCGGGCTTTGCAGGTTCGTCAGCTTATTACCTCAGATACATGGATCCTAAAAATGACAAGGCTCTGGTTTCTAAAGAGGCTAATGATTATTGGGAGAATGTAGATTTGTATATTGGAGGAACAGAGCATGCAACTGGGCATCTGATTTATAGCCGTTTCTGGAACAAGTTCCTGTTTGACCTCGGCGTTATATGCAAGGACGAGCCGTTCAAGAAGCTTATCAACCAGGGTATGATTCAGGGCCGTTCTAATTTTGTTTATCGCATAAAGGACACTAACACGTTTGTGTCGTATAATCTGAAGGACGAGTATGACGTTACGCCTATTCATGTTGACGTGAATATTGTGTCTAATGATGTGCTTGATATAGAGAGATTTAAGAACTGGATGCCGGATTACAACAATGCGGAGTTTATTCTTGAAGATGGAAAGTATATTTGCGGCTGGGCGGTAGAGAAGATGTCGAAGTCGATGTTTAATGTTGTGAATCCTGATGATATTGTGGAACGATACGGCGCTGATACTTTGCGCCTTTATGAAATGTTCCTTGGTCCGCTTGAACAGTCAAAACCGTGGGACACTAACGGTATAGACGGCGTGCATCGCTTCCTGAAAAAGTTCTGGGGACTGTTCTACAAAGGTGACGATTTGCAAATTTCGGATGACCAGCCTACGGCAGACGAACTGAAGGCTCTTCATAAACTTATAAAGAAGGTAACGTTTGACATAGAGCATTTCTCTTACAACACGTCTGTTGCGGCGTTTATGATATGTGTTAATGAGTTGGCCTCGCTTAAGTGCAACAAAAGGGCGGTTCTGGAGAAGATGATAGTGCTTGTGGCTCCGTTTGCTCCGCATATTGCAGAGGAGCTGTATCATGCTGTCGGTAACGCAGGTTCTGTGTGCGACGAGTCTTGGCCAGAATTTAAAGAGGAGTATCTTGTGGAAAGTTCTGTGAAATATCCTATTTCGTTCAACGGAAAGGTTCGTTTCAGCATAGAGATGCCGGCTGCAGCGTCTAAAGAAGATGTGGAGAAAGCTGCATTGGAACATGAACAGACCAAAAAGTTTATGGAAGGCAAGACACCTAAAAAGGTAATTGTGGTTCCTGGCAAGATTGTCAATATCGTATTGTAAGCAATTTGCTTTTTATAGGTCTGTCTGAAGATGAATCTGGTTGAGAATTATTCTTCAGACAGACTTTTGTTTTTATAAATTAGCTTGAGGACAAGGTGTTTGCAGTTATTTTGTATTGATTATTCTCACAATGTTTTCTGTCTCAGAAACAGGGTCTGGCGAGTTGAGAATTGTGCCAGACAAGGCAATCCCGTTTGGACCTGCGTTTAGTATGTCTGGAATGTCCTCCGCCGTGATTCCGCCTATAGCCACAATCGGTATGTTTATGTTGTTGCTTCTGCAGTTCCACACAATTTCTTTGTAGCCGTCTAGCCCAAGAACAGGAGCGAGGTTCTTTTTTGTAGTTGTGAAACGGAATGGACCGCACCCGATGTAGTCAACATCGTCCTTTATTTTCAGTATATCTTCATAAGTGTTGCAAGTCCCGCCTATGATGAAGTCGGCACCCAAAATCTTGCGAGCTTCGGCAGGGTTCATGTCGTTTTTTCCGAGGTGAACACCATCGGCCCCAACTTTTTTGCAAAGTTCGACATGGTCGTCTATAAGGAAAATCGCATTGTGCTCTTTGCATAAAGTTTTAATTTTCAATGCGATAGGTTCAATTTCTTCAACGGGAACATCCTTCATTCGCAGCTGAATCCATTTGCATCCTCCTTCAAGGGCAAGCTCTGCAGATTGCAGATAGTTGTACCTGTCGTTACTGTGCGTTATAAACTGTAACGCAAATTTGTCAATCCATTTGTTCATCATACACTCTATTTTGTTGCGGCAAAGATATATGTTTTGATTTTTTTTGCAAAAGGCTGAATGGTTTTATTTGCGGGCAGAAGAGAGGTTCTTCGGTGCCGCAAAGTATGTCAAAGAATGCCTTCTTTTGAAACGGCTGAAAAATAATGTCGTGAAACACAAAAAACGGTACGAGAAAATATATATAATATCAAGAACATTATTTAATTTTGTATCGTTGTATTAAATATGTGCAACGCTGTGATTATTTCCGTTGCGGTTTGGGCAGACTTGCACGGGTGTGTTTGTAAATTCAATAAGTTAAAATAAAATAAAAAATAGTGAAGATGAGTAATTTGGAAAATCTTGTGGCAGAAAAACTGCTTAAAATAAAGGCTATTAAAGTGCAGCCTCAGAATCCGTTCACATGGGCTTCGGGCTGGAAGTCTCCGATATATTGTGACAACAGAAAGACTTTGTCTTATCCAGAGATTAGGACGTTCATCAAGAAGGAGTTCGCTCGCCTTATACGTGAGAAGTATGGTGACGTTGACGTTGTGGCTGGTGTTGCAACAGGAGCGATAGCTCAGGGAGCTATGGTGGCAGAAGAGCTTGGCTTGCCTTTTGTTTACGTGCGTTCGTCTCCGAAGGACCATGGATTGGAAAACCTCATAGAAGGCGATTTGAAGCCGGGACAGAAAGTCGTGGTTATCGAGGACTTGATCTCTACGGGCGGAAGCAGCTTGAAGGCTGTTGAAGCTCTTCGTAAGGACGGCTGCGAAGTTATTGGTATGCTCGCTATTTTCACGTACGGATTCCCTGTCGCTTCAGAGAAGTTCAGCGAGGCTAACGTGGAACTGACCACACTCTCTAACTACGGAGCAGTGCTTGAGCATCTTCTTAAAACTGAATTTATCGGAGAAGAGGAGATGGAGACTTTGAAGGAGTGGAGAAAAGACCCTGCAAACTGGTTGAAATAATTTTAGAGTGTAAATGTGGAGACGCTGGAAACGGTGTCTCTGCATTCTGTTTTTTTTATGTATGTGCGGAGTTTTTGCCTTATTGTTGCATAGCGGGCCGCGCGTTTTAAGTTTTTTTTATGACAACGTTTGAAAGCGAAATAAAGAAGGTTGAGTGTGACGACAAAGTGATTTTTGACACATTGTCTAATCTGAATAATCTGGAGAAGATTATAGATAGGATTCCGCAGGATAAAATTAAAGACCTCGAATACGATTGCGACTCGTGCAGCTTTTCTGTTGACCCGGTCGGCAAGGTTGGCTTGAGGATTGTGGACAGAGAGCCTTGCAAAACTATAAAGTTCGGGGCGGACAATGCTCCGGTTGACTTCAATCTGTGGCTTCAGGTGAAGCAGGTTGCAGAGAATGACTCTCGTATAAAGGTTACAATGAAGGCGGAACTGCCGATGATGTTGAAAATGATGGCGTCTAAACCGCTGACCGAATTTGTCAATAAACTTGCGGAGGCGCTTTCTCAGTTGCCGTACAAGTCGATTTGAGATAATCGCGCCGCCTCTGACTATGCGCGTTGGCGGATTAATATTGCGGACTGACTCAGTCTCTTATCTAATGTTTGTAAAATGAAACGTATTGCATCTTTTTTTACGGCTGTAGCCTTAGCGGGTCTGCCGGTTATGGCTCAGACGGATATGGGCAAGGTCGAGACCGACACCACAATTTCGAGAGATATTGAGGTTGTGAAGGAGTATAATCCGGTTATTAGGGAGGCCGGCAAGGTGAACACCATGCCAGAACTAAGGGACGTTGACACCAAGAAGATAAAGACAAACTACTCTATATGGACTCTTCCGACCACTCCTGTTTCTGAGGTTATTCCTACGCTTGATTATGCGGAGGCCAGCACGCCTGTGCCGCAGGATGTGCACGAGGGGTTTGTGCGTGTAGGCGGCGGAAATTACACTTCTTTCCTAGGCGAAGTGTACACCCCGTTGTATAAGGACGGAAGTTATTTGATAGATTTTTACGGCAAACATAATTCGTCGTTTGGAGATATAGAGCTTACGAAGGATATGTATCCGTCTCTTTATAGAAATCTGGAATCCGACGCTTTGTTCAACGACAATAAAGCTAAGGTGGCGTTCCTCAAAGGAATAAGGAACAGCGAGTTTAGCGCCTTTGTGGATTTTGGCTATAACAGGTTTAACTATTACGGATACGACTCGTTCAAGGATTCGTTAGCTAATAATGCTAAACTGAATTTGTCTGACGACTACAAGGAACAGGCCTTTATGAACTTTAACGTGAACGCGCGTTATAGGGCTAAGGATTTCGTGGGGAAGTGGAAGTATGATGTGCAGACTAATTATCAGCTGTTTCATAATAGGAACAGCCTTAGCGAGCATACGATTTACACTAATTTCCAAGGTGTTTACCGGATGGAAACATCTATGCTGGGGCTGAATGTTGACATGTACAACATCTTTATGAGCAGGCCGGACTCCTCGGAGTTTTTTAGATACGGGGCTTCTGATAATTTGCACAGCTATACAGTGCTGAAGCTTAATCCGAAATATACTTTTGAGGGCAAGTCTGGAATGATGCAGATTGGTGTCATCGGAACGTTCTGCATGGGGCAGGGAAGGCCGGGTTCTGTGATGCCGGATATTTATGGACATGTTCAGGTGATCGACAAGAAATGGTATGTCTATGCGGGCGTGTCTGGCGATTTCGTGGTGAACAGTTACCGTAACGTCACTATGAACAACCGTTACGTTTCGCCGGATGTTCGTGTAGAAGACACTTACGTGCCGATAGATATTTATGCAGGAACAAAGATAAAATTCTTCAACCAGCTTGCGGTTGACCTGAATATTGGATATAGAGTTGTGAACAATCCTTATTTCTTCGTGAACAGGCGTACTGTGGACACTGTCGCGGCTTCTGCTTATCACAATATTTATGATGTGGTGTATTGTGAAGATGCCGGACTGTTTAATGCAGGGTTGGGCATCAAGTACAAGTGGAGAGACAAGGCGGATTTCGCTGTGAAGATGAAGGTTAACAAGTGGTCGTTAGAGAAGGACGAGACCCCGTGGATGCAGCCTAAGTTTGAATTGTCCGCAACATCGTCATATATTCCGACGGACTATCTGCGGTTCAATATAGCCTATCACTTGGCGACAGGCAGGGAGGCTTTAGTGCACGGCAGCAGTTTGGAAATGAACGATGTGCACGACCTTAGCATCGGGGCAAACTATAAAGTGTTAAGTTTCGCCGACATATTTTTAAATCTGAACAACATATTATGTCAAGAGTACGAAAGTTGGTACGGATACACATCGCAAGGCTTTAACATCATGGGCGGCATTTCGATAGTGTTTTAAGGGAAATAAGTTTGCGGGTCGGTCGTGAGGAGATAGTTTGTTGAAATGAATTGGGAGGGTTTGAAACTCTCCCTTTTTTATTGGGGGCTATTGATAAGGTTTTATATATCTCGCTCTTATTCACTCTGTCATGAAGCCCGCATCGCTTTTTCGCGAATATGATCAACCTAAGCAAAATGCTCTTCAAAAAATATTATTAGTGTCCGATAAAAACTAAAAACGATATAAAAAGGAGTCTCAAACGCTGATTTTATACGGTTGAGATTTCTTTTTTCAAATTACAAGCCCCCCTTAAACAAAAAGAGTTAGTTGAGGAGGTGGATTTTTGTCCAAAATCTTCATGTTTTCCCAGTCCTTTTCCGGATTGTTGAACAAGCTGTAAAAATCAACGTAATA
>JAGBRL010000100.1 GCA_017632345.1 Paludibacteraceae bacterium
CAACTCAAAAAGTAAGGTCCAAAACAACAAGGATTAAGACTTCGTTATATTCAAAAGAGATTAGATATCCATACCTTCTCAAAAAGTAAGTTCCAAAACAACAAGGATTAAGACTGCACGTTTTTGAGAAATTGTCCATTTTTCTAAAAAACTCAAAAAGTAAGTTCCAAAACAACAAGGATTAAGACGCCTTTATCGCCTCGCAGATAATGCGAGACTTATTCGCTCAAAAAGTAAGTTCCAAAACAACAAGGATTAAGACATGTTTCATCCCATGTTTTATATACTATCGCTTTCCTCAAAAAGTAAGTTCCAAAACAACAAGGATTAAGACTTTGTGCGGAAGAGGATCATGGCACCTTCATATCTGCCTCTCAAAAAGTAAGTTCCAAAACAACAAGGATTAAGACCAGTTCGGGGCTGACCCTGATAATCCGTATCTCTTTTTCAACTCAAAAAGTAAGTTCCAAAACAACAAGGATTAAGACCTGCAAGCTTTTCTCAAAGGCAGCAACGAGAGCCATCGTCCTCAAAAAGTAAGTTCCAAAACAACAAGGATTAAGACACGGAATTGGGCTTAATCATACCTCAACCCCTCCATTCTCAAAAAGTAAGTTCCAAAACAACAAGGATTAAGACAAATGAAACGAACGGCTACCGTCATTAAATGCAAATCGCTCAAAAAGTAAGTTCCAAAACAACAAGGATTAAGACTCTCAGACTTTAAGTCCTTGATTTCTTTTTCGATTTCTCAAAAAGTAAGTTCCAAAACAACAAGGATTAAGACCTCCACTTTTTTCAGTGTAGAGGAGGTATCTCTTACTCAAAAAGTAAGTTCCAAAACAACAAGGATTAAGACTCTAAAGCCGACAATTTATCCTCAACGTTATACATACTCAAAAAGTAAGTTCCAAAACAACAAGGATTAAGACGTTGTAGGAGTGTCTCCTACAGAAAAATTGAATCTCAAAAAGTAAGTTCCAAAACAACAAGGATTAAGACAGCTGCTCTTTTGAGCAAAGCTAACATGTTAACTGCTCAAAAAGTAAGTTCCAAAACAACAAGGATTAAGACTCAACTATGTCTGCGACTACCTTGTCATAATCGCAACTCAAAAAGTAAGTTCCAAAACAACAAGGATTAAGACAGAATACTGCCTCAAAGCAGTTGACATCAAGTTCCTCCTCAAAAAGTAAGTTCCAAAACAACAAGGATTAAGACTCCGTAGTAAGATGCGAATTTTTCTAAATCAACACCTCTCTCAAAAAGTAAGTTCCAAAACAACAAGGATTAAGACAGATTATCGGATCCTTAGCCACATCATGAACCTAGTGGCTCAAAAAGTAAGTTCCAAAACAACAAGGATTAAGACTGATTACAAGGTACTTCTCCGTGTGATTCCTTCCACACTCAAAAAGTAAGTTCCAAAACAACAAGGATTAAGACTTTTTAGGAGTTATATCAAATTCTTCCCAGTAAGTCTCAAAAAGTAAGTTCCAAAACAACAAGGATTAAGACTTAATATAAATTTACTATAATTAGTGAGTTATGTTACTCAAAAAGTAAGTTCCAAAACAACAAGGATTAAGACCAGTATCTCCATGTACCTTGGGTCCATCTCATAATTCTTCTCAAAAAGTAAGTTCCAAAACAACAAGGATTAAGACTATAAAATAAAATTTTATTATAATCATTACAGTTACCCCACTCAAAAAGTAAGTTCCAAAACAACAAGGATTAAGACTGGGCGCGCAGGCAGGCAGGCGCGCAACAAAGAAAAACTCAAAAAGTAAGTTCCAAAACAACAAGGATTAAGACTTAATATAAATTTACTATAATTAGTGAGTTATGTTACTCAAAAAGTAAGTTCCAAAACAACAAGGATTAAGACTGCCAAACACCTGCGCTTCAATCCATTTAGTCGCCTCAAAAAGTAAGTTCCAAAACAACAAGGATTAAGACTCTTGAACACACTTGCGATAAAATGTTACTTTATCCTTCTCAAAAAGTAAGTTCCAAAACAACAAGGATTAAGACTCATGAATTACTACAGTTCCTTTATAATAATTTGCTCAAAAAGTAAGTTCCAAAACAACAAGGATTAAGACCAAAGTCGTGACAATCTGACCTCTCTTGTACTCAAAAAGTAAGTTCCAAAACAACAAGGATTAAGACAGACCTACAAACCCAACGTTTGTAAGTTTTTATAATCCTCAAAAAGTAAGTTCCAAAACAACAAGGATTAAGACTTTCTCTCCGCCAATTAAGCCCGTGAATTAGCTGACGACTCAAAAAGTAAGTTCCAAAACAACAAGGATTAAGACCTTTTCAAGCCTTTTGCAATCGGCTAACGTTTCTTTAGCCTCAAAAAGTAAGTTCCAAAACAACAAGGATTAAGACCGAACTCTAACACCTATTAAGTCGCGCGGAGAAATAACCTCAAAAAGTAAGTTCCAAAACAACAAGGATTAAGACTGTAATCGCAACTCTTCTAACATAATTTATTATTTTCTCAAAAAGTAAGTTCCAAAACAACAAGGATTAAGACAGCCTTGGCAAAAGTAAATAAATGTGTGCCCTTCTCTCAAAAAGTAAGTTCCAAAACAACAAGGATTAAGACTGCAACGGGTATGCAAAGAACGTTGTAACCTTAACTCAAAAAGTAAGTTCCAAAACAACAAGGATTAAGACGGCAAAAAGTCCGAAAGAACAGACAGGTTTTCTATTCTCAAAAAGTAAGTTCCAAAACAACAAGGATTAAGACATGACCTCTCTTTTTGCTGGTGCGGAAAGTTGGTTAAACTCAAAAAGTAAGTTCCAAAACAACAAGGATTAAGACTCTCAGCGTGCTCTGAATTTCCTTTTTGGTTCTCAAAAAGTAAGTTCCAAAACAACAAGGATTAAGACATTTCACGGTTCTGTGCTTCATGTCGTTGCGGCTGAGGTCTCAAAAAGTAAGTTCCAAAACAACAAGGATTAAGACACCTTCAGCTCGTTGGCTCTGTTCCAGTAGGACTGGCTCAAAAAGTAAGTTCCAAAACAACAAGGATTAAGACATACTAATTCAATTGTGCTCGCCTAGCTTTGAGTAGCTCAAAAAGTAAGTTCCAAAACAACAAGGATTAAGACTGATCTCAGCAAGAGTTGACCACCTTTGATTCAGCACACTCAAAAAGTAAGTTCCAAAACAACAAGGATTAAGACTCATAAAGTAATTTTTAAAAGTTATTAATTTTTTTTACTCAAAAAGTAAGTTCCAAAACAACAAGGATTAAGACTTAAGCCTTCTTTGTTGCAAGAGACGCAAAGAAAGCCCTCAAAAAGTAAGTTCCAAAACAACAAGGATTAAGACTCGTGTTGCCCCCACGTTTATGTTTGACTTTTATTTCCTCAAAAAGTAAGTTCCAAAACAACAAGGATTAAGACCTTATTAGTGACTTTGATATAAGTATTTCTTATAGTCTCAAAAAGTAAGTTCCAAAACAACAAGGATTAAGACTGGAATTTCTTCATTTCAATTTTCATCGTCTTCCTTCTCAAAAAGTAAGTTCCAAAACAACAAGGATTAAGACTGACGATAAGATAAATTTATATCCTCCTTTTTCGCAACTCAAAAAGTAAGTTCCAAAACAACAAGGATTAAGACGTCTTTTTTACTATATCTAAACTGTGCCATAATTTTACTCAAAAAGTAAGTTCCAAAACAACAAGGATTAAGACAAACGCGTTAGCCAAATACATATTTGCCATAATTGTACTCAAAAAGTAAGTTCCAAAACAACAAGGATTAAGACATTCCTTATGGTCATATTTATAACTTTTTATAGAGGCTCAAAAAGTAAGTTCCAAAACAACAAGGATTAAGACGATGTACCATCTGCAAAATTTAGTTGTAGATTGCCATTTCTCAAAAGGTAAGTTCCAAAACAACAAGGATTAAGACACCTCATACACTTGCAAGCCAGCATCGCACATTGCTCAAAAGGTAAGTTCCAAAACAACAAGGATTAAGACTTCCGGCTGAAAGCTCTTCTGCAACACAATCAGCATTCTCAAAATGTAAGTTCCAAAACAACAAGGATTAAGACTCATATTTCAAGCCGCCTGAAAAACTGTTTGAACGGCTCAAAAGGTAAGATCCAAAACAACAAGGATTAAGACTGCGTCTGAACTGGTTGAATTTCTGTGTTCATATAATTTAACTCAAAAGGTAAGTTCCAAAACAACAAGGATTAAGGGAGAATTTGTAATGCTTCTGTGACATCTGTTTTATAAAAATTGTTGCAAGGCGGATAAAATACTCCGAATTTGTTTGCTTTTGTAAAAAATTTGCGTACCTTTAGGATATTCTAAATCTGAAAACTATAGATTCATGAGAAACAAAATAAAGACATTAATAATCAGATTTAAAAATGAGCTTAGGACTTCGGAGATTCCGTTCTTCCGTGGCGCGGTTCTTAGCCGTGTTGCCGGCAGTCAGCACGATGTGCTGTTTAGCGGACATACAGAGGATGGTTTGCGCTACTCCTACCCACTGATACAGTACAAGCGTATCGGAGGCAAGGCGGCGCTGGTCTGTATTGGCGAGGGGGTGGAGTCGATTGGAGAGTTCTTCTCGTCGTGCGACTTCGACTTGCAGATAGGCAACCGGGAGCCGGAGCGTTTCGAAATAGATCAGATAGATGCCAAGCAGATGGTGGTTCAGGCGTGGGACGACACATTCCGCTACACCTTGCGCAAGTGGTTGCCCTTCAATTCGGACAATTACAGAGAGTATCAGCAGATGGAAGGTTTGGCGGCGCGTGCTGAGTTTCTGCAAAGGATTTTGGTAGGTAATATCTTGTCTATGTGCAAGGGGCTGGACATCTATTTGGAGCGTGAAGTGAAGTGTGAGATTCTTCATTTGGAAGAGCCTCGCGCCATAAAATACAAAGGGGTGAAGATGCAGAGTTTCGACGTGGAGTTCAGGACAAACGTCTCCTTGCCCGACTTTTGCGGCCTTGGCAAAGGCACCAGCCTTGGCATGGGAATGGTGAAAATGATGAAGTGAAATGTAAAAAATATAATATGAAAGATAGAGTTAGAGAACATATTTATTTAGCAGCGCTGCTGCACGATATCGGCAAGTTTTATCAGAGGGCGGATAAGTCGTTTTCGGATAAAACGAATGAACTGTCGGACTCTGTAAAGAATATAGCAGGGCTTATTTGTCCATTGAATAATGAGGGTAGATTTGGATATCAGCATACAGTATGGACGCTTCAATTTTTGACGGAAATAGAAGCGACACTTAAGAAGATACCGGACTTTTCTCAGAACCTGTTTGATGGAGAGAAAAATCAGGATACAATTTTTCAGTTGGCATCATTCCACCATAAGCCAAGTACGGAATTGCAAGCTTTGATTTCGCTTGCAGATTGGTGGAGTGCCGGTGTTGATAGAAGAGTAAAACTGGAGGAAGAGAATGGTGATATAGACGCTATTAAGTGGGGAAAGAATCGTTATAAGCAGATACCGCTTTATTCGGTGTTTAATGGCATTAATGAAGGAAAGGGTAAGTCTGCATTTGGGCTACGTTCGTTGTCAATAGAAAAAGACGGATTTTTTCCGAATGATGTAAATTGTCCGCAAGATGGTATTTCGCAAGAAAAGTATGAAAATCTTTGGATGGGATTTAAGAAAGAGTTTGATAAACTGCCAACAGATACATTTGACGGCTTTGCAGAGAGTTTGTTGAATCTGTTGAAGAAATATACTTGGTGCATTCCATCTAATACAACAGATATGTCTAATGTGAGTCTATTTGACCACTTAAAGACAACAGCTGCGTTTGCAGATTGCTTGTATATGTATAAGCAAGAAAAACCAGATGATTTTATATATCAAAATCAGCGTTTGACTTTAAAAGAAGGAGTCCAGCCGGTGTTGTTGTTAGGTGGTGATTTGTCCGGTATCCAGAAGTTCATCTATAACATTGCATCGCGCAAGGCTGCCGTTAGTTTGAAAGGACGTTCGTTCTATCTGCAATTGTTGATAGACTCTATAATTCAGAGAATTATCCAACATCCAGACATTAAAGCAACACTTGGTCATGTGGTGTATTCTTCTGGAGGTAAGTTTTATATGCTGTTACCTAATACAGAGAAAGTTAAGTCTGCTATTAAGGGGTTGAAAAGAAGTATAGAACAAGAACTTTGGAAGCAACATCATGGACAGCTTGTGGTAAATATGGATTATGTTCCGTTTGCATACAATGTAGGTGGAAAAGGAATCGATTTTGAGAATCAAAAGAATCAAGAAATAGGTTTGTTATGGAAAGCACTTGCTGAGAATTTGACATCACAGAAGAATCAGAAGTTTAAGAATGTACTTTTGAGTGAAGATTTCTTTAAAGTTCAGGAAGTCGGGGGTGATGTAAAAGTTTGTGCGGTGACAGGTATTGAATCTAGTATTGATAAATGTGTACCTATTGACCCTAAAGAAAAAGAAGAAGAAAGAACTTATGTTTTAAAGAAAGTCAAAGAACAAGCAGATTTAGGGAAGACCCTGAAAGATGCAGATTATATTGTTACGTACCGTTCTGATGATACAAACAAGTATATAAAGAATAAGGTAAAGATTGATATTCATAGTGCTGGTATTCATAATTATTTGTTTGATCAATTAGAACTAACGGTTGATGATGCAGATTTTAGGAATATTACTTCTGCAGACACTTGTAGAGTGAAACGAATTAATAACACAGATTTTCTTGCAGCTCCGCTAAAAGGCAATGGTTGCAGTTATGGTTTTCAGTTCTATGGAGGTAATAAGCAAGCGCAGAAAGATGGTAGAGATAAAACTTTTGAAGAGTTGGCGGACGGAAGTTATTTAGGCGTTTTGCGTATGGATGTTGATAATCTTGGTTCGATATTTATCAAAGGACTTCCTGATAAGGATAAAAGTTTCTCAGCATATTCAACGCTCTCGTTTATGTTAGATTACTTTTTTAGTGGTTATCTGAATACTATACGTGAAAAGTACGAGGAGGATGTAAACATATTATATTCCGGAGGTGATGATGTCTTTGCTGTAGGTCGTTGGGATAAATTGATTGAATTTGCGGCTGATATTCGTAAGGACTTTGCAAAGTTTGTAGGAAGAGAAGATATATCTATTTCCGGAGGTATTGCAATAGTCGGGGATAAATTTCCTATAGCAAAAGCCGCAGAGTTGGCAGGAGACGCAGAGCATAATGCCAAAAGTAATAGCGAAGCGAAGAATGCTTTCAATATGTTTGGTGAGACAATTTCATGGAAAGATGACTTTGGATATGTGGAGAGATATAAGAAAGAATTTGTAGATCTAATAAAAAATGAAAATCTTTCAAAAGGTATCTTGCATAAGATTAAAACATATGCATTGATGATAAAAGATAATAAAGAGAAAGAAAAACGAGGCGATAGGAAGAATATGAGTTATTTGTGGCACACTTCATATTATTTGTCTCGCTATATGGAAAGTCATAAGAAGAATCAGAGTGTATATGATTTTTGTAAGAATTTGAGAGATAAAGAATTGTTGGATACTCGTAAATATGAGTTGATGGCAGTAGCAGCCCGTTGGGCAGAATTAGAGTTAAAAGAAAATAATGTAGAACAAAATAAATAGTTAAGTTATGGCATGGGATAGAAATGATTTAATTCCGCAGACTGAGATTACCGAAAAGGTAACTCAAAGAACCGTAGATTTTGCAAAACGTTTTGGTGCGTATTTAGGTAAAGATGATAGACGTCCATCTACGGATAGGAATGGTAGAAATATAGAAATTAAAGAATCAAAGTTGACAACAAGTCAGCTTCGTAAATTCTTTGGAGAAGTGAAAAGACAACAAATGTCAGGATATGACGAAACGGATTTTGTCCTTCTTAAGCCAAAGTTAGCTTATGCTGTGGGACGTGCAAAGGATGCAAATGCAAAAATTAATGATTTTTACTTTGTGATTTCTAAAGCGATAGACAATGTGAGTTCTGAATTGCACTTTAAGAATTTTATAAAAGTATTTGAAGCTATTGTAGCTTATCATAAAGCAGCAGAAGAGAGTAAATTAAATGATAACAATTAATTGTATAGGAAATGAAACAGTTAGTAAAGAAAATAAAGATAAATACCACTATAGAATTATTGACAGGTTTACATATTGGTGGTAGCAGTGATAATGTTGAAATTGGAGGTATTGATAACCCTGTTATCAAGATTGCAACAAAGGACAATCAGCCATATATTCCTGGAAGTTCTTTGAAGGGAAAGATGCGTTGTTTGTTGGAGCAAATTGCAGGTGCGGCAAAAGTGGGTGGTAACTCAGATGTAAATAATTTGTTTGGATTCTCGCAGAGTAATCAACCATCTAAACTAATAGTTCGCGATGCAATGTTGCAAGAAAAATCAGCTAGCGAATTGAGAGCGTGTTACAATTTGGATATGCCATATACAGAGGGTAAGTGGGAGAATGTGATAGATAGAGTGAAAGGTACAGCTGAACATCCTCGTCAAATGGAGCGTATTCCAGCAGGTGTCTTTTTTGATGTAGAGTTCGTTGTCAATGTATGGGATGATGACAAAGAGAAAGATTTGTTAGACCTATTACAAAAAGGAATCAACGCACTTGAAAACGATTATTTGGGTGGTAGTGGTTCTCGTGGTTATGGTCAAATCAAGTTTGATGACTTGAAGTATTCGCACGCAGATGAAACCACAGAATGGAAAATGGTAGAAGGTAAATAGTTTGAATATGGCAAAACGTAAATTTACAATATACAAACTTCATTTCACCTCGCCGTTGCACATTGGTGATGCAAGGGACGATTATAGTGTCAGTTTGAAAACAATTGCTTCTGACACTATGTATGCGGCTCTCACTTCGTGTTTGGCTAAGTTAGGGGAGTCTATACCGCCTGAGGGTGATTTGGGGTGTGTTATCAGCAGCCTTTTCCCGTTTTATCAAAAGGATGAGGCAAGTGATGCTGTGCTCTTCTTTCCAAAGCCATTGAAACAAACATTACCTACACTCAACGATTTAGCTAAGGCAAAGAGCGTGAAGAAAGTTTCATGGTTGGACAAAAACTATTTTGAGAAGGTGTTAAATGGGGAAACTTTGTTTAAAGATGGTGCTGATGTAGATAATGTAAAAGGTGATTTTTTGACCGTAGATAAAGTTTTTGATAAGGATTTTATCTCTTCTCAGGTTTTTCCAAGAGTTACCGTTTCAAGAGATGCAAGTGAAGATGCGGTTCCTTTTTACATGGATAGAGTCTTTTTCAAAGATTATTCCGGACTCTATTTTATAGCGGAGGGAGATGTTTCTTTAATAAAAAAGGCATTGGCGTTGTTGCAATCAGAAGGTATTGGGACAGATCGAAATGTAGGTAACGGTTTTTTTGAGTATGAGGAAAAAGATGTGGAATTGAATCTTCCAGACAAGGCTGATTTTGCATTGGCGTTGTCTAATTATATTCCAAATAACAAAGAAGAGTTGACGGATTTGATTGATAATGATAATGTTGCATACGATTTTGTGCGTCGTGGTGGTTGGATAACTACGCCTCCTCACAATACAATTCGTAAGAATGCGGTCTATTCTTTTTCAGCATCATCTGTCTTTAAAAAGGATATGTCGGGTGTTTGTGAGTTGGGGAAGATTGTAGATTTAAGTCCTACTTTGGATTTTGAACCAAAGGTTAATCATCCGATTTGGCGTTGTGGAAAAGCATTGTTCATTCCTATAAAGTTGTAAGATTATGGAAACAATAAATAAGAAATATGACTTAAAGATAGAAGTGCTTACGCCTCTGTCTATTGGTGCAGGAGCGGAAAAGGATTGGGTTAGAGGAGTGGATTTTGTTGTGAATAAAGGAAAAATATACAAACTCAATCTAAAGAAAATAGTCAGAGAGGGTGTGAATATAGACCGGTTGACATCTTTCTTTGCTTCTAAAAATGAACAAGGAATCATTAACTTAATAACAGAACCCAAATTAGAGAAAGTTTCTGATTTTGTGATGCCTTTGCCGGCAGATTCTCCTAACGATATAAAGGCATTTGTAAAGAATCAGTTGACAGGGAAGCCTATCTTGGCAGGAAGTTCTTTGAAGGGGGCTATCCGTTCCATCTTATTTGATTATTTGCGAGATAGGGAGCATGATGAAAAACAGGTATTTGGAAGTTCTGTAAAAGGAGATGAGTTTATGCGTTTCATCAAAATCTCTGATGCAGAATTTGATGGTACCTCTCTTGTAAATACCAAGATATTCAATTTGCAAAAGAAAGGAAATTGGATAGGAGGATGGAAGCATGGAGGGCGAGATACTGGCGATACTTTTAGCCCCAAAGGTTTTAATACAATATATGAGTGTTTGAAACCAATGCAGTGTGGTTTTGCAAGTATAATGTTGTCATTGAGTCAGTTTGATAAAATTGATAACCATTCATACCAGCAAGAGAAAAGAGGTATATTAAACAATGATTTGTTTAAGGTTATAAATAACCATACAAAAGAATATTTGAAGAAAGAAAAAGCTTTTTTTGAGGAGTATTCTGCAGATAAAACCAATTTAATAGTTGATTCAATAAACAATTTGTTGAATCTTATACCTTCTGACAATTCCTATTGTATTTTGAAAATGTCCGCTGGCTCAGGTTTTCATTCTATTACAGGAGATTGGCAGTTTGAAGATTATTCTATTGATTCAATAACTTTAAAACGTAATGGAGGTACCGATAAAAGTTTTGGATATAATATCGATGGTAAAAAATCTAAATCTGCAAAATCTCGTAAAATAGCAGTCTATGGTGAACACTTTGATTTAATGGGTTTTGTGAAACTCACAGCGATAAGCGAAGAAGAAAAAGAGAAAGAACGGTTAGAACGAGAGGCTTTAGCTCGTGAGCAGGCAGAAAATGAAAGGAAACAGAGAGAAGAGCAAGAGCGATTAGAGAATGAACTAAAGAAAAAGGAGGAAGAGTTTGCTAGTTTTTATAAACTTGCGGAAGAGGCATATTCTGCAGAACAATGGTCGGAAGTTTTGCAACATATTGAGAGTGCAGTACGTATTTTCTCTGATAGGTCATCACGCTTTGATTCTTTAAAGAGTATTGCGAATGAATATATAAAGTTGCAAGAACAACAAAAGGCTATAGACGAGGTAAAGCAAAAAGAGGATGAAGAGCGTAAAATTGCTAATAAGGTATCTCTTGCTGAAAAAATTGCAGGTATGAACAAAATTCCAACATTGTGTGGAAATGTTAAGCAATGGATGAAATATAATAATTTAGGGGAACTTACAGAAGATGACAAAGTTGTATTAAAGAGTAAATTATTAGATTTAGGTAAGTCTTTGAAAGAGAAAGAGTTTAAAAAGCAGATGAATTCTTCTATAAAAGATTTGACTTTGATTCTTGGTCAAGACCTTGCTCAGCAATGGTTTGATGAAATTGTTAAAGGATAAAACAATCCCCCTGCCACTCCGGCAGGGGTTCTTTTTTTTGATTTCTTTACAAGACTTCATAAGTTATACAGTCCTTTTATAACAAAAATCTTTGGACTATACCGTCTGTTTGTTACAAGAATTGCTAAATTATACCGTCATTTTATTACAATATTTTTATAATTATACCGTCATTTCATTACAAAAAACATAGCGTATGATAAGGAGATTGGCAATACATAAATTAAGAGAATGGAGATATTCTGAAGATCGGAAACCTCTGATAATAAGGGGTGTTCGTCAGGTTGGAAAGACAACCTTGGTGAAAGAGTTTGCCAAGGAGTTTGATGTTTTTTTGCATCTTAACCTCGAGCGTAGTAAAGATTCCGAGCTATTTGAACAGACAGATGATGTGGCTCAATTGCTTCAATCTATCTATTTTCATAAAAAGCAGGAGAAAAAAGATGGTTCTGTACTTCTTTTCATAGATGAGATACAAAATTCAAAAAAGGCGGTTGCTATGTTGCGTTATTTCTATGAAGAAGCTCCGGAGATTCATGTAATTGTGGCAGGTTCTTTGTTAGAGACGGTGATGGATGTCCGTAAAATCTCATTTCCGGTGGGACGAGTAGAGTTTATGTCATTGCGTCCGTGTTCTTTTTTGGAGTTTTTAGGCGGATTGGGCGAAGATTTTGACAAAGAACTTGTAGAGAATTTCAGCGTTGAGTCTGTTGTTCATGACCGTGTGATGCGGCTTTTTCGAGAGTATGTTTTGGTGGGTGGAATGCCGGCGGTGATTGTGCAGTATGCTAAAAAGAGAGACATCTTGTCGTGTGCGAGCGTGTTTAACTCATTGTTGCAAGCCTACAAAGATGATGTGGAGAAATATACAAGCAGCAAAACAATGGTGAAGGTGATACGCACGATAATGGACTATGGTTGGCAGAGTGCGGCAGAGACTATCTCGTTTGAAGGATTTGGCGGAACCAGCTATCGGTCGAGAGAGATGAGCGAGGCTTTTCAAATCATCGCTAAAGCTATGTTGACAGAGTTGGTCTATCCAACATCAGATACCCAAGTTCCGATATTGCCCAACTTTAAGAAACGTCCTAAGTTGTTGTGGGTGGATACAGGTATTGTCAATTATGCATCCAAAGTGCAGAACGATGTTTTTTCTGCAAAAGATATATGTGACGTGTGGCGAGGCAGGATAGCGGAACATATAGTGGCTCAAGAACTTGTGGCGTATGACAATGATATATCTCTTCGTCATAACTATTGGCGCAGAGACAAGGAGGGGTCTGATGCAGAGGTTGATTTTCTTTATCAGTTCAAGAGCTTAGTGGTTCCGATAGAGGTGAAGTCCGGGCATATTGCCAAACTTAAATCGTTGCATCTTTTTATGGAAAAAGCTCCGCACGCCATAGCAATCAGAGTTTGGTCTAATCCTTATTCTGTTGATAATGTGACAACTTCGGGAGGAAAGCAATTTAAGTTGTTCAACGTTCCGTTTTATTATGTTGGGCAAATAGAGAGGATATTAGAGAAGGAGTTGTGATGAAAAGTGTATATTGTTGTGATTGTGTTGAATGTTAGTTAGTTGTGAAATTGAGAAGAACTAGTATTCTTTCTGGCAATGCTTTTCGCTTGGTTGTGTGTGAAAATATTCGCTTTTTTTTGATAATTCACATAAAAAGATTAAATTTGAAAGAGCATCATTATTCATATTTAGGTGCAATGAATTTGAAAATATGTTGTACTTTAGTGAAATAGGTGTAGAAAAGAAGTTTAACTTGAAAACTAATAATTCGCGATATATCTGTGTAAGGTATAGTGTGTGCAAAAAAGAAGAAAAGTATGGAATTGTTTGATTCGTTTTTAGATCTGGTAGATAAGTATGCAGGATTTGTCGTTGTGATAAAAGCATTGGCAAATCTGTCAATCTTTTATGTTTCTTATATAAACATTCGGAAATTGTTTTGGAAGAAGGTGGAGCTAAGTTGTGGTTCTTTCAAAATAAGACAAAAACATTTTACGGTTCAGAATGTGACCAATGTTGTAAGTCTGAAATATTATGACGGCGGTCTTGTTCCGAACGAAGTCCGCAAGGAGATTCTGAAAGTGACCTGCCCGAAGATAAAGGAGGTGTAGAGGATATTTTAAGGTTGCTTCTATAAAGGCGGTCATTTTGGATTGCCAGACGACAAATCCCTGCAGATGTAGCTGGGAAGCGAATTGTACAGTGTAAACACGAAATAGGCTGGCGAATGCAGCGTCGGGCGAGATGTTTTCAGTCCACCCACATGAGTTCCGACATTATGCCGTCGGAGACGAATATGCCGTCTTCTGTTAGGCGGATGTTGCCGTTCTTGTCTTCTAATGTGCCGTTTTTGAGGAATGGGGCGGCGCTTTTTAGGCAGAAGTCGCGCATTTTTTCTCCGAACTTGGTCAGGAGGCTGTTTAGCGAGATGCCTTTTGCGGTGCGCAGCGATGTCATCACAAACTCGTTGTATCTGTCCGCTTCTGTCAAAACCTCTGTTTCGCACGGGAACACGCCTCTGGAGAGCGTCTCTATGTAGCCTCTCGTATCTGCAACGTTCCAATGCCTTGAGTCGCCGTCGAAGGAGTGCGCGGCAGGTCCAATACCGAGGTATTTCGTGCCGTTCCAGTAAGAGGAGTTGTGCTTTGCCTCCAGTCCAGGTTTGGCAAAGTTAGAAATCTCGTAGTGTTCATATCCGGCGGCAAGAAGCGTCTGTCTCAACGTCCGGAACATCTCCACGCTCAGCTCCTCATTAACCGGAGCGATTTTTCCTTTCTGAGCCTGCAGGTATAGCACCGTTCCCTCTTCATAAGTAAGATGATAAGAAGATATATGCGGAACATCAAGAGCCACAGCCTTTTGCAGATTTTCCGACCAGCCCTCCAGTGTTTGCGAAGGCAGTCCGTATATAAGGTCTATGCTGATGTTCTCAAATCCTGCATCCTGACACCTCTTCACCGCATCGATGGCGTCCTGCGCAGAGTGTTTTCTGTTTATAGCAGCAAGTTCCGTGTCCGAAAAGCTCTGTATGCCGATGCTTAGCCTGTTTATCGGCGTGCCTTTCAGACACTTCAGGAAGCTGTCCGAAAGGTTTTCCGGGTTAGCTTCCAGCGTGACTTCCGTTGTATCGAGGTCGAAGAGAGCCGCTGCGCGGTCTGTCAGTCTTGCAATTTCTCCGCAGGTCAGCAACGAGGGCGTTCCGCCGCCAAAATAGACCGTTTTCACCACCTCGTCTTGCAAGAAATCTTTTCGCAGAGCAAGTTCGTGCTCCACGGCGTCCAGATAAGCGTCGCGCAACGAATCGATATTGACCCGCGAGTAGAAATCGCAATAATAGCACTTGCTTTTGCAGAAAGGTACGTGAAAATATAGCCCAGCCATCACTCTGTAACGTTTTTGTCTGACAAAGAAGCTTCAATCTCTCTGTAAAAAGGGATGTCGTTACGTTTGAAACGCATCTGGCACTGAGCGTCGTCCACCGCTTTTTTCACAGTGCTCATGTAGCCGTCTATAGAGCCGTCTTTCTCCAGCAGTTCCAAAGTCTCGTCCTTTTGCAGATAAAGCACAAGTTCGTCGTTCTCTAATTTCACGTAAAGATAAGGCGCGTAATAGCCCAAAAACTCTTCGTCTTCCAAATGCAAGATATAGCCATCTAACGTGTAATTGCTTTGCCTGACGTACGGCGGCACGTCGTCCGAGTCAACTCTGACTCTGAACACAACACCGTCAGCGAAGTATAGATTAGAACGAGCCGATTTCTCGTTCAGTTTATTGTTAAGTTCGTCTCTGTAAGTTTCCAGAATCATTGAGTAAAAAGAGTTTTCAGCATCTATTATCGCATTTGTGCTGTGAATGCCCCAGCCACCCTGCAAGTCGCTTTCGCTCACCTCAGTTTTTTCGATTCCGGGCACGTCCTCGTTGCTGCAAGATGTCACAAGAAAAACTGTCATTATAAGAGTAAACCAAATCCTCATAACCGTAAAAATTAAATTCCGCGTAAAAATACAATTTAAAGTTAAAAAACGGAGCAAAAATTAAGGTGAGTTCTATAAATTTGTTGTTCCTCTGCCTGGAAAGCAGCACAAAGCGTAGCGATGGTAACCCGTGACGAAGTCTCGGGCGAGAGAGGTGTAATGAAAACCAGTCTGGAAGGCAGCGCCAAAATTCTTTGCAGTATTACGTCTTAAGAAATCGTAATTTATAGAAATCTAAGCTAAGGGGCGTGTCAGTCTGAAAAAAGAAAGCGCGAACCGCATAAAATGCAGTTCACGCCAAATTCACAAATAATCAAAACAATCAATTCATTACTCTTCTCCGCCGAACTCCATCAGATACGCCTTAATGAACGCGTCAATGTCTCCGTCCATAACAGCTTGGACGTTAGAAGTCTGGTAGTCCGTTCTATGGTCTTTCACACGTCTGTCGTCAAACACGTAACTTCTGATTTGCGAACCCCATTCGATTTTTTTCTTGCCAGCCTCAATCTTAGCGCTTGCAGCTCTTCGCTTGGCAAGTTCCTTTTCGTATAGCTGAGACTTCAAGAGACGCATAGCGTTATCTTTGTTGCCGAACTGCGAACGGCTTTCGGTGTTTTCGATCACAATCTCTTCAGTTTCACCAGTGTCCTCGTCTTTGTACAAGTAATGCAGACGCACCCCTGTTTCCACCTTGTTCACGTTCTGACCGCCAGCGCCGCTTGAGCGGAAAGTGTCCCATGACAAGTTAGCCGGATTGACCTCCACTTCGATAGAGTCGTCCACCAGCGGCACCACAAACACCGAGGTGAAAGATGTCATACGTTTTCCCTGCGCGTTGAACGGAGATACGCGCACAAGTCTGTGCACGCCGTTTTCGCTCTTCAGGTATCCGTAGGCCATATCGCCTTCAATCTGCAGCGTAACGGTCTTTATGCCCGCTTCGTCGCCCTCTTGAAAGTTAGTCAGCTCGCATTTGTAACCCTGACGTTCGGCCCAGCGCTGATACATACGGTAAAGCATGCTAGCCCAGTCCTGAGCCTCTGTTCCGCCGGCGCCAGCCACGATTTTGAGAACAGCGCCCATCTTGTCTTCCTCTTTGCGGAGCATGTTCTTCATCTCAAGGTCTTCTGTGCTGGTGAGAGCCTTTTCGTAAACAGCGTCAACCTCGTCTTCGGTCATCGCCCCCTCTTTGCAGAAGTCAAAAGCGAGTTCCAGCTCGTTGCACACATCCTCCACCTCATTGTAAAGTTCGACCCATTTCTTCAGGTCCTTCACCTTCTTCATCTGAGCCTCCGCGCGCTTCTGGTCCTCCCAAAATCCGGGGTCCTGAGTTCTTAGTTCTTCTTCTTCAATTTGTACAATCTTTGCATCGATGTCAAAGATACCTCCTCAACGCAGACTTGCGTTCCAACAAATTCTTCAGTTGGTCTATCGTTATCATATTATAAAATAAATTATTAATTATACTTTAGGTAACTTCTCTAAATCACGAATACATCTCCTCTATCTCTTTGGCGTAGTGTTCGTTTATCACTTTGCGCTTCAGTTTGAGCGTAGGAGTCAGTTCGCCGCTGTCGATAGTGAAAGGGGCTTTCAGCAGAGTTATCTTCTTCACCTGCTCATATCCGGCAAGGTCGGTCTGAAGCGCCTTTACTCTGCCTTCGTAGAACTTTATGATCTTGTCGTTGCTCAACAAATCTTTAAGCGAGTCGAACTTTATCTTTGCGTTCGTCGCGTACTCTTTAAGCGAGTCGTAAGCAGGGACAATCAAAGCCGACACAAACTTGCGCTGGTCGCCAATGGCGGCAACCTGGTCTATGTACTTGTCAACCACAAGTTTGTTCTCTATCTGTTGCGGAGCGATATATTTTCCGTTAGATGTTTTGAAAAGTTCCTTTATTCTTTCCGTGATATAGAGTCTGCCATTTTCGTCAATGCGTCCGGCGTCGCCTGTTCTGAACCATCCGTCGATGAAGGCCTCTTTGTTAGCCTCCGGCTTGTTGTAATATCCGGACGTGATTGTTTTGCCTCTGAGCAATATTTCATCGTTTTCGCCAATCTTTACTTCGACCTCCGGCATGATGTCGCCAACAGACTGGACCGTGTAGTCTCTGTTATGAGGGTTGAAGCAAGACACCGTTGCCGTGGACTCTGTAAGACCGTAGCCTGCAACAAGGTTTATGCCCACGCTGTGCAAGAAGATGTTCATCTCGTCAACAACCTGAGAGCCGGCGCAAGGGAATATGTTGCCGTTTTCTATGCCGATTGCCTTTTTTAAGATTTTGAACAATGTGGCAGACCAAAACTTATACTGCAGTTTAAGCAAGGCCGGAGCCTCCAGATTGTTTGCCCGATAGTCTATGTTATAACGCTTGCCGACAGCGATAGCCCTATGCGCAAGTTTCTGCAGGAACGGCGAGAAACTGTCTATCTTATCGTTCACGCCAGCGTAAACCTTCTCCCAGAATCGAGGGACGGCGCACATTGCGGTAGGCCTTACCTCCTTCAGCGTCTTCTGAATGTCGGCAGGATTATGGTTCACGTAAATAGTCATACCCTTGTGCAGACAATAGTATGTCCATGCGCGTTCGAACACGTGGCTCAGCGGCAGGAAGCACAGCGACACGTCCTTGTCCGACACAGTCACAAGGCGTTCGTCGTGAATCTTCATAGCCTGCACATAATTATGATTGTAAAGCATCACCCCTTTGGGTTCGCCGGTTGTTCCGGATGTGTATATGAGAGTGGCAAGGTCGTCGCCATCCATACGAGCCTGACGGTCTGCAAGTTCTGTCTCGGCAGACTTGGACTCTTCTCCATGAAGGAGGAAGTTTGAGTAAGATATAGATGAGTCCACGCCTCTCAAATCGACAGACGGGTCTATCGTGATGATTCTCTTCAAAAACTTAGATGTTTTCAGAACCTCGACAGCCTTGTCGTACTGATACTGCTCTCCAACGAACAGCACACCGATCTCTGCGTCGTTCACAATATACTCTATCTGAGAGACAGACGATGTTGCGTACATAGGCACAGCAGTTGCCTTGATGTTCTGAAGCGCAAGGTCAACAGTAATAATCTCATGCATGTTCTGTGAAAAGATGGCAACTTTTTCCTTCTCCTTCACACCAATCTCGATGAGTGCCTTGGCCGCCAGCTTTACCTGTTCCGCCAGTTTGTTCCACGATATGCCGTCCCAGTTTCCTGAAACGTTGTTTTTGTATTTAAGGACAATGCGTTCTCCGTACTTTTTAGCGTTCAGAAACACCATTTGCCCCATATTGTTATATTCCATAAAAATATATTTGCATCCCTTTACGTGAACTGAACAGCAGTCTTGCCGTTGTTGATCTCGGGATTATTGTTTCCAGCCGAAATGTAGAAGTCTCCGTTCTCTTTCACTCTTTTGAACGCCACTTTTGACGCCACTTGCTGAGACTCCTTCTTTGTGTAGCCTACGCCTTCGCCGGCCTTGACTCCGTTCACAATGACCTGAGTTTGGAAAATAGGATTGTTGTCCTTGTCCATACTCTCCTCTATGAGGTCAAAAACAAGGCTTGCCTTGTTCTTTTGGCTCCACTCTATAAGTCTTGATTTGAAGTTGATTTCCTGACGAGCCATCTTATTGATGTTCAAGTGCTTGGCGATAACGGCGTCAGCAATAAATTCTTTGCATTTTTCATAGCCCCTGTCAAGGTAAACTGCTCCGACAAGCGCTTCGAGCGCATTGCCATATACGTTGATGTTATGGGAGTTGCTTTTGTGAGACACAGAAACGTGCTTGTCCAGACCCATCTCCAGCGCAACCCTGTTCAAAGTTTCTCTCTGAACAATTTTTGCCCTCAGATTAGTGAGGAAGCCCTCTTTCTCCTTCTTGTACTTATAGTACAGAATATCCGCAACAACGGCGGCAAGCATGGCGTCTCCCAGAAACTCCAGCCTTTCGTTGTTGAGTTTACGTCCGTTCTCGTCCTTTGCAGCCGTTGATCTGTGTTTCAGGGCAAGTTCGTAGTAAAACAAGTCCTTGGGATAAAACCCCAATATGTCACGCAACAAAAGATAAGGCTCTTGACGACGACGCGTCATGAAGAGCCTTACCTTTGATATCAGATTTTTAATCACTATCTTAGAATCCTTTTTTTATATCTAAAATAATATATTATTCCAACAAATCGTAAAAAAGAACCGTCAAAAAACGCTTTTTATTTTGCAAATTTCTTGACAATAATAGAAGAATTGTGACCGCCAAAGCCAAATGTGTTAGACAACGCCGCACGCACAACCCTCTGCTGAGGCTTGTTGAACGTAAAGTTCAGGTTAGCGTCCACATCCGGATCTTCGTCGCCCTCTGCATGATTGATAGTCGGAGGGATAACATCGTTCTTCACAGCCAACACGCTCGCGATAGCCTCGATAGCGCCAGTAGCGCCAAGGAGGTGACCGGTCATAGACTTAGTTGAGCTGATGTTCAATTTGTACGCATGCTCGCCAAAGACTTCCTTGATTGCCTTAACTTCAGAAGGGTCTCCCACCGGAGTAGAAGTGCCGTGCACGTTGATATAGTCGATTTCGTCGGCGTTCATCTCAGCGTCCTTCAGAGCGTTTCTCATAACCAGCGTAGCCCCCAGCCCTTCAGGGTGAGTCGCAGTCATGTGATAAGCGTCTGCCGAAGCTCCGCAGCCAACAACCTCTGCATATATCTTTGCGCCACGCTTCAAAGCGTGCTCAAGCTCTTCAAGCACCAAACTTCCGGAACCCTCGCCCATGACAAATCCGTCGCGAGACTTGCTGAACGGACGCGAAGCGTGTTCAGGGTCGTCGTTACGAGTAGAAAGGGCGTGCATAGAATTGAAGCCGCCGACACCGCCAGCAGTGATAGCAGCCTCCGCGCCGCCAGCCACGATAGCGTCTGCCTTGCCCAAACGGATAAGGTCGAACGCCACGCTGATTGCGTGCGTAGAAGAGGCACAAGCCGACACAGTACCGAAGTTAGGACCGCGGAAACCGTACATCATAGAGATGTGGCCTGCTGCTATGTCTCCAATCATCTTAGGGATGAAGAAAGGGTTGAATCTAGGAATGCGCTCTTCAGACGCATAGAAACCGCCAACTTCCTGCTCGAAAGTGGCGATACCACCTATACCGGCAGCGAAAATGACACCTACACGGTCCTTATCCACTGCCTCCATATCGAAACCAGCGTCCTCCACGCTCTCTTTTGCCGCCGCAATGGCGAACTGAGCGTAACGGTCGTATTTGCGAACTTCCTTCTTCTCGAAATACTTCAAAGGGTCGAAGTTCTTGACCTCGCAGGCAAACTGGGTCTTAAATTTCGAAGCGTCGAAAAGAGTAATAGGCCCAGCCCCGCTTACTCCTTTCAGCAATGAGTCCCAATACTCGGAAACACTGTTGCCAATAGGCGTAACCGCGCCCAGACCTGTTACTACTACTCGTTTTAATTCCATACTTTACAAAAAGTAAAAAACTAAATTTATTCTGCTTTCGCCAATGACTCAATGTGAGCGATAGCGTCACCTACTGTTGAAATCTTTTCTGCTTCATCGTCTGGAATTGTTACTCCGAATTCCTTTTCGAATTCCATAATTAATTCAACAGTGTCAAGAGAGTCTGCTCCCAAATCGTTTGTGAAACTTGCTTCTGGTGTTACTTCTGTTTCTTCTACACCTAGCTTGTCAACAATGATAGCTTTTACTCTTGATGCAACTTCTGACATAATCTTAATTTTTTAGTTAATAAATAAAATACTATTTTTGCGATGCAAAGTAAGAAAATTAAATTGAGATAAAATAACTTTTATCAATATATTTTTAAAAAAATTGCACACTTTTTTTGAAAATGAGCATTTTTTCAACTTTGTTAACTTACTTAATTTATTATATATCAATCAGATAATATTGAAAATGAAAAATGTAGCAATTTTGGCTTCGGGGTCCGGAAGTAACGCAGAAAATATTATAAAACACTTTTCTGGCAGCAAAGATGTGCACATTCCGTTTGTTTTGTGCAACAAAAAAGATGCCTTCGTTCATGAAAGAGCGAAGAGTTTGGGCGTGAAATCTATGACTTTTTCTAAAAATGAGTTGGAAAATGGTGAAATTTTGAATCTTTTGAAGCGTGAAAATATAGATTTTATTGTTCTTGCCGGATTTCTTCTGAAGATTCCTGCTGAGTGGGTCGAGGCTTTCCAGAACAGAATCGTGAATATTCATCCTGCGCTTTTGCCTAAGTTCGGCGGAAAAGGGATGTACGGCATGAGAGTGCACGAGGCGGTTGTGGCAAACGGCGAGAAGGAGAGCGGCATCACAATTCACTACGTGAACGAGGTTTACGACTCTGGAGCGATAATCTTCCAGGCTAAATGCGATGTTTTGCCGACAGACTCTCCGGAGGATGTGGCGAACAAAGTGCATGCTCTTGAGTATGAGCATTTCCCTCGCGTGATTGAGGAGGTCCTGAATAAGTTATGATACAAGAGAGGGGAGCGGTCAAAACTAATAAGGTTGCGATGCTCCCTCTTTCTCTTTATTGTTGAGCCAGCGTTATTGTTACCTGCGTGTCTGAATAGTCTGCCAGTTCTTTCAGCAGACTGTCTATCTTGCTGTTCCACTCTTCTTGCTTATCTTTTTCCAGAGAGTGGTTTGTTTCCGTGTCATACTGCAGCTGCACAGCCTTGTCTCTTTTGATGTGCTCTTTGTATAGCTGTTCTGTTTTTGCAATCGCCTTTTTGAAGTCAGATTCTTTGATTTCGGACAGTTCTTTGCGCAGCATTCGCGCGTGCGCCTCCGCCAGTTTAAGATGCGAAATCTCATGCTGCAGCAGATAGTCGCTCCTGTGTCCCTTCATCTTCTGCGAATTGTTTTTGTCCATGAAAGTCTTTACCTCGCAGGTAATCACATTCCCGTCTCCGTTGATGGAGAAGTCAAACACATAAGCCATGCGCGCGTTGTCGGGCAGCTCGCCGCCTCTGAAATCGTTCCAAGACAAAGTCAGAGTGTCGCTCCAAAGCTCATGGCCGGACTTGTCCGGACTGGAGGCGCACGTGCTCAAAGTAAAGCTTAAAAATAATGAGGACAATATCGCCGCTATATTTTTATTTATTGATTGTATATTCATAAGTTTATTGTTTTTTGATTAATACGGATAGCAGTTCTTACGTGCTGTTGCAAAAATAGGGAAATCTGGACTTGAAACAAAATTTATCATAGTTATGTCACTGTTCAGCCACGTTTTTTTTATTTGAATTTTTCTTGAGGCGTAATACTCAGAAAAGAACTTTGGAGCAGTTTGTAAGACTGGTTCTCGCCATGCCGTTTTTTGTCAGAGACTTTGATTCACAAAAGCATCTCATACGCCAGCCAGCAGTGGGCTGCGAAGAAAATCGGGACGAGGATGCGGAATTTGTTTTTGCGCGTTTTGTGGTGCATCAGATACATGCCTGCGAGCGCTCCCAAAGAGCCAAACAGCGCCGCCATGGTCAGGAGCCGCTTCTCTGGCACTCTCCGCTCGTCTTTTTTCGCTCTTCGCTTGTCTGACGCATACGTTGCAAAGACTGCAATGTTCCATATTAATAAAATAATACCTGCGATAATCATAAGCTCATTCATGAAAAAGTGAGCCGCTGCAAATGTCAAACATCTGCAGCGGTCTTTGTGTTTTGTTATCTATGAGTCAGTTAGACAGCAATTTTCATAAATTCAAAATGAATTTGTTGAAACCTGCGTTTTACAAACATTTTTTCAGTCTTGTCAGGAACTCTTTCGCATCGTCCATTGTCAGGCACAAAGGCGGAAGCAGACGAATTGTGTTAAGTCCGGCAACGCCAGTAAAGACTTTCTGCTCAAAAAGCAATTTGGTTCTGATCTCCTTGATAGGGTTTTCAAACTCAAGCCCAATCATAAGACCTGTGCCGCGCACCTCTTTAATTCCGTCAAACTTCTTCAGCTCCGCAATCAGGAAGTCACCAACCTTTGCTGCATTCTCCACTAGATTCTCCTCCGCCATGATGTCGAGCACCGCAATAGCTGCCGCGCAACCAAGATGGTTGCCGCCAAATGTTGTTCCGAGCTGTCCATATACAGGAGTGAATTCTGGGCTGATAAGCACGCCCGACATAGGGAATCCGTTCGCTATCCCTTTAGCCACAGTAATGACGTCAGCCTTGATGCCGAAGTGCTGGTGAGCGAAGAACTTGCCGCTACGTCCGTAACCAGACTGAATTTCGTCAAGTATAAGCACGGTTTTTGTTTCTGTGCACACTTCTCGCAAATCCTTCATAAACTGAGCGTTCGGCATCTGAATGCCGCCAATGCCCTGAATACCCTCTATTATGACAGAAGAGAAGTCGCCCTTTCTAAGTTCAGAGCGCACAGCTTCAATGTCGTTCAGCTCAACAAAGACAACCTCAAGCCCTTCGTTTACAGGCGCTACATACTTTGGTATGTCAGTGACCTTGACCGCCGCAGATGTTCGTCCGTGAAACGACTTTTTGAAAGAGAGCACCTTTTTACGTCCGTTATGGAAAGAAGCGAGTTTCAGAGCGTTTTCGTTAGCCTCCGCTCCTGAATTGACCAGAAACAGAGAGTAATCATCGTAGCCGCAAGCCTTGCCAAGTTTCTCTGCCAAATCACGCTGAAGAGTGTTTATGACAGAATTAGAATAAAAGCCAAGTTTTGCCACCTGCTCGCTGATAGCCTTCACATATTTCGGATGAGCGTGTCCGACAGAAATAACTGCATGTCCCCCGTAAAGGTCAAGATACTCGCTCCCTTTGTCATCGTAAACATGACATCCGTCCCCTTTGACTATGTTAATGTCAAACAACGGATATACATCAAATAAATTCATTATAAATCCAATTTAATTTAAAAATTACGCCGGCTCGCCCTCTTCCTCGTCTTTCTCGTCAATCACATCGCTTGTGCCGTTCTTCAAATCCATCGCAGAGAAATAGATGTTGTATAAAGAGACAAACACAATGATGGCCGGCAAAATATAATTGCCCTTTACTCTATTAATGAAAGGGACAATCCAGTCCAGCACGCTATCTCCGTTATTTTCCTGATATGCTGACAAATATTCATAAAGAAAGTAAGCGCCAATAATCATAGCCACTCCCACAAAGATTCCAGTTAAAGGGCTTTCTCCATGAAAGCGCATGAAATCTTTCTTGTTTTTAAAATTCCGCGTTCTCATAATCAATCCTCCTTTAAAATTTTAAGTTATTTTAACAAATATAATTTTTTTTTTGTAAAAAAACACGACTTTGTGTAAATTTCTAAGAAAATCTGCTCTTTTTATCAGAAATAAGAAATATAGAATACTTTTTTCTTGCAAAACACAACATGCGGTGCTTTGAGAGGCAATTTCTACAAATTATCTTAAAAAGCGACAGACTTCAGATTCAGCCCGCATTTTTCGTCAAGCCCGAACATGATGTTCATATTATGCACAGCCTGTCCGGAAGCTCCCTTCAGCAAGTTGTCCACCATAGAGATGATAAACAATTTGTTTCCATGCTTTTCGAGATGCACAATTCCCTTGTTTGTATTCACGACCTGCTTCAAGTCCGGGTTTTTGTCCATGACGAAAGTGAAGGCCGCGTCTTTATAAAAATCTTCGTAAATCTTCTTAGCCTCTTCAAGCTCAAGGTCGCACTCTGTATAAGTCGATACAAAGATTCCGCGAGAGAAGTTTCCGCGAACCGGAATGAAGTTTATGTCATGGCTGAAGCCTGGCTGCAGCTGACGCATAGACTGGCCGATTTCCTTGAGATGCTGGTGCTGGAACGCCTTGTAAACAGAAATGTTTCCGTTTCTCCAGCTGAAATGAGACGTTGCTCCCGGTTTCACGCCGGCGCCTGTAGAGCCTGTGATTGCGTTCACGTGCACGTCAGACTTCAGCAGCCCGTTAGCCGCAAGCGGCAGCAGTCCAAGCTGAATGGCAGTGGCGAAGCATCCGGGGTTCGCGATTTTGTTCGCCTTTTTAATGCGTTCCATATTAAGCTCAGGCAAGCCGTAAACAAACCCGTCGCTTTCGTCACGGTAGTCCGTCGAAAGGTCTATGATCTTTACAGAAGCCGGCACATCGTGCGACTCCATGAACTTGCGGCTGTCGCCGTGTCCTGAACATATAAACAGGGCGTCAATCTTGTCAAGCGGAAGTTCTTCGGTGAAAACCATTTCAGTCTCTCCGAAAAGCCCTTCATGCACGTCATAAAGTTTGTTGCCAGCGTTACTTGTGCTGTTCACAAACACAATCTCCACCTGCGGGTGGTTAAGCAAAATTCTCAGGGCCTCTCCGGCAGTGTAGCCGGCACCCCCAACGATACCTACTTTTATCATTGCTGTATTTCTTTATCAATGAATAGAGACGCCACGTAAATGACGTCTCCAGTTTCATAAATTTAATATTCAGGCAACTTCTCCAAATTACGACTTTCACTTTTTTGTCATAAATTCCGTGCCGGATGCTTTCAAAATCATCTCGACCCAGTTTATAGATGTTGCTTTCAAAAAATATAAACGATCAGAAGATTATTTTCCGTTGCGCTTCTGCACATTGTAATAAATCTTCATAGGATTGCCCAGAATCTTAGTGAAGCCCTTCACGTCGTCGGCAGTCCAAGCCTTGTTCACCTCGCCGTATTCGCCGAAGTCAGTCTTCATCAAGTCGAACGAGCTTTCCACGCCAACAAGAGTGTAGCTGTAAGGACGAAGTTTGATGATTACACGTCCAGTCACATTTTCCTGAGAGTTTTCAAGGAACTTTTCGATGTCGCGCATAACAGGTTCAAGATACTGAGCCTCGTGCAAGAACATACCGTACCAAGTTCCTAGCTGGTCTTTCCAGTACTGCTGCCACTTAGTCAAAGTGTGCTTTTCAAGCATTTTGTGAGCGTTGATGATAAGCAATGCTCCGGCAGCCTCGAAACCAACACGTCCTTTGATACCGATGATAGTGTCGCCGATGTGCATGTCGCGTCCGATTCCGAAAGCCGAGCCAAGCTCTTCCACCTTGTTTATAGCAGCAATTTTATCTGTGTATTCCACTCCGTTAACCGCAGCGATTTCGCCTTTGACAAAGTCGATAGTCATGATTTCCTCTTCAGTCTTCTTCACCTGCTTAGGATAAGCGTGTTCAGGAAGAGTCTGTTCCGACTTAAGCGTCTCCTTGCCACCGATAGAAGTGCCCCAAAGCCCTGCGTTTATAGAATATTCAAGCTTAGTGAAGTCAGCCACGAAGCCGTGTTCTCTCAAATAGTTGATTTCATATTCACGAGTAAGCACCATGTCGCGAGTAGGCGTAAGCACCTTGATGTCCTGAGCAAGCACGTCAAAAGTAAGGTCGAAACGCACCTGGTCGTTTCCGGCGCCGGTAGAGCCGTGAGCCACATAGTCCGCTCCGATCTGCTTTGCATACTCGATAGTGGCGATAGCCTGGAAAATACGTTCCGAACTAA
Source organism: Paludibacteraceae bacterium (assembly GCA_017632345.1). Lineage (GTDB taxonomy): Bacteria > Bacteroidota > Bacteroidia > Bacteroidales > Paludibacteraceae > RGIG9379. The sequence continues at coordinate 26,959 of JAGBRL010000100.1, forward strand.
CCGAGATAGGATAAGTTCCGTTACGCAACACATTTCCGAACACCATATAACGGATGCTCTTTTCGTAATACTCCTTAGTGACATCCAAAGTGGCATGAGACTTAGCCCCTAATTTGTAGGCTCTCTCCTCAATTGCCTTAAGCTCCTCTTCGCTGAACCCTCCGGTGTTAGCGATAGCCGTATGAACTTCGTAACCCTTTTCCTTAGCGAGATACATAGCGCAGAAAGATGTATCCAAACCGCCGCTGAACGCCAATAATACTTTTTCTTTCATCTTGAATATATGTTTTTGTCGCTGCGCAATATCGCAGCAAAATCTGTTTTAAAAATTTAAGAGAACAAATCCTTTAATTTAGCCCAGAAGCTTTTGCTTTCTTTCTTTTCAGCCTTTGCATCCGAGTTTTGGCCCAACCTTGCCTTCTCTTCGTCCTTGCCATGTACAGCCGGGTCGTAAAGCATTGCAGTGCAGATGCAGTAACGGCGCTTAGTTCTGGTAAGCACGTCAAAGTTCACGCAGCCTTCGCATCCCTTCCAGAACGAGTCGTCGTCCGTAAGGTCGGCGAAAGTCACCGGCACATAACCAAGTTCCGTGTTGATTTTCATCACGGCAGCTCCGGAGGTCAGTCCGAACAGCTTAGCGTCAGGGAATTTCTTTCTGGATAGTTCGAACGAGAACTTTTTGATTTTGCGAGCAAGCCCATGTCCGCGGAACTGTTCCGGAACGATAAGCCCGGAGTTAGCGACGTACTGCTTGTTTCCCCACGACTCTATGTAGCAGAATCCGGCGAACTGGTCGCCAGCCAAAGCAATGATAGCCTTGCCCTCAAGCATCTTCTGCTTAACATATTCAGGCGAGCGCTTAGCGATCCCTGTTCCTCTTACCTTGGCCGCCTTCTCAATGGTGTCCAAAATAGTATCGACGTAGCCCAAATGCGACTCGTCGGCAACCATAATTTTAATCTCTTGGTCCATTATATCTTAATATATACTTTTTTTATTGTTAAAGGCCTTTTTTTGAAAGCCTATATATAATCCAAAATAATTACAACACTTCTAACGAAGGAATAAAAGCAGAGAGCGAGTTCAGCACCTCTTCTCTCGAAATCGACTCTCCGATGACGCAAAAGACTGTGTCGTCGCCGGCTACCGTGCCTATGATCACGTCATTGGCATGCTGGTCTATCTCGAAAGCGATGCTGCTGGCGTACCCCGGACGAGTATGCAGCACTACTATGTTGCCAGAGAATATTACCGTGGCATTGGCTCCGGGCGTAAAGAACGCCGACCTGCCGTCGGACACCTGCACCTCTGTGGGCAGATGGTAAACGTACTGACCCGAAACGTCTGGAGCTTTCGCCACCTTCATCTGCTTCAAATCACGCGACAGCGTCGCCTGAGTTACAGCAAAACCCCTTTCGAGCAGCAGGCCTAGCAACTCCTCCTGGCTATGAACCGATTTAGAGCCGATAATCTCCCTTATGGCTGTGAATCTTTCCGTTTTATTTCTCACGACAAATTAAATCAAATTATTTTAAGAAAATGCTTTTTTTCAAGAATATTTATTCACATTTTTCACAATATGAAATCCGAGAATAAATATTCAAATTTCGCTGCAAATTTATACGTCTTTTTGCAAAAAACATAACTTTTTTGCATATTTTTTCCATGAATGATAGAGAATCTCTGTTTTTTTATCTTCAATTTATGCACAACGAATGTATTTGGGCGGCGTGCGAATGTGTTTTTTTTGTATTTTCCAGTGTGTTCTGCGCATTTTTTTTGCTTTTTTTCTGCTGAAAAACGAACTATTCTCGTAAATAAAAACTATATTTGCTTATCGACGATAGAAATTAGAAAATATTAACAGGCTTTTTGAAGGGTTGATTTTGCAGAGAAAAATTTGCTGCGGTATTTTGTGTGGCTCGTAATTTATAGGCTTTGTCCTTGTTCGGATTACTTATGGTTTGCTTATTTTCTGATTGATGTCACGTATATGTATCACTTGTCTAAATTCAATGCTTATGAAAAATTTTGTGCTAAGTCTGCTTCTTGTCGCCTTTGCTCAATTTGCAAGTGCGAAACCGAGAAGCGCTGCCGAGTCCGAAATCTTGGCAAGGTCTTTCTTTACTGGACAAAACGGAGAAAAATTGCGTTCCTCTTCCGATGTGCGTCTGTTATATTCTGCGTCTCAGATCTCTGGTCGCAGGCAGGGAGGCAACGAGGCGTTCTTTATATTCGGAGGCGGGCAGAACGGTTTTGTTGTGATCTCCGGCGATGATAAGCTGCCGCCTGTGCTTGCCTTTTCTGACGAAGGCGATCTTGAGAACGGCGAGATTCCAGATGCTCTGAAGAGTATTCTGACCAACTTTTCTGTTAATTTCGAAAATACGAAGATTTTTAATGCGAAGAGAGAAGGCCAGGCATTGCGAAGTTCATCTTCGGCGGCTCCGTTGCTTGGAAGCATAATGTACGGGCAGGTGGGCGCGTTTAATGAGAAGATGCCCGAATACAACGGAAAGAAGGCGGCTGCCGGATGCGTGGCGGTCGTAATGGCTCAAATCATGAAGTATTATGAATATCCGGAACGCGGGACGGGCGAATTGTCTTATAAGACGAACACGCGCGAGATTGACGTCAACGTGACTTTGGGCGAAGCGTATGACTGGGGCAATATGCTGGATTTTTACGAAGGTGTTGCTTGTACCGATGCGCAGAAAGAGGCGGTATCTACTCTTATGCTTCACTGCGGAGCGGCTGTCAGCATGAACTATTTTTCTGACGACGACGGAGCGAGCGGGGCGCGCTTCTCTGACCTGCCAGCCGCTCTCCTGAATAATTTCGGTTATGACAAGAACCTTTATCTCACGTCGAGGGATTTGTACACTCTTGAAGAGTGGACTGAGATGCTGAGGGATGAGATTGACAACGGCAGACCTGTGGCGTACAGCGGCTCTACTGTGAAGGATGGCGGACATGCTTTTATAATTGACGGATATGCTCCGGACAATTTCTTTCACGTGAACTGGGGGTGGAGCGGCACGTACAACGGGTTCTACTCTATAGATTTGCTGGACTATAAGCCTTATTATGACGGAAGCGGCACTTCCTCTTCTTATGCTTACGGAAATTTTGCGCTTCTTGGCATTCAGCCGCCTAATGAGAACAGCGAGTTCAGACACTCTTTGTATGTGGACAGCCCAATATCTACGGGTGATATTGCGTCGGTGTCCCGTTTCGGCCTCTTTGACCTGAAAAAGGTGCTGCTTTCCAATATAGGCTGTGATTTTGACGGGTTTGCGTCTGTTGTTCTTTGCGATGAGAATGATGATATAGTGGCTCACCTGATTAATGCGGCTCCTCTCAAGGTGGAGTCCGGAAAGTCGGCTGGCTTTTCTATCGGAGGTCTTTATTTGTCAAGTTCTGTTAAAAACGGAAAATACAAAGTCTCCGTCGCTTTCAGTTTTGACGGCGAAAACTGGAGCCTGCCTCATCGGTCTAAACAGAACAAGCAGCTGTTGATGGAGGTGACGTCTTCGGCGATAAACTTCAGTTATCAGGAGCCTGAAATATCTTTTGAAGATGCTTCTGTCGCTGTTCTTCATAATTTGTATGAAGACAATCAGGCTGATTTCTTATTGACTCTCACAAACTCGTCGGACGAGGAGTATATTTACACAGTCGGGCTGAAACTCAAGTCTAAAAATAGCGACCACGTGCAGTTCTTGCTGCGCAACGGCCATATGCAGGCCGGCTCTTCTGCAGAGTTCCGTGTGTCAGAAAAAATTAAGCTCCCTGCTGGCGAATATGAGGCTGTTCCTGTATATTCTATCGACTTAGAAAACTATTTTGAGATTGACAGCGCTAATACAATAGATGTGACAATACTTCCGCAGGATTCGGACAGTATTGAATTTCTCTTGTTGGAAGAACTTTCTGTGAAACAAGACACTCTATATCAGGGCGATACGCTCTCCATCTCTGCGGCTCTGCAAAATATTGGCGCTCCTTATAACGGATATGTGTCTGTCCATCTGTTCAAAAGCAGTACGGAGCAAAAAGGCGATTCCGTCGTAAATCGTTACAAGCATTCGGGACAGCTAGACAATTACTTGTTCTGGGACAAACAGATGGCTTACTTGTTTAATTGGGGCTCGATAGTTGCTGATACTGGAAGTTATAAGGCTTACATATATTATTTTGACGAGTCTGAAAATTCGTATAAACATATAGACTCCACCGTCAGTGTAAGTTTTGTGGTTTTGCCAAACGAACTTTCCGGAATGGTTGAGACGGAACGCTGCATGGAGAGTCTTGACAGAATTTCGCTGTCGTCGGACGGACACGTTCTGACCGGGCTTCTGCCGGAAGGCCTCAGCGTGAAAGACGCTCGGCTGCTCTCTGTCAGCGGAACGGTTGCGCAGCCTCGCACAAATATCTGTGGCAACAGATTTGAGCTGTATATAGGTAGCCTGACAAGAGGTGTTTATATATTAAGGATAGAGACTGAGGATAATCAAGTCTTTTATAAAAAGGTAATTTTATAACGAATCCTGTGAAATAGGTGTGTGATGATTTTGAAGAACATTCTGTTTATATCTGCGAAGGAGCGGCGCTTGTGTCGCTCCTTCGCAGGTATTGGCAAGACGTGCAAATATCTGAATTACGATTTATGAGGCTGATTTTATAGGTGTTGTTTAAACTATCTTTGATTTTTTCTTTCTAATTTTGCAGATATTTTTTTTTGAATGATGAAAGTTAAGTTTAAGGCGGTCGCAATGATGGCGACCATGATTTTCTGCAGCGCCTCGGCTCAGTTGAAAACTCCATTGCAGGCGTTTTTGGAGCATTCGGACGTTGAGGCTGCGGGAGTGAGCATATATATCAAGGACGTTATGAACGACAGCGTGCTTGTTGACCATAATTCTAAAACGAATCTTATTCCGGCTTCGGTCACTAAGGTTGTGACTACGGCGGCGGCTTTGGAGATTCTCTCAGACACGTTCAGATTCGAGACCAAGGTGCTTTACGACGGCTCTTTGTCGGCAGACTCTGTGCTGCGCGGCAACCTTTATGTGGTGGGCGGCGGCGACCCGTCGCTGGAGTCCGAATACGCCAAAGGCCGCAGTTTTCTGAAAGGCACGGTGGAGGCGGTTAAGAAGTTGGGCGTCAAAAAGATAACAGGTGCAGTCATTGCCGATGCGTCACTTTACGCGCAGGGCGGCACTCCGATTCAGTGGCTCGTGGAGGATGTTGGAACCTATTACGCTCCGGTGCCTTCGGCTCTGTCTTTCTGCGATAATGTGTTTAACCTTGTATATAAAGGCAGTGCAGGGGCAAGTCCGCAGCTGGTTTCTGTTTATCCGCCAACAAATTTGCTTAATATTCAGAATGACATGAACTCAGGCGGCGACACATGGTGGCGAGCGTACAGCAAGCCGTACTCGTGGGATGTGCAGCTGCGCGGAAACCTGCCTGTAGGCAAGAACTCTGGCATCCGCATAGAGATTCCGGAGCCGGAGCTGCTGGTGGCAGACTCGCTCAGGGCTATGCTCGAAAAGAGCGGAGTAAAGGTTGCGTTACCGTCAAAAACAACACGTTGGGATACGATAAAAGTGCCGGAAGGTGCAAGGCTCGTCTTTACACATCAGTCTGATATGCTGAAAAATCTGATAAAAAAGACCAATTACAGGAGCATCAATCTTTATGCGGAAAATATATTCCTGAGACTGGCTCTGCAGAGAGCGGAGGTTGCAACGTTCCAGACGGCTTCCGATGTTGTTGCGCAGTTCTGGAAGTCGAAAGGACTGAATGTGAAGCACACCTATCAGGCTGACGGGTCGGGTCTCTCTATGAAGAACGCCATCAGTTCCAAATTTTTGGTAGATGTGCTGACGTATATGAGGCGCGGCAGCGTTTATTCGCAGCAGTTTACAGAGTCGTTGCCGCAGGCTGGGGTGAACGGAACGGTTAAGTCTCTCTTTGCAAACACGCCGCTTGCAGGAAAGGTTTATGCGAAAAGCGGAAGCATGGAGCGTGTGCAGAATTACTGCGGCTACGTGTTCCATAACAACAGAGTTTACGCCTTCAGTGTGATGCTGAACAATTTTGATGGAGGCAGATATGCGCTCAGGCAGAAGCTTGCGACGCTTTTCAACGAAATTTTCAAATAGGACATATTTAGGCAAAAATTGCAAAACGTAATTTGCAGAAGTTGCCTTTATCGAAAGACAATTTAATTTATTAAAAAATATTTTATGAAAACAGACTCTAAATCTGCGAATAGTGAAGTGAAGAATCTTTTTATCGAAACCTACGGCTGCCAGATGAACGTGGCAGACAGTGAGGTTGTGGCGGCTATTATGCAAACCATCGGTTATGAGGTGACGGACTGCATAGGCAACGCCGACGCTATCTTGGTGAACACCTGCTCAATACGTGATAATGCGGAGCAGAAAATTGTGTCGCGTTTGCAGCACTTCAACGCAATGAAAAAGAAGCGCAAGGGGTTGATTGTTGGCATATTGGGCTGTATGGCAGAGCGTGCTAAGCAGGAACTGCTGGAGAATCAGGCGGTTGACCTTGTGGCAGGGCCGGACGCTTACCTCGATTTGCCTAACTTGATTGCGGCGGCAGAGGCGGGACAGAAAGCCATGAACGTGGAACTTTCTACGACAGAGACATATAAAGAGGTCATTCCGTCCAGAATTGGCGGCAACAGAATCTCTGGCTTCGTCTCAATAATGCGAGGCTGCAACAACTTCTGTTCTTACTGCATTGTGCCTTACACAAGAGGAAGAGAACGCAGCCGCGAAGTGAAGAGTATCCTGAACGAAATTCAGGACCTTTGCGAACGTAATTTCAAGGAGATTACACTGTTGGGGCAGAATGTCAACTCGTACGCGTTTGAAGAGGAGAGCGGCGAGGTGATTAATTTTGCTAAGTTATTGAAAATCATTGCGGAACGTTTTCCGACTATGCGTATTCGCTTCTCTACATCGCACCCTAAAGACATGAGCGACGAGACTCTTGAGACGATTGCTGCGTACAAAAACATCTGCAATCACATACATCTGCCGGTTCAGTCGGGCAGCAGCAGAATATTGAAGTTGATGAACCGCAAATATACGCGCGAGTGGTATTTGGAACGAATTGCGGCAATCAGAAGAATCATTCCGGACTGCGGAATTTCTACAGATATGTTCTGCGGATTTCATAGCGAGACGGAAGAGGACCACAAGGAGACTCTTTCTTTGATGAGAGAGGTTGTCTTTGATTCTGCTTTCATGTTCAAATACTCTGAACGTCCGGGAACGTTTGCATCTAAAAATCTCCCTGACGATATATCGGAAGAGGTTAAGATAGAGCGACTTAACGAGATTATAGCATTGCAGACGGAACTGTCTGCTGAAAGCAACCGCAAGGATATTGGCAAAACTTTTGAAGTTCTTGTGGAGGGCTTTTCAAAACGTTCTAAAGAGCAGCTGTTCGGACGCACGCAGCAGAACAAAGTCGTGGTGTTCGACAGAGGCGAATGCAAGATTGGCGACCTCGTGAACGTGAAGGTGACATCGGTCACTGCAGCCACTTTATTAGGAGAATTGGTGAAATAATTTTGATATGAGCAAGATCATAGACTTTTTTCAGAGAGAGATAAAGGGGCAGCCTGCCTTTGCCTTTGCGTGCAACTTTTTGCTGGCGATGACGACGTTCTCGTTGAGCAGGCTCTTCTTCTTCTTTGTGAACAGCGATTACTTCACAGATGTGACATTCTCCCATCTGATGAATATGATGGCGGGCGGACTGCGTTTCGACCTCACTGCGCTGCTATACACAAACAGCCTCTATATGGTGATGCAGATTCTGCCGTTCCGTTTCAGGTTCGGAGAGATTTATCAGAAGGTGGCAAAATGGCTCTACATCATACCTAACGCTCTCTGCATTGTGATGAATTGCGGCGACACTGCTTTCTTTAGCTTTACAAACCGCAGAACGACTTGCACCATATTCTCCGAGTTTAAAAATGAAGACAATCTGCTGGGCGTCTTCGCCAACGGTGTTGTTGATTATTGGTACATCACTATATTTGCAGTGGCGGTCATTTATCTTTTGTACAGATTGTATCAGTCGCCAAGCAAGGCGGACGGCTGCACGCTGAAGAGCTGGAGGTATTACGCCGGGCACGCGCTTGTGCTGGCTTTCTTTGTCTATTTCACCATCATAGGCATACGTGGCGGGTTTGGGGCTTACACGCGACCTATCACGCTCAGCAACGCAAACGAGTACGTGAACAAAGGCAACGAGGCGGCTATCGTGCTGAATACGCCTTTCTGCATCTACAGAACGATAGGGAAGAAGGTTTACAAGGATCCTAAGTATTTTAATTCGATAGAGGAGGCTGCTGCCGTGTGCTCGCCGATACGTCAGTTTCAGAAGAGCGGGGAGATGAACAAGATGAATGTTGTTGTGATGATTCTGGAGAGCTTCGGCAAGGAGAATTTCGGTTTCTTCAACAAGCACTTGGACGGTGGAACGTACAAAGGTTACACTCCTTTCCTCGACTCGCTTATGGGCGAGGGACTGACTTTCAAATATTCATACAGCAACGGACGAAAGTCTATTGACGGAATGCCTTCTGTATTGTCGAGCATACCTATGTTCATAGAGCCGTTCATCCTCACGCCTTACAGCACAAATAGTATCAGCAGTATTGCAGACGTGCTGCGCGAAGAGGGGTATTACACTGCCTTTTTCCACTCTGCGCCCAATGGTTCTATGGGTTTTCAGGCTTATGCCAAAGCGGCGGGCTTTCAGGACTATTTCGGCATGACGGAGTATGGAAACGACAAAGATTTTGACGGCACTTGGGGCATCTGGGACGAAGAGTTCCTTCAGTTCTACGCAAGGAAGATGAACGAGTTCCGCAAACCGTTTGCTACTTCAATATTTACGGTTTCGTCGCACCATCCGTTTAATGTTCCGGAACGATATAAAGACAAGTTCCCGAAGGGTGACCGTCCGATACATCAGTGCATCGGCTACTCGGACAATGCTCTGCGCCTCTTCTTCAAAACTATGTCGCAATACGACTGGTTCGAAAATACGCTCTTTGTGATAACTGCGGACCATACGAACCAAATCTCTCACGAGGAGTACCATACAGACGCGAATATCTACGCGGTGCCGGTGCTCTTCTATCATCCAGGCAGCAATCTGAAGGGCTGCAGAGAGGATGTTTTGGCTCAGCAGATAGATATCATGCCGAGCGTGCTGAGCTATCTTAACTACGGCAAACCGTTCTTCTCTTTCGGCAATGATGTGATTTGCGGAGCGGACAAGGATAAGTATGTGATTAATTACAGCAATCAGATTTATCAGCTTTATCAGGGCGACTGGCTGCTTCAGTTTGACGGAGTGAAGACAAAGGCCCTTTACAGATTTAAAGAGGATGTTATGCTGAAGAACAATCTGAAGGACAGCAATCCGGATGTGGTGAAAAAGATGGAGACGATAGTAAAGGCAAATATTCAGCAATATATACACAGAATGTTGAACGATGAACTTACAGCGAAGCCTTGATGCGAAGCAGGTTTGTTATAGCAGCATGAAGCTTTATGATGTTCGCAAACGCAAGGTGTATGAGCTGATGGCGCTTTGCTCAATTCAAACAATTGTGCTATATTTGCAGTGTAGTAACACAACAAAATATTAATGTTTATGTGCATACCTGGTACAGCGCTTAGTCGCTACATAAATTTCTACACAGATTTCGCCTTCAAGAAGTTTTTCGGAACGGAGGCGAACAAGGATTTGTTAATCAGTTTTTTGAATGCGTTGCTGGGCTTCGAGGGCGGCAAGGAGATTGTTGACCTTACTCATCTCAACACTGAGCAGCTCGGGAAGAACTTCAGCGAAAGGCGCGCTATTTATGATGTCTATTGTCAGACAAAGGACGGCGACCGTTTCATAGTTGAGATGCAAAATGCGAAGCAGGACAATTTCAGGGACCGCTCTCTGTATTACTCCTCTTTCGCCATTCAGGAGCAGGGCAAAAAGGGGTCGAAGGTGGAGTCGTGGGACTACAGACTGTCGCCCGTATATGTTGTCGGAATCCTTAATTTTGTGATGGATGGTTCTGAAGATTTGGCAGACCGCGTGATTTCCAAGGTCAAACTTAAGGACGAGCAGAACAGGGACTTTAGTGACAAGCTGAATTTCATATTCCTTGAAATGCCAAAGTTCCGAAAGGAGGAGAATGAACTGGATACTTTTATAGACAAATGGCTTTACGTCATCAAAAACCTTTATCGTCTGCAAGACAAGCCTGCCGCATTGACAGAAGGGATTTTTAACAAACTTTTTGAGGTGGCGGAGATTGCTGCGTTTTCGAAAAACGAACGTTATGACTATGAGGAGAATTTAAAGAATTTCCTCGACTGGTTCAATGTGATGAGAACGGCTAAGAATGAGGGGCGAGAAGAGGGACGAGAAGAGGGGCGTGCTGAAGGGCGTGCCGAAGGCGAAGCGATAGGTGTGCAGAAAGGTGAACAGGCCTTGCTTGTTAGACTTATTTTAGCAAAAAAAGAGAAGGGAAAAACATCAGAAGAGATTGCGGAAATGCTGGAGGTTGACATAAAGGTCGTTGAAGATGTATTACGCGGAAAGCACCAAATTTGACAATGCGCGTTTTTTTTAACATATAGGAGGAGAGTGTCAGTTGAAATCACTCTCCTCCTGTTTTATTCTCTAAGATAGTAAGCCACGTTGTTTAAACGCACTAACTCCGCACGACGGTTGTCGTGCGGAGAGTGCGGTAAACTTTTTAAATAGCAGTTCTATTGCGTTGTTCTATTAGATAGAGAATAAAATTTAAATATGATGTTAGTATTAATTCCTATAGTTCAAACGAAGCGTGGATAGAGACCTTTGGCGCAGGTGCTTCAATAACTACAGCCGGTGCAGGCGCTTCCACGATAACTGGTTCGTTCACAACCATATATCCGTTGTGATGAGGAGCGAACCACATGCCTTCTCCGTGAAAATATGCCACGTTTCCAACTACAACTCTTTCACAATGGAAAGGAAGTGCATGAACGTATGTGTTCACGGGAATTGTCACAACTTCATAACCATAAGTCGGATGAGGTCTGTAATACACGCCGTTGTGGTGATAATAGCACACATTGTTGATGTAGAACGGACGAGCCGAGTGATGGATATGTCTGTGATACCTCGGACGTGGCGGCACATGGCGATGCACATGATGGTGAGCCGGCTTGTGCACATGGTGATGTGCTGGTTTATGCACATGATGGTGCTTTGGTGCCGGTTTGTGAGCATGATGGTGCTTCGGAGCAGGCTTGTGATGGTGCTTCGGAGCCGGAGCAGGCTTGTGAGCGTGATGCTTCGGAGCCGGAGCTGCCTTATGTTCTTTGCGAGCCTGACGTTCGCCGCCACGGTTGCTTCTTACTTCGCTTCGCGTATTTTGCTGTCCGCGAGAGCGGTTGTCTCTTTGCGCTTCTGCACTCATTCCGAATGAGAAGATAAATGCAATCAGTATTGCAAGTATTTTATTTATTGATGTTTTCATGACCGTACAATTTTAATTGTTAATAAAACTTGTGTCGTTCTGTTTAATGTAGTTCAAATACCGTGCCAAAGTGTGTTAAAAGTTTGTGATTTCGTAGAATAAAATATTTTGTATTTTGGTAATTGATTGTTAATCAGTAAAATAAACAAGAAATAAAAATGTCAAATTGAAAAAATATAGAATTGTGATGTTGAAATAGGAGAGAGTTTTTATAAGTTTTGCGACTCAGATTATAAAATAAGTCAATGGTAGTGCAATATTGTCCTAAATAATTTTACAGTAAAGCCAACCTCTACGGGCGTTATGAATAAGTGAATGTGAGCAAGATAAGTAACGGTGGTTTTTGTAAATTCATCGTTCCTCTGCCTGGAAGGCAGTACAAAGCGTAGCGACGGCAACCCGTGACGAAGTCTCGGGCAAAGACTGATGCAACGAAAACCTGCCTGGAAGGCAGTACAAAAATACTTTGCTGTATAATGTCTTTAAATGAAAGAACCGTGATTCCCTTTTTTACAAAATATTTAGGACAATATTGATGGTTGTGTGCGCTTTTTTGCCTTTCAGGAGATGGCATGAGATATGAAGAGTGGCAGCAAAAGGCATGGATTTTTCATCAGATATTTTTTTGAAGCACTAAATGCAATAGCCGGAAGTGGTGTTCGGGCGGATCTTCTTGTTTAAAAATGCTTTGGTTGCCCCCAAAAAACACTGTTTTAACTTTTTTTAACAAGGATAAAGTTTGGTGTTTTTTTATAAATTATTATCTTTGCGTCAGCTCGTGAGAGTCATAAAAAACTTTTCATTTTAATAATTTTAATAATTGACCAAAAAGAGGCGTTCCAAAAGAGCGCCTCTTTAAAGTTTTTAGGAGCTTTTATTTCAGGTGATTTTTCGGAATGCTACTGTAAACTTGCAGGTTGAGGGTTTTGTCTGGCGATTCTGAATGAGGGCTCTCTTGTTTGTTTTGTTCATATTTGAGCAGCTGCACGATTTTGTATAGATTGCTTCTGTATATTAGGCGAGATGGATTCAAGAGCGTTCAAAACGATTTCCGGAGCTTGAAGGTGTCAAAACGTGGATGCGGAAGTTCTCTTAATTTATAGCAGTTGCTTATAGAATAAGCATAGAAAAGACAGACGGGTTGAAAATATAGTGTTAAAAATGTTTTTTTTTCTGCTTTTCGGCATAAAATTCGCATTTTTTTCAAAAAATAACGGGCAATGCTTGCATAGTTAGTAAATAAGCACTATCTTTGCAACGCAATTGAGAACGAAAGGTCTCAGATTGAATACATCGCGGAGTGGAGCAGTTGGTAGCTCGTTGGGCTCATAACCCAAAGGTCATCCGTTCGAGTCGGGTCTCCGCAACTATTGAGGACGCAGTACGCTGCGTCCTTTTTTGTGCGGTTAGGTTTGCAATTTGTAAGATGAAAGATTTGAAGAGTCCGGGGTGGATGCAGGATTCAGCTGTATTTTAGTATTGAGGTTCAATATTGACCTAAATAATTTTAGAGCAAAATAAAAAAGACTGAGGTGTAGTTTTATTGCTAAATAATACTTCTATTTTGACCTGTAGGTAACAATTTATTATTGCGTATCCGAGAAACGAATTAGAATAGAAAAGGCACCAGTTTTCACTGATGCCTTCTTTCCTTCTAAGAAACAGATTAGCGTCTTAGACCCAATTCCTTAACGATAGCACGGTATCTTTCGATATCTCTATCCTTCAAGTAGTCGAGCATGCGACGACGCTTACCTACCAACGCCTTTAGAGAGCGTGATGTGTTATAGTCCTTCTTATTTGACTTCAAGTGTTCAGTCAAATGAGAGATACGGTATGAAAATAGCGCTATCTGAGATTCTGCTGACCCAGTATCGGTATTAGACTTTCCGTATTTCCCGAAGAGTTCTGCTTTCTTTTCTGATGTTAAATACATAATCAAAAAATATTATTGTTAAAAATCGGTTGCAAAGATAATCAAAATTTCTATATGCAAAACTTTTTGTCATCAGTTTTTTTAGAAATTATACTTTATCAGGGCGCAAAGTCTGTGGTTTGCCACGTTATGAGTGTTTTCCACTGTTCCGTCAGACATAGTTTCGCCGTATGCAACGCTTGTCATTTCGTATTCAAGACCCAAGTTGAAGTGCTTCAGATTGTAGCAGTAAGACGGAGCGATTCTGAACATCTGGTCGATGTTTTTGTAACCGCGCACGTAAGATGTAAGCAAATCTTCTGTTGCTCCCAAGTTCTTAGAATATCCGAAGAATACGTTAACCTTGTGCTTCTTTCCGTAAGACAAGTTTAGCCACGAAGTCATGTTGTTCAGCGTTTCGTACTCGTTAGAGCCGTCTGGGTTGACCTCAGTCACGCCGTAGCCGCTCATCATGTGCAGGTGCGAAGTGTTCTGTCCGTAAAGAGCCTTCAGCTTAAGAGCGAACAGGTCCTTTTTGTACTGCATGTAGAACATAGGAGACACGCCAGTAACGTACTCTTCCACCTTCATTGGAGTATCGCCTCCTGTAGATGTGCGCGGACGCAGACGCTGAATGTCCGCTCCAACTTCGAAGAACCAGCTTCTGTCTTTGTTGTACCAGTCTATTCCGGCGAATATTTCAGGCAGCACCGCGTTAGTCTGGTAGTTAGCCGAAGTTCCGTCAGGTCCTGCCGATGTGTATTGCAACTGATAAAGCGCAGCAAGGTTGAAGTCAAAGCCCTTAGCCTTCAGTTTGTAGCTTATCTGAGGCGTGCGGCTGAACGGCTGGAAAGGCGAGCCGGTAGCAAGCCCAAGCACGTCCGGGAGGTTTGCGCTGCACATAGGGTGCCATGTCTGTCCGCAAAGCACCTCGTGTTTGCCCCAGTCTAATTTAAGGAATGCGTGGCGGATGCGGAGCATCGTTGTGCTTCCTGAATATCCGTTGAAATCTGCTTCAATCTTTGCAGATGTCGCTGCTCCGAGAGCCTCCGGGCCGGTCATGGACAAGCCAAGGCGAGTGGTGATGGCAAGCAGACGAGAACTTGCAACTTCGTTCACATCTTCTCCGTTAATGTCAATGTTTTCGTCCATCGGAATTTGGCAGAACTGTCCGCCAGAAGAAGACAATGTTTTGCGCGTGTCAAAATAGAGGTAGTTTCTGACAAACCCGTAATACTTTACCTGAACCTTGTCCTGAATATTTGCAAGTTTGTGTTCCGGAGCGTATTCGCTTGGGTTAGAACTTGCCAACGTGAGTTTCTGAGACTCCTGCGCGTTAGCCGATGTCGTGTCGGTCTGCGCTGCTGCGTTCAGCATTATAAAGGCCGAAACTGCAGTGAATAATACTTTTTTCATTACCTTTTATAGACAATCAAATAGAGACGGCACGAAGCCGTCTCCATTGTGTTATTTAATATTTTTCATTAATGTTCGACCGATATTACAGCAATCCCATTTTACAAACAGTAATCAAAACTGCATATCCAAGAGCAAGGCCAAGCACTCCGGCGATTATACCGACAATAGCCATGTCCTTCTGTTTGATGAATCCTTTTGCGTAAGCAAGCGCGTTCGGAGGTGTAGAGATTGGCAATGCCATTGCGAATGATGCAGAAAGAGCAAGACCAACGATCAAGGCTGTAACGCCACCGAAAGGCAATAGTTCTTTCTCCATACCGCTACCTACAGCAATCAGGATAGGGATAAGCAACGCAGCTGTTGCCGAGTTTGACATGAAAGTTGACATGACAAGGCAAAGGATTCCAGAGCCGAGGATAACCAAAAGCGGAGACCAGGTGTCGAACGGTATAGCTTCAACCAAGTGTTTAGCAAGACCTGTCTTTTCAAGGCCGACGCCAAGAGCGAAACCACCGGCTACCAGCCAAAGAACGTCCCAGTCAACCTCTTTCAAATCTTTCTTAGTGAAGATGCCGCATACGCTGAATACTGCGAACGGAATAAGAGCCACGATATTTGCGTTGATGCCGTGCAGTTTGTCAGTAACCCAGAGAAGGATTGTCACGATGAATGTGATGTAAACGACGTAAGCCTTAGGGCTCTTTTCAAATTCGCCTTCGATTTCAATCACGATGTTCTTCTGTTCAAAAGGGAACATCTTCAGAAGCACAAACCACATGATGATCAATACAACCAGTACGAAAGGAATCATCACCATTGCCCAGTCGCCGAAACCTATGGAGATGTCCATCATATTTTCCAAGTTACCCTTTGCAATTGCATTCGGAGGAGTTCCGATAGGAGTACCGATACCGCCCACGTTAGCAGCTACCGGAATTGCAAGCGCCAAGCCGATGCGTCCTTTGCCCGAAGCAGGAAGAGTGGCAAGTACCGGAGACAAGATAGCGAGCATCATGGCTGCGGTTGCAGTGTTGCTCATAAACATAGAGAATATGGCAGTAACCAAGATGAAGCCGAGAAGAACATACTCAGAGCGAGTTCCGAACGGCTTTAGCATGAATTTAGCCAAAGCGGCGTCCAATTTATATTTTGTTGATGTGATGGCCAAGACGAATCCTCCCATGAAGAGCATAACCGTAGGGTCTGCAAACGAAGCCATAAGAGCTTTGTTGCTGATCATAGTTCCAAAACCTTCGGCAGGCACGAACTTTTCAGCTCCGTTTTCTGTAACCCATTCGCCGATTTTCATAAAGTTAACCATGCTGTCTGACGTGGTGAGCAGCATCAGCACAAGAACAAGGACTGATGTGGTCCAGATAGGAATAGCCTCCGAGATCCACATGCAAGCTGCAAAAACAAACAGAGCGATAACCCTCTGCTCAATAACCGTCAGGCCTGGAATACCGAGGCACTCTGTCGGCAAGGCCCATACTATCAAAGTCAGCAAGACCGAGATAGCCAACCCAATCAAATTTTTCGTTTCCATTGTGAGTTTTTATTCAGTTTTAAATTTAAAAATTAGTAATATCGATGTCATTAAAGCGTGGCGAGAATCAAGATCTGCGCAGTCAGTATTCGCAAGAACATAGTCAGCGGATAGACTGTAGCGTAGGACGTTGACTGAGCCTGAGCCGGAGCGATGGAGTTCGCATACTCCAAAGCGGGAGGGTCTGTCATCGCGCCCGATATGATTCCGCAAATCTTCAGATAATTGAACTTCATCAGCCTTGCTATTATTGCCACAGTCATTACCGGCACGAAGGTGATGAGTGCTCCGTAGAGCATCCATACAGAGCCGCCGTTGCTCACTGTACTTGCAAAGTTTGTGCCAGACGACAATCCCACGCACGCAAGGAAGAGCGTTATGCCCAGCTCCCTCATCATGCTGTTGGCGCCCGGGGTCATGTAGAAGTCCATCTTGCCTATTCTGCCCTTGTAGCCAAGCAATATCGCCACAATCAGCGGACCGCCAGCCAAGCCAAGCTTTGCAGGAGCCGGAAGTCCAGGGATAGCAATCGGAATGCTGCCGAGAACAACCCCTAAGAATATGCCAAAAAAGATTGGGATTGTGTTAGGTATTGAGAGCTCTTTAACAGAGTTACCTATTTCGTTGCGAATTTCAGGCAGAAGAGCGCGTTTGCCGACGATGCGCACTGTGTCTCCAAGTTCAAGCGTGGTGTTCAGGGTAGGCAGAATCTCCATTCCGGCGCGGAATATACGAGTGATGTTTGCCTCGTATCGTCGGTAGATGCCAATCTGCTCGATGGTCTTGCCGGCGATTTTGCGGTTTGTCACCAATACGTTGAACATTGCCAGCGCCCCTGTAATCTCCCTTTTGTTGCCAATCTCTACCGGACCCACTTTAAGCTGCAGGTTATCTATAAGATGGCTTGCCGAAACACCGTATATAACGTCTCCTTCAATAAGAATCTCCTTGTCCATCGGAGCGATGAACTGTCCTTCTCTGTATATTCTGGAGATGGCCAATTCCTTGTCAACCAATTCTTTAAGGTATTCAATTTCTTTGCCGAACAAGTTTGGATTTGTGACTGTGATGGTTACGCTTTCAAGCTGTTTGACGGAGCCTGAGCTTAGCTGATTCACGTAGTCCTCAGCCTCTTTGTCAATTTTGATTCTGAAGATAACCCGGATAAGCAGCATTGCCAAAATCAGCCCGATAACCCCGAACGGATAAGCCACCGCATAAGCCATTCCGGCTGTGGCGATGTCGTCCGGACTGCCAGCCAAAGCTTGCTGAGCGGCACCCAGCCCGGGCGTGTTGGTGACTGCCCCGCAAAGCACGCCGGTAGCGACAGCAGGAGACAAGCCTCCAAAGAAGTGCAGTCCTAAAGCTATGATAAAGCCGAGCAGAACAATGCTCATAGCCATTATGTTCATCGAAAAACCTTCGCTGCGGAAAGAGCTGAAGAAACGAGGGCCCACGTCAACCCCGATTGCGTATATGAAGAGTATCAGGCCGAACTCTTTCACGAAGTGCAGAATCTCGCCGTTAAGCTGCGGCGAGCCGCCAGCAGCCTTCAGGTGCGCCAGTATAAGCCCCGCAAACAGCACTCCAGAGATGCCTAAGCGGACTCCTTTTATCTCTATCTTGCCAACCGCCACGCCTATTGCGGCAGTGAGGCATAAATAAACCAGAATGGAAGACATTCCGGAACCTATGAACAAATCTGTGATAAAGTCCATAATAATTTAAATTCTCTTTATGAATCTTAAACCCTTAAAATCAGTCTGAGAATTGATGTCTGTAAACTTGGCAAGCGTATCCGTTCGCCGTTTGCAAGGCAAAGGAGGGAGCTTTTTTGAGTCCCCCTTTCTCGACTCTTTGTAACATAAGTCAATGTCACAAATGTTTTGCAAAAGTATAAAAATTTTAAATCCGACACGTTTTTTATCTGCTTTTTTTGCATAAAAATTCAAAAAATGTTTTTCATAAGAGTTGTAGTAACTGATAATCAGGCGTTTGTATAATTTAAAACAGCACGAAATTTAATTGTTTCAGCTTCATAGCCCCTCGCTTTATTATACCAATCTTGCAGTCAACTTTTATAAGTCATCCGAAAGTCTGTATTTCTAACTAAATGTAAGAACTGTCCTCGAGCAAATTGTAAATTGTTAATTGTTAATTGCAAACTTTCCCTTATCTTTGCACCATATATCAATTTAAGTTAATTATGGGTTTCAATCCAGAAGACATACGCGCGGATTTTCCGATTCTTCAGACTAAAGTTTACGGAAAGCCGCTGGTTTATCTTGACAATGCGGCAACTACTCAGAAGCCGAAGAGCGTTGTTGACACAATATGCGGCAACTATTACGCTCAAAACGCAAACATACACAGAGGTGTGCATTTCCTTAGCCAAAGGGCCACGGAGGCGCACGAGGAGGCGAGGAAGACGGTGCAGAAGTTCCTGAACGCCAAAAGCGCAAGAGAGGTTATCTTCACGCGCGGCACGACAGAAGCTGTCAATCTCGTGGCGTCGTCGTTCGGAAAGGCTTTCTGCAAGGAGGGCGACGAGATTGTGGTGTCGCAGATGGAGCATCACTCTAATATTGTGCCGTGGCAGATTCTGCAGTCGGACCGTGGCGTCTCTCTGAAGGTCATTCCATTCGATGAAAAGGGCGTTTTGCAGGTGGATAAGCTGAACGATTTGCTGACGGAACGCACAAAGCTGGTGGCCGTGGCTCATGTTTCCAACACGCTCGGAACGGTCAATCCGGTGAAAGAGATTGTGCGTATGGCTCATGAACGTGGCATTCCGGTGCTGGTGGACGGCGCGCAATCCGTTCCGCATATGAAGGTTGACGTTCAAGATATTGACGCAGATTTTTACGTCTTCTCAGGACATAAAATTTACGGGCCGACGGGTATTGGCGCTCTTTACGGAAAAGAGGAGTGGCTCGACAAGCTGCCGCCTTACCAAGGGGGCGGAGAGATGATAAAAAACGTGTCGTTCGAGAAGACTACGTTCAATGAACTGCCTTTTAAGTTTGAGGCCGGAACGCCGGATTATATAGGTTCTACGGCTTTGGCAGAGGCTATAAGATACGTGGAGGCTATCGGGATGGACAATATTGCGCGGCACGAGCAGGCTTTGCTGAAGTATGCTACGGAGAAACTTAGCCAGATAGAGAATATCAGGTTTATTGGCGAGGCGGAGAACAAGAGCGGACTGGTCTCTTTCCTTGTGGGCGATATTCATCCGTATGACTTGGGAGCTATTCTTGACAAGCTGGGTATCGCGGTCCGGACCGGTCATCACTGTGCGGAGCCTGTTATGAAGGCGTTCGGAATTGAAGGCACGGTAAGGGCCTCTTTCGGCATTTACAATACGTTGGAGGAGATTGACATTCTGGCGGCAGGCGTGGAGCGGGCTGCCCGTATGTTCAGGAGGTAATCTTGGCAAAGCGAGAACGAAAAGGGACTGAGAGTTGCAGAAGAGGCTTTGACTGTTGCGTAGTTCCTTGGTTTTTCCTACCTTTGCAGGGCGAAGTGTGGCAAAACGATTTCTGTAATGCTGCAGAATTTTATTTATCATTGCATGATTTGAACTTATAATCGTTAAATAAATGAAAAATTTGACAATAGGCATCTGCAACGACCATGCAGGTACAGAGCTGAAAAACTTTTTGATGGACGCTCTGAAAGACGAGGTGAAATTGTTCGTGAATTTCGGAACTGACTCTAACGACAGTTGCGATTATCCGGACTTCGCTCATCCTATGGCAGAGGCGGTGGAGAGTGGCAAGTGCGATTTCGGAATCGCCATCTGCGGAACAGGGAACGGCATCACTATGACGTGCAATAAGCACCAGAAAATCAGAGGAGCATTGTCGTGGGAGCCGGAGATTGCAAAACTTGCGCGCGAACACAACGACGCTAATGTAGTAGGTATTCCTGCAAGATTCATATCTAAAGAGAAGGCGCTAGAGATAGTGAAAGTCTTTCTTTCTACAAAGTTCGAAGGCGGCAGACACGAACGCAGAGTGGCGAAAATTGCTCTGTGACAGGGAAATATCTCAAGTCCTGAAAGTCAAATGCGGCTTTCAGGACTTTTTTTGTTTGTGTAATACAAATTCATGGATGCAGACTTGTTATTTCTAAAGAAAAAGTTATATATTTGAAGACCTCGATTTCAGAGGTGGTTTTTATGGGCAACTTATACAAACTAGGTCGGGATGATCTTGGCTGATGTCGCCTATAGAACGTCTAAATTTCATGCGTTAAGAGTGAGTGTGCTGTTGCAGTGCGTTTGTTTATAGATTTGCAGGATAGAGTTTTTTGTTGACCTTTTTTAGGGGATTTGTAGCTTTATTGTTCTATCGTTGCGTTTTTAGGCTGAAAATCACATACGGAAATTGCATGGAGTAGTGTTGTGTAATCTTTTTACATCAAATTACAATAATTTTTTACGGACTAATTTTTTTAAATTTAATGCGATGAAAAAAACAATTAAAAGTTTATTGTGTGCAGTTGCGCTCACCGGAATGGGGTGCTCTGCCTCTGCTCAAGGAAACTTTGATAGGCTTCCAGATTATTACAAAAATCTCACTCCGTGGGATAGTGCTTCGGTATGTGAGCGGAAAAGTGGTATATGGACACTTGAGAATGGAGAATATATTGATGGGGGATATTACTATGACCCTTATTCTATAATCCGTAAACCGGAGGAAAACAAGGTGTCCTTAATAGATAATAGTAGAGCCGATAAAAGAACTGTTTACACATGGGAATATAGTGTGGACAGAAAGTTAAAGTCTAAATTGAATGAGGATTTTTGGTTGAATGATTCGACGGGAGTTTTTGAATTGTGGAATAAAGAATTATACACATACGATGAAAACGGTAAGATGGAGAGTTCTGCCAAATTTGGGTTAAATTTTTTGACAGGAAATTTGGAACTGACATCTAAGACTCTGAATACATACGATGAAAACGGTAAATTACAGGCTGTAATTAATAATGAGGGTGGAGTTCAAGATACGACAGAGAAATATGAAAATGGCAAACTGATTTATAAGAGAGGGTTTGTAAAAACAGAAAGAAACGATACAACTGTTTTTTCTGGTCAGGGAGATGGTTATAGAATGGTATATGAGTATGATTCGAGGGGGAATGAGATTTTTTATAAACTTTCATATGAAGGGTACGAATACCAACGTAGAACAACTTATAGCGAAGCAGGGTTTAGATTAGGGATTGAGATAGAATACAAAGATGAATATGAAGGAGAAAAGTACTATAATTTTACACATACGTTGACGGACAGTACGTTTAACGAAGCAGGTCATGTTTTGGCTGTAAAAGAAACGCGTTTTGCAAAGGATTCTTCTGTTGAATTTGTTGAGTATAAAGATTGTACGTATAATAATGATTTGGGTCTTTTGACAAAATGTAAAGTCAAGAAAGTGAGGCCTTCAGAGAATGATTCTTCGTTAACGGAGATAAACTATACCTATAACGAAGCAGGCCTTCTAATTAGAGTAATTCACAAAGACTGGGATTTTGAACGTAATGCTTTCAATTATTATAATAGCGAGGTTTATAATTATGAGTATAATTCTAAAAATCAGCTGATTCGGGAAAGCCATTATATCCATGGGTCTGACAATTCTACAATTGATTATGCTTATGACCATAATGGCAACTTAACTATTGAGTTTTCTTTTGAAGATAGCGAAGGTCATTATGCCGGGTGGTATTTATTTTACGAATACGAGGGAGGAAAAAAGAAGGAATATGCTCCGTTTGACCCTGCTATGTATCCTACAGACAGTTATCCGGCAAACTCTCCGGTTGCAAAGCACGGTAAACTGCAGGTTTCTGGAAAAAATATGGTGGACGTGAACGGCAATATTGTGCAGCTGCGCGGTATTAGCACACATGGAATTTCATGGTTCCCGCAGTGCTATAATGAGTCGTCTGTTGATGCGTTGGTGGACGATTGGGGCATCAATGTTCTGCGTATTGCGTCTTATGCTGAAAATCAGGTGGCGAATAAAGACTGGGAGTGGCGCAAAGAGTTTATTGACACTTTGGTTAATGTGTGCGAGAAAAAGGGTATATATTGCATTATAGACTGGCATATATTAAGACAGGGCACAGGAGACCCATGGTTTTTAATTGATGAGGCTAAAGAGTTTTTTGAATATATGTCTAAGAAGTATGCAGGCAAGGCACATGTAATGTATGAAATTTGCAATGAACCTAATACACAGGACAACGCAGTGTACTCAAGTTGGGCGAGAATCAAGTCGTATGCGCAGGAGATTATTGATGTTATTGTACAGAATGACCCGAGTTCAATCATCATAGTGGGAACTCCTGAATGGAGTCAGCGAGTCTTGCCGGCAGCGTACAGTCCGCTGGATTATCCGAACGCTATGTATGCGCTACATTTCTATGCCGCATCTTCTTGGCACAAAGATGAACTTCGTGAGAAGGCAACAATGGCTGTAGAAAAAAACTTGCCGATTTTTGTGTCTGAGTTCGGAACTTGTGGAGATGGCGGCAGCGGCTCTCTTGATGTGCCGGAGACCATCAAATGGTTTAAATGGATGAATGACAATAACCTGAGCTGGGTGAACTGGAACTTTGCTGACAAAGCAGAATCTTCATGTTTGCTGAAGCCTAATAGCTGTGAGGAGCAGAATTGGGACAATTATACTGAGTCTGGGCGCATCATAAAATGGGCTTTGTCTGACCCGGAACTGAACGGGGCTGATTCCGTGCTGCTGGTTGATGCGGCTTTGAAGAAAAACAAGTATCTGAGAATAAAAGATATTCGTTTTGATTATTTGGGCAGCTGTATTGCTGAAAATCCTAGTTTTGTAACAGATAACGACATTGATGGACTGGTTCATTGCGCGTACATAAAAGAGTGTCTCGCAGAGGAGCCGGAATTGGCGAAAGACGAGGCCAGGTTAGACTCTTGTGCTAAGGATAAGGCAACCGACGTGGCTTTGACAAACTCTTCGCTTCATGGTGTTTCTGTTTACCCTAATCCTGTTAAGGATAACTTGGTTGTTGATTATGACGGCGGCGTGTTTAGTGTTGTGCTGATAGATTTGTTAGGCTCTGAGGTTTTGAGAGAAGAGTGCGTTCAGGGGAAGAATGTGGTCAATGTGTCATCTCTTGCTCCGGGCTGTTACCTTGTTAAAGTGGAAAGCAACGGCAAGTTCCATTTCGAGAAGATGTCTAAAGAGTAAAGGTTGTTTTCTCGCTTTAAAAGCAAGGCTCGAGCTGTTTTTATGCTCGAGCCTTGTGCTTTATTTGAATATTGAGGCATATTTCTGTTTGCGTTCTCGCCTTTTAGCTCTTTTCTTTCGGTCTTCGTTCTTGTATTTGTGAAACAGTTTCACACATTCGTCAACATCAAAGCCGCGGGCCATGGCATAATGTTTTGCAAGCAGGTCAAAGTACTCGTCGTTCCCCTGCAGCCTGCAGAAGTTGTAGCAGCCCATGTCTTGCGTGACTTTGCAGAACTTCATTCGGTTGATGTCAATGAGCAGGAACTTGTATTCCCCGTCAATCTTTTCGTATAGTATGTTGCCGCCGGAATAGTCGGTGTGCAGCACCTCGCTTTCGTGCAGAGAGGCGGTGTATCTTGCGAATGTTTCTATCAGGTCGTATCTGCCTTCATTGGACTCGTCGGTGTTGGAAAAAGACCTGAAGTCGCCGCTGTAGTCTGAATGTATGCTGACGAAGAACGATCTGCGCAGCAGTCCGCATTTGTATTCCTCTATCACAGCAATCGGCTCGGCCGTGTCGAAGCCTTTCTCTAAAAGCTGCAAGGCGTATTTGTATGACCTTTTTGCTTTTGACGGACGGAAAAAGCTGTAGGCTATACGGTTTATGAAAATAGGTATCTTGTAAGATTTCACATTTATCTTAAGACCATTCTTTTCGAAAATTTTAATCTCGTTTCGAAGTTTGTGAATGGATTCGCCCTCCTTCTCAAACGTGTCAGGAAGCGAATTTATGAAGTCAGACAAAAAGTCGTACTTCGGATTTATTGTTATTTTCATTTCTTTCTTTGTTTGAAATTCGTGCCAAAGTTACTTTTTTTTAGCATACGAATTTAAGAAAACCGTTCTTTTTTCTCTTTCAACTCATTAAATTTGACATTTGTCAATTTGTAAATTTAAGTCATCGACATAATAAATTTGATTCACAAAAAATCAAAAAAGCCCCATTTCATCGAATAAAATTGGCTTTTGGTAATTTTTAGAACATTATTTTCTTTAGATTGGGTGCAATGAGAACATAAAAACAAATGTTAATATTTGTTAAGCGTTATAAAAATGACTTACTTTGTATTGTTGAAAAACAAAAGAGGAAGAAACAAGAATTACAAACTAAAACCTCGTAAGAAAAAAATATTATCTATATATAATGCGTATCGTCTCCCTCAACCTATTTAACGTAATTCTTGTCTTCCCGTTTGCTTCTTTTTTTCAAATAAAATAAACATTTCCAAGTGCAAACTTGAAAATGTTTTTTTATTTTTAGACAACACATGATATGGCTTGGCGGAATTCGGCTCGCGATTGTGTCAGTTGCTTTATTTATTATATGTTTTTACTATGGATGGTTTTATTAATCAGCAAATCAGAGAGACACTTTTAGAAAAGGCAGAGAGCGATTATAAAAAGTTTTCTGCATCATTGATTCCGGGCGTAAATAATATGTTAGGCATAAGGCTTCCGTTTTTACGTGATATGGCCAAGGTTTTAGTCAACGGAGACTGGCGCGCGTATTTGAAGGAGGCTGAATGCGACTATTTCGAAGAGGTTATGCTTCAGGGGATGGTTATTGGTTTTGCGAGCCGTAAGACGATAGAGAAAACGTGCGCTTCGGCTGCAGAGCCTGATTTGAGCGAGACGCTCTCTATGGTGGAGCTGTTTGTGCCAAAGATAAGCAATTGGAGCTTGTGCGACAGTTTTTGTGCCGGATTGAAGTTTGTTGAGAGGAACAAGGCTGTTGTGTGGGATTTTTTGCAAAAGTATCTGGAGTCGGACAAGGAGTTTGAACTGAGGTTTGGTGTGGTGCTTCTGCTGGACTATTATATAGACAGTGACTATATAGACCGTGTTCTTGACGTTTTGGGCAATGTCAGGCACGACGGCAGATATGTGAAGATGGCTGTGGCGTGGGCGTTTTCCGTGTGTGTTGTGAAGCAGAGAGAGAAGACTCTGAAGTTTCTGCAGGAGAGGCGTATAGATAAGGAGACGCTGCAGATGACGAAGCAGAAGGTGTCTGACTCGTTCCGGGTTTCGGAAGCCGACAAGGCCATTGTGAGAGGTCTGGCTTGATTTATAGCCGCAGAGAAGTTGCGTGCGGCATCTCTGCGGCATCTTTTTATCTCAGAAGTGTTACATGCCCTGTATATATTTTGTCAAACCCTTCGATGTCTATTATATACCAATAGTCGGATGACGGGAGCGGATTGCCGTTAAAGTCATTGCCGTCCCACCCGTTAGCGTTGTTGTATTCCTCTATAATTCTGACAATCTTGCCGGAGCGGTCGTATAAGCTGACCGTAGGAGCCGGCACTTTGTCTATGTTTGTGATAAACCACGTGTCGTTAGAGCCATCGTTGTTAGGAGTCAAGAATATAGACGGAATAAGCTCATGGTATTCTGGAGTCAGAATCAAGGAGACCGTGCTGTCGCAGCCATTTTCGGCAGTTAGCTTAAAAGTGTAAGTGCCGGGTGTTTTTATCGTGGTGTCTTCGAACGTGAAAAATGAATCGACCGGTATTTTTTCGTGAACCTTGATGTTTGGAGATGATAGCACAACAACATCGGTCTCGCCAGCCTTCACCTTTTGGTTGTTTACGTTCAAGTAGCAGGTGTAAGTTCCTGAATTTTGCGGCTTGGCGTTATTCACGGTTGGATTTACAGATTTAGAGGAGAAGCCGGCAGGCCCTTCCCATACTAACGAGGAAATTTTTTCCGGCAGGTTTTCCGTAGTGATACGGACAGCCTCACCTTCGCAGTACGGTCCTGTGTTGGACACCCTTATTTCGTTGTTTACAATGAGGTTAAGTCTTACGGTACTGTCGCAGCCTGAGCTTGCAGCAAGAGTATCAAAGTAAACGCCCTGGGTGTATAGTCTTTGGCTTCCAAATTTGAAAGATTCTCCAAGATTGATTGTAACGGTCGTGTCCGTGTGCTTCTTTTGCTTCACCTCTACGTCAACTGCAATCAAAGGTGACGTGTTGCCGTCATGCTCAACTTGTAAATAATAAGTGCCTGCGTTAGACAATTTTGCATTTGGGATTAGCGGCTCTTTTAGGTTAGACTGGAAGCCATCAGGGCCGGTCCAGTGATATTTAGACCCTTTAAGAGTTGTTCCTACAAAAAAACGTATGGCTTCGCCTTCGCAAAAAGGAGAAGGAGAAGATGCGTCAACAATAATGTCGCAATTTGTAGTTGCGCTGCCGCTCGATTTAACGAATCTGATGTCTCCGCTTATCAAGGTATAATTTGTTATTACAACAAGATACCATTCATCTCTTTTAGCATTTGAGATTTGGCAATATTCGACAGGTTGGGAGTAGTCGTAACTGCAGTCAACCATGTTTTCTCTCGGGTATTTTTTTGTGTTTCCCGGGTCGTGCAACAAATCCGGATTCTCTTTTATCTGCTTGAGGACATCAATTTTAGTCTTGCCTTTGAAAGGCCCCCAGCAGGCGAAGTCCACATCATGACCTGACGAATGGCTTATTTCAAGTTCAAGGTCGCCGTCCTCTTCAATTTTCATTATGAACCACGCAGGGGATAGGGCATCAGACAGGCAGCCCACAGGCTCCATTTTCCCCTTTGTTTCTGCTTTATATGTTATGCCATTTTTATCCTCATTTACACAAAATGAAGTAACATCATTGTAAATATCTTCGATAGGGCATTTAGTGAAAGCTGCTGTCTCTTGAGATGCAGACAGAAATGCCAGAATCGCAAATGCGAACGTGCACATTTTAAAAAGCATAAGCAATAGTTTTTCAGTGAAACATAACAAAGAAACTTCAATCAACCTAAAAAAATAGGAGTGTTCTCTTACCTTCTCGAAACATCATACATAGATAGCACCAACAAAACTGTCCTTCTTATTGCAGACAGCTCCCCTAAAATCTAACAAGTCAACTCCTAAGCATCAATATCCATGGTTCCTTTACAGCCGCAAGGTAATTATATTTAAAACCGCGGCAAAAAAATAAGCTATGTTTGATAGCATAAAAAAAGAGGAACTTTGACATTCCTCTTCTCTTGCGGTATGGACGGGACTCGAACCCGCGACCCCATGCGTGACAGGCATGTATTCTAACCAGCTGAACTACCACACCTCCTTTTTAACTATCAGGCTTTATTTCCCGATTGCGTTGCAAAGGTACGCATTATTTTCAAATCTGCAAATATTTTGGCAAATATTTTTCAGATAAAATAACCGGTTTATTTGATAAATCTTTTTAAGATATTGATTATTAGTTTAATAAGTAAGATTTATCTGCCGAAAAATTTTATCATATTTTTCAAATTTTCTGCAAAAATGTTGTTGCCTATCAGTTTTTCAAGCGTGATATGCATTCTGTATCTCCAATAATTATCCGGATTTCCTGGGTCATTTATGCGTTCGCTGGCGGTTTCTTCCCATCTTAGGTCGCCGTCTATTGCCATCCAGTCTTGCAAAGGCAATATAACCCACAGCGCTTTAGAGGCAAGATGACGCTCTGCAATTTGACGGCAAATCCATGGTTCGCAGAAGAAAGGCGCGGCGCCGTATTCGTTGAGCATGTTATTGAAGAACCTTTGGGTCTGTTCAACGTCTTCTTCCCACCATGCGCGTGTAGTGCTCATGTCATGGGTTGATGTTGTGCATACAGACATTCTTGGCACATCAGCAAGGTTGCCAAATTCGGCAAACTGCACTTTAGGCATTCTTTGGATTTCAAGGCTTAATATCTCAAGCTCTTCCATGACAGGGTGCACGCAATTTGGCACCATGCCCAAGTCTTCGCCGCATACGAGCATGTTTGTGGCAGAAACCAGAGGCGGGAGCTTTTTCATTGCCTCCTCGCGCCAGAACTCTTCGTTGCGCTGATAGAAGAAGTTGTCATAAATCTGGTTCATCTTGCATTTGTCTTCCTCGCTCAGGCTCTTGAACGCATAACTTTGCTGAACAGAAATGCGAGGGTGGTATTTCCCATCTTCTTTATAGTCTTCGACAAAAAGAACTTGGCAAGCGGCGGTGCTTAGCCCTTTTCTTATTAAGGAGCTTTTTTCATCGTCGCCCTTTATTGTTTCTTCTATCTTTCGTTGAGTGTCAACAGCGGCTTTCAAAGTGTACAGAGAGCCTTTTTTGTTGAAATATTTTTTTTGAGCCTCTTCTTTAAATTCGCCGAAGATGGAAGAAAGGGTCTCGTCGCTCAGATGAGGAACTGTCATTTTCTTTGCATCGAATTTCAGCCCGAAGCTTTCGATCTCTTTGACGGACATAGGCAGCGCAGGCGCAAATTGACCGAGCAGTCCCCAAGTGCAAGAGGTCGGTATTCTGAATATTCTAAAGAATCCCAGAATATGGTCAATTCTGTAGGCGTCAAAATATTCCGCCATTTTTTTCAGACGTTTTGTCCACCATGAGTAGTCGTCCTGAGCCATCTTTTCCCAATTGTAAATAGGGAATCCCCAGTTTTGACCGTAAGCGGAGAAGTAGTCAGGCGGCGCGCCCGCTTGTCCGTTGCAGTCGAACAGTGACGGGTTGGACCAAACATCTACGCTGCATCTGTTCACGCCGATAGGTATGTCTCCCTTGAGAGCCACGCCTCGTTCGTGAGCGTATTCGCAGACCGATTTCAGCTGTTTGTCAAGATGGTACTGCACAAATTGATAAATGGCAACTTTCTGATACTCAGGATTCTTAGGGTTGCAATATTCAGCCACTCTTTTTTCGCTATATTTAGCGTCGTCGCCCCAGTCGTCGAAATTGGCCGTGCCGAACTTATCTCTTAAATAAGAGAAAACGGCGTATGCGTCGAGCCACTCTTTATTGTTATCGTGGAAAGTCTTGAAGTCAAGGCTGTTCAGTGTTTTCCCTTTATCCTTGGCAAATATGCTTCGTATTATCTCCCACTTGTGATTGTTCACAGCTTCGTAATCGACAAATTTTTGTGCGTTCAGCTCTTTCCTTAATGCGCAGAACTTCTTTTTGTCTGGTATCTCTCCTATCTGTTCCAAGTCCAGATACATTGGATGCAGCGCGAACACCGAGATGCCGCTGTATGGATAAGAGTCTTTCCAAGACTTGAAGTTCGTAGTGTCGTTTATAGGTAGTGTCTGAATAATTTTTTGTCCGCTCATCACAGCCCAGTCCACGAGCAGTTTTATGTCTTCGAACTCGCCCACGCCAAAGCCTCTTTCCGAGCGCAGCGAGAATACCGGAACAGAGACACCCGCGCCCTTGAAGTCCGGTATAGAGAAGTCCGGAGTTCCGTCGTTCACTATGATAAAGTCTGCAGACTTGCTGTTTTGCGGCGCGATTACGCATCTGTTGTTCCCTTTTTCCCAGAAAGATATTTCGTTGCTCTTCTCGTCAATAAGCACATATTTATATTCTAGAGGGAAGAACATTTTGTTTGCGTCAAATACGGTGCTGAACTCGCCAAATTTCCAGCACTGCATATTCACCATATTTTCGTCAGTCCATCTGCCAAGCAGTCCGTCGTTACCGCTGATTACAAGTTTCTGCTCAGCCGGTATGTTAGGGGCGAACACGTTGAAGATGATAGGCACTTTTATCTTGTCCAGACATATTTCTGACTGCGGGTGGTTCATTATGCTTTCAGAGAAAGGCTTGGACATCATTGAGCGAGACGGCAACGGAGCCGGGTCGAATCTGTCGTGCACATGAATGTTTTTGTATTTTAGTCCTGGCAGATAGAAGGCGCGCCTCAGGTCTGGCTCTTTGCTTATGACGGAGTCTCCGCTTTTTATTATGTAAGAGTAGCGAAATTCGCGTTCTGATGTGTTCACAGAGAATGTCCATCCGCCGTTCTCATATTTCAGAGGAGTGGCATTTTCGCATGTGCTTCCGAGAGACGGAATATTGCCTATGACGAAGAGGTTCTCGCCCGGAACGGTGTCGCATTTAAGAGTAAAAGAGATTAACGCCATAATATTAGATTTTAAGTGTGATAACTGACATTTCCCAAATTTAATAAATTAGTTTTTCAAAAGAAAATATTTTGACGAATTTGTGTCTGTTTCTTTGCGATAGATGTTGGAGAGCATGTTTTGAAGAGCAGATAAGGGTGTGGTGCAAAAAAGGCGCCCCGTGCATGAGGCGCCTCAAATGGTTATGGAATAAAAAGATTATTTAACACCCATTTTTTTCTTTACAAGAGCTGTGATGTCGATAGCCGAGTCTGACTTGTAAAGCATAGTGTTTGTGTCGAACACATAAAGGAATCCGTTTTCAACGCACACGTCGCTGATAGCTTTCTTTATCTTCTCTCTGATAGGGGCCTGAAGTTCCTCCTGTTTCTGCTGAAGCTGAAGCTGAGCAGTCTGATAGTAGTTCTGCATCTTCACCTGAAGCGTCTGAAGTTCCTCCATGCGGTTCTTCTTGATTGTTTCGTCCCATGTAGCCTCTCCCTGTTTGAATTCTGTAAGTTTACGAGTGTACTCTTCTTCCATTCTCTTAACTTCACCTTCTAACTGTGCTCCGAGAGCCTTGAGAGATGTTTCAATTTCCGCTGTTTCCGGAAGCGACATAAACAAAGCCTGGACATCCATGTGTCCCAATTTAATCTGTGTGTTCTGCGCAGAAGCCACAAAAGGCATCGCGCACAAAACTGCAATAGCAATTTTCTTAAACATAATTATAAATTTTTATTTTAGTTATATTCGTTTTATGATTATTTGCTGTAACCTAATTTAGTCAAAACCTCGTCGCTTATATCTATTTTAGATGAGTAATAGATAATGTTCACTGCAGACGCCTTGTCAAGGATAAGCTGGTATCCTTTTGATTCAGACACGTCTTTGATAGCGACGTAAATCTCGTCCTGAATAGGTTTCATCAAGCTTTCTCTCTTTTTGATGAGTTCGCCTTGCGGACCGAAATATTTGCGCTTAAGTTCGTTAGCCTCTTTCTCTTTAGCGACAATTTCGTTCTCCTTCTTCACCTTCATCTCGTCTGACAAAAAGACAAGTTCTGTCTGATAGTTTTTATAAAGGACCTTAGCTTCCTCGTTTTTGGCTTCGACCTCTTTCTGCCATTTCTGAGAGATTTGCTTCAGCTGCTCGTTAGCAGACTCGTAGTTAGGAATATTCTTCAAGATATAATCCATATCGACAACTGCAAACTTTTGTGCAGAAGCCGCGCCGACGCTCAGTATCATTGTCAACGCAATAAATAAAATCTTCTTCATAACTGTATCTTAATTAAAAAATAATTACAAAAACTTGAGGTTTCCCTCTGATTTGAATACAACAAAAATAAGACCAAACTTCCTTTTTTTTGTAAAAAAGATGCTAAAAAATCTTCCAAAAAGCGCAAAAAGTGCTTATTGTGGTCATATTCAGCAGATTAGAACTCCTGCCCGATAATCAGGTGCAGGTTTCCGCCGCCTTTCTTGTTGTCCACATCACGGTCAAATCCGTAACCGTAGTCAACTCCGATGAGTCCGATCATCGGCAAGAAGATACGGATACCGCCACCGACAGAGCGTTTCAGGTCGAAAGGATTGAACTCGTTAAATTCGTTCCATGAGTTACCTGCGTCTGCAAAAGCGAGCAGATATATGGTGGAAGTTGGCTGCAGCATAACCGGATACCTAAGCTCCATAGAGAGCTTTGTGTATATGTTACCTGCCTGTCTGCCTGAGATTGGGTCGCGAGGAGTCAGCGAGCCGTTTTCGTATCCGCGCAAAGAGACTGTTGTTGACGCGTATGTGCTGCTGTACCCGGACATTCCGTCACCGCCGACATAGTATCTTTCGAACGGAGAGCGTCGGTTCTCATTATAGTATCCGAGGAATCCGTACTCCGCACGAGTCATAAGCACGAGCTTCTGATTTGAAGATAGCGGAGTGAACATCTTCGCCTTGAATTCGGTCTTGTAATATTCAACCCATCTGAACAGGTCTTGCTGCATTGTCTTGTACTCGTCGTTAGAGATTGTGCCGTTCTTGTATTTAGCCACCAGCTCGTCAGTCTTGCTGTTGTCTGTGAACTTAGAGTAAGGCGGAGTGGCCTGCAGCATCAGCGAGAACGCGGAGCCTCTGCGTGTGTAGTAAGGGTTGTCGAGCGAGTTTCTGCTGAACGTCACAGCCGCGCTGAGGTTGTTTGCGTCTCCGGTCTGAAGTTCGAAATAAGACCAGTTGTTAAGCGAGTAGTGGCGGTACGCTAATTCTGCGTATATAGAGAAGTAGTCGTCCGGCCAAGAGAGTCTCGTACCTACCCCGACAGCCGCTCCGACAGTCACGATGTACTCGTCCGGGTCTGCCTCGTATGCGTAATACGAATTGTTGTAGTAGTTGTTGTAATACGAATTGTCATAATAGCTGCTGTTCACGCCAGTCTGCTTAGACCAATAGACAGATGTGGAGAAAGAGGTCGGACGTTTTCCGCCGAGCCAAGGCTCCATGAACGACAGGCTTGCCGCTGTATAATAACTTGCGTTTGTCTGGAAAGACAAAGAAAGCTGCTGTCCGTCGCCCTGAGGCAGCGGGCGGTAAGATTCGCCGTTAAAGATATTCTGTATGGAGAAGTTGGTGAACTTTAGTCCGAGCGACCCGATAACACCTGTTTGCCCCCATCCGAAAGACAGTTCAACCTGGTCGTTTCTCTTTTGCTCAAGGTTGTACACAATATCCACAGTTCCATCTTCCGGATTCGGTTTTGGCTGTATATCCATCTTTTCGGGGTCGAAGTGACCAGTCTGGGCAAGCTCTCTGGCCGAACGCTGCAAGTCAGACCTGCTGAAAAGCTGTCCGGGCTTAGTTCTTAGCTCACGACGGATAACGTGTTCATACACAGCGGTGTTCCCGTTGATTATCACTTCGTTAATAACAGCCTGGCGCCCTTCGTATATGCGCATCTCCATATCAATAGAGTCTCCCTCTATATTAACTTCTACAGGGTCAACGTTAAAGAAGAGGTAGCCGTTGTCGAGGTACAAGCTGGACACGGCGTCTTCGTCCATCAGAAGCTTTTCCTGCAAAAGTTTCTGATTATAGACATCGCCCTTTTTGATGCCGAGGGCGGCGCTTAGGACTGGCGACGGGTAAACCGTGTTGCCGACCCACGTGATATTTCTGAAGTAATATTTCTTACCTTCCTGCACTTTGAGGTATATGTCAACCTTGTTGTCTTTGTATGGCACAACGCTGTCTGAGACAAGTTCCGCGTCGCGGTATCCGAACTCGTTATACTTATCTATGAGCAGGTCTTTGTCGCTGTTATATTTCTCTCTGATGAATTTTTTAGACTTGAAGAGATTCACAAGCTTTTTCTCTTTGGTCTCCTTCATCGCACGTTTAAGTTTTGACTCTTTAACACCTTCGTTTCCAGAGATATAGATACGGTGAACTTTTATCTTCTCTTTTTTATCCACGTTGATGTCCACAATCACGTAGCCTGGCGATGCAGGGTCGTCTTTTGTGGAGATGGAGACCTCCGCCTTCTCAAAACCTTTCTCTTCCAGTTTCTTTTTAAGCAGGCGTTTGGCTCTGTTCAGGATATTTGGCGAGATTTGGCTGCCCTTCACGATTCCTATGCCGCTCAGCACATCCTCCTGCTCTTTTTTCTTCATGCCGTATATGTTGATTTCAGAGGCGCGCGGACGCTGTTTCATGGCGATTTCAAGCCAAATTTTGTCGCCTTCAATCTTTTTGGCAAAGATTTTCACGTCGCCGAAAAGCCCCTGCTTCCAGAAGCGTTTGATGGCAGCTGATATTTCGCTCCCCGGCACTTTTATTCGTTGCCCTTTATGCAGGCCGGAGTAGTTGCGGATCACGTCTTTGTCGTACGAGTCTGCCCCGGTAATTTCAATATCTTGTATTGTGTATTCTCGTGGAGTCTGCGTGTACTGAATAACCGCAGGCTCTTCTTTTTCGGGAGCTGCGTTCAAGTTCGTTTTGGCAGAGTCGGAGCCGACAGAGTCTGCCGTAGGAGCGTCTAGTTTGACTGCGGTCAAAGCTGAGTCCGTTGCAGCAGAATCCTTAGGTGCAGAAACGCTGAGCGAATCGGCCGACTGAGCCGACGCAAAGCTTAAAAAAACGTTAAAAATCAGAAAGCTTAAAAAACGCTTCATATTAAATTAAAACAAAATAATTATTTAGAAATCTGTTCGCTTGTTTTCCCGAAACGGCGTTCGCGACTTTGGTAGTCGAGAATAGCTTCGTAGAATTGCTGTTCCTTAAATTCGGGCCAACAGACATCAGTAAAATAAAGTTCGGAATAAGACAGCTGCCACATCAGGAAGTTGCTGATGCGCAGTTCGCCGCTTGTGCGAATGAGTAAATCAGGGTCCGGCATTCCGCCAGTCGCAAGCTTTGACGCGAAATACTCCTCGTTGATGCCGTCGAGGTCAACAGAGCCGTTTTTATAGTCGGCCGCAATTTTTTTCGCAGCCTCCAGAATCTCCCATCTGCTGGAGTAGCTTATAGCAAGCACAAGGGTCATGCCTGTAGAGCCGTTGGTCTTGTTGATAGCCTCCTGCATGTTAGTGCGGGTCTTTTCCGGCAAGCGGTCGTGGTCGCCGATTACGCACAGGCGCACGTTGTTGGCGAGGAGTTTCTCCATATTGGCGTTTATAGCCTCCACGAAGAGGTCCATCAGCGCGTTCACCTCGTCTTGCGGGCGGTTCCAGTTCTCTGTAGAGAAGGCGTAGAGAGTAAGGTACTCAATGCCCAGTTCCGCAGCCGCCTCCGTGATTCTGTCCACAGAGTCCACTCCGTTCTGATGCCCGTAAATTCTGTTTTTGCCCTGTTTTTTTGCCCATCGTCCGTTGCCGTCCATGATAACAGCGATATGGCGAGGCAAGAGCTCCTTATTTATCTTATCTTTAATCATGTTCAAAAAATTATCTGTTCTCCATGCATTTGCCTCGCTCTCTGAAGATGTCAAACGTTAAGAATGCGAAGGCGAAAGAATACCAGTCGTTGTTTTTGAAAGAAGACTGTCCGGTGCCGTACGGATTTTCCAGAATCTCGTTATACACGTCCGTCACGTCGAAGTCGTCGCGGAAAAGCTTTCTCATAGACCATTCCACACCTATGTTAAGACGCTTTGTGAGTTTGTACTTATAGCCCACACCGAAAGTCAGGCTTGGCGAAAACTCGTTCCCGTTCCAGTCCTGATACATGGCAAGGCTCGGTCCGAGCAGCACATAGGCTGTGTGGTAATAAACCTCCTTGTCCCACGAAGACAAACCGTATTTGAAGAAATTGAGTTCGACCTGTGCTCCTAGCTCAAAAAAGCTCCTTTCAAATTTTGCGTCCACATTGCCGGGCAGCTTGTTTTCCGGAAAGTTTCTGGTGTCTCCGGACACAGCCGCATGGGCAAAGTCAAACTTCACCATGAAGCGGTCGTTCATCTTTATTCGCAGCAGCGCGCCCACGGCCGGGTGATTTTCGACAAAAGGCTTTACAGAGTTTGCGTCTCCATTATAGTAAGAGACTCCGCCAAGCACTCCAAATTCGCCTATATATTGCGCGCTAGAAATTTGGCAGGCGAGCAACGTAACCAAAAGTGCAATATAATGTTTAAACTTTAAATTTCGCATTATGTTAATTATAAAAAGTACTTTATTGAGAACGAGAAAAAATTTCACTTATTTTGCCATTCTCGCTAAAATCTCACAAAAATACATAAATATCTTAGATTATAGAAATAAAAAATGATACTGGAGTTGAAATTTAACAATAATTAAGAGATTTTTTGCAGTGTTGGCCGAACAAATCGGGGGCAGACATGTATTTTTGCGTTTTTGCACAGGTTGTGTTCAGTGTGTTTTACCTTAATATAATATGGAGAAGTTGACTTTGCCAAAGGAAAAGTTATTTGGAGAATTATTCCGAAAGAGTATTTTTCGAATTTTGAAAAAAATATACGCAATCAAGGTTGAAGTTTTTTTGTAAATGTCTATATTTGTAACTTGAAACAAAAAGTACATATAAAGATGAAAATAGCGTTGATAGGATACGGCAAGATGGGGAAGACCATCGAGCAGATTGCAAAAGATAGAGGTCACGAGATAGTGTCTATAATAGACATTGATAATTTGCAGGATTTTGAGTCGGAGGCGTTCAAGAGCGCTGATGTGGCGATTGAGTTCACTCGTCCGGATGTTGCGTTGGGCAATGTGCGCAAGTGCTTCGCGGCACGTGTGCCGGTGGTTGTTGGCACAACTGGCTGGAACCTGAACGATGTCAAGGAAGAGCTGGAGGCAAACGGCAACACTCTGTTCTGGGCGTCAAACTTCAGCCTTGGCGTGAACATTTTTGCGGCGGTGAACAGGTATCTTGCAAAGATAATGAACGGCTTCCCGGAATATAACGTGGAGATGGAGGAGGTGCACCATATACATAAGCTGGATGCTCCGAGCGGAACAGCCATAACTCTTGCTGAAGATATTCTGAAGAATTTGGACCGTAAGCAGGCTTGGACAAAAGAGGCCGAAAATAGCGCGTCCGACTTGGCCATTAAGTCTATTCGCGAAGGTGAAGTTCCTGGCATTCATACGATTACGTACGATTCGCCGGTAGATTCTATAACTATTACGCATGATGCGAAGAGCCGTGCCGGTTTCGCGCTTGGGGCTGTGGTCGCAGCTGAGTTCACTGCTGGAAAGAAGGGGCTGCTGGGCATGTGCGATATGCTTAAATTTTGACAAAACTAATGATTCATAAAGGCGGGGCTGCTGCTCTGCCTCTAATTGATATAATATGACAAGTGAAGGTAAAAGAGGTTTGGCGCAGCGTTTCAAAGAGGCAAGCTTTAAGAAGAAGGTGAATTTCTTCGTCTTGGCTCTGTTGTGTCTGTTATTCGTTTTATGGTCTGGCAACCTTTGGGTTCTGCTGCTGATTCCGGTATTTGCGGAGATGTATCTGTTTGAATATGTGCAGTGGCGCAAGGTGCTGAAGTGGGACACGCTGAGGCTGTATATGCCGTGGAACGCGTGGAGAGATTCTGAAAGCGGCTTGAAGAGGATGCTCGGACGTGCAAGCTACACTTGTGTGAAAACGATTGCGGAATGGACGGACGCTATTGTGTTCGCGCTGTTTGCTGTCTATTTTATCAATATCTATTTCTTTCAGAATTACCAGATTCCGACATCTTCGTTAGAGAAGTCTTTGCTGGTTGGCGACTACCTTTTCGTCAGCAAGCTTAGCTACGGCCCTCGCTCGCCGATGACGCCGCTCTCTTTCCCGCTCGCTCAGCACACGTTGCCGGTTCTTGAGTGCAAGTCGTACATCGAAAAGCCGCAGTGGGAGTATAATCGTCTGAAGGGCTTCGGAAATGTGAAACATAATGATATTGTGGTGTTTAACTTCCCGGCTGGAGACACGGTGGCGGAGAAGATGCAGAATGTGGACTATTATTCGCTTGTCGAGCGTTTCGGACGTGACCATGTGTGGAACAACCCGCATGTGTTCGGCAAGATTATCACACGCCCGGTGGACCGTCGCGAAAATTATGTGAAGCGCGCGGTGGCTTTGCCTGGCGATGTTCTGGAACTGAAAGATGGAGCGCTTTATCTGAACGGTGTCAAGCAGAATGACCCGGAAGGGCTGCAGTTCAACTATTTCGTGGAGACCACGTCGTTCTATGATGAAAAGATGTTTAGCACTCTCGGAATAAGCAAGGACGACCGTATGCTTATAAGTCAGGGTAACTCCAGCGCGGACTCGCTGCTTATGAATCTGGGCTACAGGAGGACTCCGGCTGGTCATTTCAATTTTGTTTATCATTTCCCTATGACAAAGAGCGCGCTGGCTAAGCTGAAGGCGATGGACAGAGGTCTCGTTAGCGTGATGATCGAGTCTGACTCAACTCTTGACTTGGGCAAGGTCTTCCCTTACAAACTGGACAACGGTTGGACAAGGGACAATTTTGGGCCTATATGGATGCCTAAGAAGGGCGAGACGGTGGACCTTGATCTGAATAACATTGCGATTTATGAGCAGATTATCAGAAATTACGAACTTAACACTCTTGAGGTGAAGGACAGACAGATCTTCATTAACGGAGCGCCTGCCAGCTCTTACACGTTCAAAATGGACTATTACTGGATGATGGGCGATAACCGACATAACTCGTCGGACTCAAGGTACTGGGGCTTTGTGCCTGAGGACCATATCGTGGGCAAACCTATATTTGTATGGATGTCGATAGACAAGGACAAGTCCGGATTCTCTAGCGTTCGCACAGAAAGGATCTTCAAGAAAATTCATGACTAAGGGTCTTTTGGCATTCTATTTGTTATATTTTGATAAAGGCGGCTTCGCAAGGCGAGGTACTTTGAGGCTAATTTGAGGGTTGCCTGAATACGGGTCAGGGAGGCTGTCCGATATAACATTTAAATTTGTAGGTTATGGGAAAGAAGTTTTTTTTATTTATAGCGTCTCTTGTCATGATGGCTCCGCTTTGCGCGGCAGAAAGGGCCGAGGATATTTTTCTTGACGAGATTGTATTCAAGGAGGGTGAACAGGCAAAGTTCAATCTTTACTATAATTGGGGATTCATATGGATTCATGCGGGCGATGTGGATTTTAAAGTCAGCAAGAAAAAGTATATGGAGAAGGACGTCTTTTCTCTTATGGTGGCAGGATACACTACGAATACGTTCGACAAAATGTACACCATCAGAGACACTTTTGAGTCTTACATAGACCCGCTGTCTATGGTGCCTCTTTATTATAGAGAGTCGAAGCACGAAGACTCGTACACCGCCCAGATCAGGTATGTTTACCGACTTCAGGAGAATGACAGCCTGAGCGTGGCCATCGACAGGAAAAAGCGATCGAAGCACATGGTTGACACGCTTCAGGTGTCTAAGCACACGTCGGACTTGATAGCAAGCTGCTATAAGATAAGAAACATAAATGTCAAAGGTCTGAAGAAAGACCAGGTTGTGCCGTTCTCTATGGTTTTTGACAATGAGACTTATGAACTTGGGCTTAAATACAAAGGCAAGGAGAACATAAAGCTCAGAAATGGAAAGAAATATAAGGCTCTGAAGTTTATGCCGACACTTATCACGGGCGACTTGTTTGAGAATGAGGACGATATGGCTGTGTATGTCAGTGACGACGATAATCATATACCTCTTCTCATAGAGGCGAAAATTAAGGTCGGCTCTGTCAAGGCGATGCTGAACACGATAGAGAATCCGAAATATCCGCTATCTTCTTTGATAAAGAATTGATTTGCGGAATGTTATTGTTGAGATAAATAGATTTTAATATGGCGAAGAAGATATTAGTTATAGATGATGAGCGCAGTATCAGGAATACTCTGAAAGATATTCTTGAGTTTGAGGGGTATGAGGTTACAATTGCAGAAGACGGAATCAAGGCTCTTGAGATTATAAAGGGAGAGAAGTTCGACTTGACTTTGTGTGACATCAAGATGCCTCAGATGGACGGAATTGAAGTGCTTGAGAAACTGCAGGAGATTGAGAAGGACCTGCCGGTTGTGATGATTTCTGGTCACGGAAATATAGACACAGCGGTGGAGTGCATCAAAAAAGGGGCGTTTGACTTTATTGAAAAGCCGATAGACCTGAACAGGCTGCTTGTGTGCGTGCGTAACGGTCTTGAACGCACGAACCTTGTTGCAGAGACAAAGGTCCTGAAGAAGAAGATTGAGAGCAAGTACCAGATGGTGGGAGAGTCTGCTCCTGTCAAACACTTGCGCGAGATTATAGAGCGTGTGGCTCCAACCGACGCGCGCGTCCTCATTACTGGCGAAAACGGTACCGGGAAAGAGGTGGTTGCCCGTCAGCTGTACGAACTGAGCAACAGGGCGTCTGCGCCGTTTGTGGAGGTGAACTGCGCCGCTATCCCGTCGGAACTGATTGAGAGCGAGCTGTTTGGGCATGAAAAGGGCTCGTTCACATCTGCAATCAAGCAGAGAATCGGAAAGTTTGAACAGGCCGACGGCGGCACAATATTCCTTGACGAAATCGGAGACATGAGCATGTCTGCGCAGACCAAGGTGCTGCGCGTTTTGCAGGAAAACGAACTTACGCGAGTGGGCAGCGACAAAAGCATAAAGGTGAATGTGCGTGTCTTTGCCGCAACAAACAAGGACTTGAAGAAGGAAATCGAAAACGGTAACTTCCGCGAAGACTTGTTCCACCGTCTCAGCGTGATTCCTATCCATATACCGCCGTTGCGCGAAAGGAAGGAGGATATTCCATTGCTGGTGAACTATTTCTGCGAGCAGATTTGTCAGGAACAAGGAGTTCCGACAAAGTCTTTTGACAGCAAAGCGATTGCAGAATTGCAGAATCATAGCTGGACAGGGA
The DNA here is from genome assembly GCA_017632345.1 of Paludibacteraceae bacterium. GTDB lineage: Bacteria > Bacteroidota > Bacteroidia > Bacteroidales > Paludibacteraceae > RGIG9379. Next base: position 67,996 of record JAGBRL010000100.1, read on the forward strand.
ACATACGTGAGCTGCGCAATGTGGTGGAAAGGCTTATCATTCTGGGTTCGCAGGTGATTTCGGAAAACGAAGTCAAGATGTTTGCTTCGCCAGGGTTCTTGTAATTGGTTATGCTGAAACAGATTTAGGGCGGATTCGGATATTTCCCGAACTCGCCTCCTTGTGTCTTTGTTGCGGAAGTGACGAGATTTTAAGGAGTTAGAGGACAAAATGCTTTTTTCGTAGTTGAAGCAAGGCTGATTTTTTCAAAATTTCTTTGAAATGTTCGCCCTTTAATCTATATTTGTGAGGATTTTTTGTAAAATATAAATAATTAAATATTCACTAAAACATTTTAATCTTATGTGGTTAATTAACTCTTCGATTGGAAGAAAACTGATAATGAGTATATCAGGGCTTTTCCTTATTCTATTTTTGTTGTTTCACATGTCGATGAACCTTGTGGCTGTTTTCTCAGCAGAGGCTTATGACATGATTTGCGGCGCTTTGGGTGCGAACTGGTATGCTCTTGCCGGAACTGCTGTTCTTGCCGGAGGTTTTATCGTTCACGTTGTTTACGCAACTATCTTGACTCTCAAGAACCAGAAGGCTCGCGGTGAACAGGGTTACGCATACACTAACGCTCCTAAAGAAGTTAGTTTCGCGTCTCGTAACATGGGCGTGCTTGGCTCGATTGTGCTTTTGGGACTTTTGCTTCACATGGCAATGTTCTGGTACAAAATGCAGTTCGCTGAAATCATTGGATGTCATGACGTTGAGCTTGGAGACCAGATCGTTTCTCCAACAGCTGGAGCCGCTTTCATTCAGTACTACTTCGCTCAGCCTGTTGTGTGCATCATTTACTTGATCTGGTTCGCTGCAATTTGGTTCCACCTTACTCACGGTTTCTGGAGCGCTTTGCACACTATCGGTTGGAACAACAAGATTTGGTTCGAACGTTTGAAATGCATCTCTAAGATATTCGCTACAGTTATATGCCTTGGATTTGCAGTTGTAGTTATTGCTGCTTACATCAATAGCCTTGGCCTTTGCGCTTAATACAGGGTGTTGACGAAAAAATTGTTTAACAGAAATTGAAAAATAATATATATGGCTACTATAGATTCAAAAATTCCACAGGGGCCTTTGGCTGAAAAGTGGAGCTACTACAAGTCTCATCAGAAACTTGTGAACCCTGCAAACAAGCGTCGTCTTGATGTTATTGTTGTAGGTACAGGTCTTGCCGGAGCTTCTGCTGCCGCATCTCTTGGCGAACTTGGTTTCAACGTTCTGAACTTTTGTATTCAGGACTCGCCTCGCCGCGCGCACTCTATCGCGGCTCAGGGTGGTATCAACGCAGCTAAAAATTATCAGAATGACGGCGACTCTGTTTACCGTTTGTTCTATGACACTATAAAGGGTGGAGACTACCGCGCTCGTGAAGCTAACGTTCACCGTTTGGCGGAAGTTTCTAACAATATCATCGACCAGTGCGTGGCTCAGGGTGTGCCTTTCGCTCGCGAATACGGAGGTCTTCTTGACAACCGTTCTTTCGGTGGAGCGCAGGTTTCTCGTACTTTCTACGCTAAAGGACAGACTGGTCAGCAGCTCCTTCTTGGCGCTTACTCGGCTTTGAGCCGTCAGGTGAACAAGGGAACTGTGAAATTGTACACTCGTTACGAAATGCTCGACGTGGTTATCATTGACGGCCGCGCTCGCGGTATCATCGCTCGTAACTTGGTTACTGGTAAGATCGAACGTTTCTTCGGTCACGCTGTTGTGCTTGGTACAGGCGGTTACGGTAACACTTACTTCCTTTCTACTAACGCAATGGGTTCTAACGGTTCTGCTGCTGTTCAGATCTACAAGAAGGGAGCTTACTTCGCAAACCCTTGCTTCGCTCAGATTCACCCAACTTGTATCCCTGTTCACGGTGATATTCAGTCTAAACTTACTTTGATGTCTGAGTCTCTTCGTAACGACGGACGTATCTGGGTTCCTAAGAAGAAGGAAGATGCTGAAGCTTTGCGTAAAGGTTTGAAGAAACCTACTGATATTCCTGACGAAGACCGCGACTTCTATTTGGAACGTCGTTATCCTGCGTTCGGTAACCTTGTGCCTCGTGACGTTGCGTCTCGTGCTGCTAAGGAACGTTGCGACGCCGGATTCGGTGTGAACAACACAGGCTTGGCTGTTTTCTTGGACTTCAAGTATGCTATCGACCGTCTTGGAAAGGATGTTGTTGCCGCTCGTTACGGTAACTTGTTCCAGATGTACGAAAAGATTACAGACCAGAATCCGTACGAAACTCCGATGATGATTTATCCTGCTATCCACTACACTATGGGTGGTATCTGGGTTGACTACGAATTGCAGACTTCTATCAAAGGTCTGTTCGCTATCGGTGAGGCTAACTTCTCTGACCACGGCGCTAACCGTTTGGGTGCTTCTGCTTTGATGCAGGGTCTTGCTGACGGTTATTTCGTGTTGCCTTACACAATACAGAACTACTTGTCTGACCAGATTCAGGTTCCGCGCATGAGCACTGACCTTCCTGAATTTGCAGAGGCTGAAAAGGCTGTTAACGACAAGATTAACAAGTTGATGAACATCAAGGGTAAACGTTCTGTTGACTCTCTTCACAAGGAACTTGGTCACATCATGTGGGATTTCGTTGGTATGGCTCGTACTAAGGAGTCTTTGGAAACTGCAATGGCTAAGATTAAGGCGCTTAAGAAGGAGTTCTGGTCAAATGTATTTATCCCAGGTAACGCAGACGATTTGAACACTGAGCTTGAAAAGGCTCTTCGTCTTGCTGACTTCCTTGAAATTGGTTACTTGATGGCGATCGACGCTTACAACCGTAACGAGTCTTGCGGTGGTCACTTCCGTGAAGAGTTCCAGACTGAAGAGGGTGAAGCTCTCCGTCAGGACGACCAGTACTCTTACGTGGCTTGCTGGCACTATCAGGGCGAAGACAAAGACCCTGAATTGTTGAAGGAAGATTTGACTTACGAGTTCGTTCAGCGTCAGCAGCGTAATTACAAGTCGTAATTGTTTGGGATTTAAATCAAGAGTCGGAGGAGCTTTTTCCTCTAATTGTAACATTTAGACAAAATGGAAAATTCAATAAATATCACGCTGAAGGTTTGGCGTCAGAGAGGCCCGAAAGAAAAAGGTGCTTTTGAAAATTATGAATTGAAGAACGTCTCTACAGACAGCTCGTTCTTGGAAATGATGGATATGCTGAACGAACAGCTTGTTGCTGAAGGCAAGGAGCCTGTTGTGTTCGACCACGACTGCCGTGAAGGTATCTGCGGTATGTGCTCTTTGTACATCAACGGTCACCCGCACGGGCCAGACGAAGATGTGACTACTTGCCAGTTGCACATGCGTAAGTTCAAGGATGGCGAAACTATCACTATCGAACCTTGGCGTTCGGCTGGATTCCCTGTAATCCGCGACTTGATGGTGGACCGTTCTGCTTACGACAAGATTATCCAGGCTGGCGGTTACGTTTCTGTGAACACAGGTGGCGTGCCAGACGCTAACGCAATTCCAATCTCTAAGGTTGACGCTGACGAGGCTATGGACTCTGCTTCTTGTATCGGTTGCGGCGCTTGCGTGGCTGCTTGCAAGAACGGTTCGGCTATGTTGTTCGTGTCGGCTAAGGTGTCTCAGTTGGCTCTTTTGCCGCAGGGTAAGGTTGAGGCAGCTCGCCGCGCTAAGGCAATGGTTGCTAAGATGGATGAACTTGGTTTCGGTAACTGTACTAACACAGGCGCTTGCGAAGCTGAATGTCCAAAGAACGTCTCTATCAGCAACATCGCGCGCTTGAACCGTGAGTTCCTTTGCGCTAAGATTAAAGACTGATAATATTTAGCTTTATAAAAAAGAGCGTATCCGTAAGGGTGCGCTCTTTTTGTTTTTGTGAGAGTCAGGGAAGTTGGGCTAACTTTCTGTCTGTGAAGCAGTACCCAAAATTTGATACATTTTCAATAAAATGCTAAGTAAATGTAATGCTGATTCCTTATGGTTCTAAGAAAACAGGAGTGCCTTTTACATAGTCTGGAATATTTACTATCAAGTTCTCTATTAGATGATTTCGCTTAAGATCTTCTGCAAAATCATCTATAGGGTCTATTTCAAATGTCATATATTGTTTTCCTGTACACTTCTTCGGGTAATTGAGTCGTTTAAGTTCATCACCAGACATTACTTTATGAGACTTAATCCTATATACTGATAGATTTGACACATTAGTACTGTTATATAATACCAATAAGGATACGTTATTAAGACAAGGTAAATCTTCGTCCACGGAACCTTGTCTATTGCCTAATCGAATATTATATATATTGTTATCAAGAATCCAATCCAAATGCTTCTTATTTCTATAACATCCAACAAGAATTGTTTTGTCGCCACCTACAATATTGACAATTCTCTTGTCAAAGTTAGACCAACTATAATACTCAAATTCATTTGGTTCTGCAACAAGAGCTAACGATTCTTTTTCAAGTTTAAGCTTATGCACTTTAACAGGCTTCTTATTCTTAAATTCTTTGCACACTTTTACATAAATAGCCGAAGCTTGATCTGAAATAGATGCCCTCTTTTCTTCATTTTCAGGTTTTGATGCAATTTTCGACATATCCACAAGTTGTATATGAAGTTCGTTAGTTGCATCAAATTTGGGGATACAAAGATTTGATTTTTTTAGACTAAATCCATTTGTCTTAAACGTAGCATGAATATAAGCATGAACAATACTACTATTCAAGATTGCGTTGATATAATGAGATTCGTCTTCTGTGATAAAATTCTTGTCAACATCTTGACTGATAATTATTGTGTGTTTTACACAGATTGCATGCTTAACTTCTCCCCATGGTGTCATTACAGGGGTGATAACACTTGAACAGAAGTTTGAATTATCCCTTGCTGCAACAATGTATGGAGCAAAAGTATAAGGACCAATTTTTGATAGAGCGTAGAATTCTTCACCTTGGTGCATGGTTTTACTCTTGTCTGACTGTTGGTCTAACAATTTTCTATGATTACAGAAATATAGTGCAACTTCTTCGTTGCTACTAGCCAATTCCTCTAATGATATAGGTTTTGCTGTATTATTTCTGTCATAAGGAATCAAATGAAAATTATTTCCCCAATCAAATGTAAATGGCTTAATTGCAGGCCCTTCAACCATTGGATATAGTAATTCTACGGGGAAATCCCAACCATCCAATGGAATATCATCCACTTTGTATTTAGAGGTTTTAAGAACTTTGTTCTTAAATCTAAAGTGATTTGGGGTGTTCGAAATTCCTTCTCCCAACATCTTGAATATCTCAAACGGAGTTGATTCTACTCCTGTTCTATATAAATAAGATGTTTCACCTATTATAGAGGAGAAATCAAAATGACCTGACACATATGTAAACTGAGTAGAGTTAGGTGCCATTTGTTTCGCAGATTGTTCTGTTATCTGCAAGTATTGTTTAGCATCCTCGAAAGTCTGACATTTATTTATTGTTAAATCGTTAATTCCTGCTTTCTTAGAAATTGCTCGTACTCTAACTCCGTGTTTATAATCCACATAAGGATTGGAGTAATAGTATGTATTAAAGTCTTGAGTGACAGACTTCGTGCCAACCTTGAATGGACGTAATGGTGCACACCATTTATCTAACTTTTGAAGATATAGCCGTTCGTTCTTTTCATAGTTCGTATAGAAGTTTCTGAACTCTTCGTATGAATTTTGAGACATCAGGCTATCAGGCATTAAGAATGCCAAGACTCCGTTTGTTTTCAACCAATTTGTCGCAGAGACATTGGAGATTAAGGCACAAATATTGAGTTGCGCACCACCGTACATGCCATCATTACAGAAGATATGTCTGATGTCGCAAAACTCCTTAATCTTTCTAGTATAGGCAGCAGGAAGGTGCTCCCATTTCACCCATGGCGGATTACCAACAATCAAATCATGTTCTTGCAAGCGTGCTATCATCATGAAGTTTGTTGTAATTCTAATCCATATTCCATCCCATTTGTTAACATGAAGACACACAAGGTCTTCTGAAAGTTTCTTAATAGAATTCATGATTGTAGCATTATTCTTTTCTTCTTCTGTAAAGAATTCAAGAATTTTATTACGCAATACAACTGGATTTTCAGCTTTGATGAGTGCTTGGAGACTACTCATTGTTTTGCCAAAATCAGGTCTATCGACAAAACTTTTTGGTAAAAGTACATCCAAAGCCCCATACTTATTATTATTGATAGAGTATGCATAACATAAAATTCCATCTACATCTCTAAGTACTGGAACAATTGCAGAGTCTCCTAAGAATATAGGAATCTCAATATCCTTAATATCACCCAATTGATGTATTGCTACATAGTAACTAACTCTTGCAGACAATACAGACAAGGGATTAATATCAATGCCATGTACTCTATTTAACACTTCTTGAAGGAGTTGTTTCCTTTCTTCTTCGGATAGTTCATTCAGATTAACATCACCTACTACTTTCTTAATCAGTGCTATGATAAAAATACCAGAACCACAGCAAGGATCTATTGCTCTCCATTTGGGATTATCAATGGAAGCAAGGGCTTCAGTTATGACGCTGTCAGCTAACCATTCTGGCGTAAAATACTCTCCCATAGAGTGCCTAATGGATTGAGGTATAATGCTCATGTACAAATCCTTGAAAATATCTTCAGGGTTGTATTTTACATTGAACGAAAAAGATGAATAGTCATCCAACTTTTGGATTATTTCTTTCACATTACTCCAAAACTCCTCAGAGAATTGACTGGAGTCTGCATACCAAGAAAAGAAATCGCCCTCAAGGAAATTACGGATTCCCATACTATTATAGGAATAACCATCTTCCATGTTCTGAAAGAATTTCTGGGTTTTATCAAAGGTTAGTGATGCCAGATCGTGATATTCATGGGTCTCTTCGTTAAAATTCAGTTTGTCAACGACTTTACAAGCAATCAATTTTACGATAATTGCATATGTAGTCTGTAGAGCAAATAATGCTTTATACTCACTTTCGGTATCATCAATGACACTATTAAAAATAGCAGACAGGTCTTCGCGTCGCTTAGCAATATCATTACCTTTACCATTGTCCTCAACAGACAGATGCATCAACTCTTTCCATTCAGAATAGAGCATACTTGACTTCTCTGTAATGTTTTGGTTTAGCTGTTGATGGAGAATGCGAGCAATAGTCTTTGAGCATGAAACTGAGTTTTGTGATATTGAGAAATCTTTGACAATATTGGAAGGGTCAAATTTTTTCGCTTGATTATTCAATATCGCCTTTATAATTCGATCTATATCATCAACAGACATGCTACGCAAAGAAGAGTGCCTGATAGTATCTCCTACAAATTGGAAGTATGCAACTTTAATACCATCTGTTAAAACAGCATCATACTTTATACCTTCATTGTTATAAAGAGCTGTAAGATAGTCTTTGACTTGTTCGTAGGCAGAAGCCATTTGTTTTTCTGTTTTGAATTTAGTGTGATGCTTGTATTCGATGATAACATTATTAACAACAGCATCGAGTCGCCCTCGTCCACTATTTCTAGATGATAGTCCCTCAAATCTATGAACAATACCTTCGACAGGTGTTTCTTTACGAAAACACAATTCCAACCCAGTCTGACGCCTAACTAGGTAGTATATTTCCATTTCAAAAATAGAAGATGTATGTGCCTCACTATCAGAATGGCCACATTCTCTAACGATTTTGGTTAAAACAGAATCTAACTGAGAGCGATATTCACCACTCTTCAACCATCGAGAAATATTTGTATAACTTGTCATCACTAATATATTGAATTATGACTTATCTTTTTTGAAGAAACCAGTAATTCATTTACATTTACCTGCAGTATGGTTGCAATCCTTACAAATGTAGCCAAATCAGGTTGAGCCACATTAGAACACTATTTAGATACGGTCGACGGATTTTTTCCTAATTGCTCTGCCAACCATTTGCCTGTACGTTTCTTTTCTACAAGCACTATTTTAAGACGATTTATATCCTCCATTACAATCAATCTATTGAATTTAACGCAAATGTATTTATTTTATCGAGAATAAAAGAATATTTACCAAGAAAATTCCCTAACAGACTGTACTGTAAAAAACGAAGTGCAAAAATATAATCACTCACCCGTCTTCTGCTTGCCTATGTTTCGGGTTGGGTACCATGCGATAAGCAGGCCGGCAAGCAGCACGGTGGCTATAATTGTGATGATGTCCGAAAACTGAACGTCAACAGGGTAGGCGTTCACAATAAAGGAGCCGGAGCCGTCTCCGTCAAGTTTAATTATTCCGAACCATTGCTGACAAAGACAAAAAGCAAGGCCAAGGATAACACCGGCGAATGTGCCGAAAACCGTAATCATCCAGCCCTCAGCCACAAATATCTTGCGAATCTCCTTGTAAGTGGCACCAAGGCTGTGCAAAGTCTCTATGTCGTTCTTCTTTTCGAGAATCAGCATGGTCAGAGAGCCAATCACGTTAAAGACCGCAATCAGCAGAATGAAGGTGAGAATCAGAAATGTGATCCACTTCTCTATCTTCAGCATACTGTAAAAATCATCATGCTGCTGCTCTTTGTCCTTCACAGAAAAACCATCGCCAAGAATATCTTCAATCTCCCTTTTAGCGTCTTCAATATCTTTCTTTCCGTCAATCTTCAGTTCAATAGAGGTGCATGCTTTGCCCTCATAATCAAAAAGTTCTCTCGCCAGGTCAAGAGGGATGAAGACAAACTTGCTGTCAGTCTCCTGCTGCCTTATGGAATAGATGCCAGACACGTAAATCAGCCTTTCTTGAAAAGCGTTTTCCGGATTTGCCACATTTATCTTGGTGTCATGTTTCGGAGTGTACAGAGTTATTGGCGAGACAAAGTTCACCCCCACCTCTATTTGGGCAGACAGAGCCGCGCCTATCACGGCGTAGTCAGACTGGCTGTCCTTAAGCACAAACTGTCCGGCGTGCAGGATAGCGTCAGTGTCGGCCAAGTTGTTATAGCAGCTGTCAACCCCCTTTAAGGTGATTGCCGCCTGCTTGTTTTCGTTTCGCGCGAGGGCATTGTCTTCAAGCACTTCGGACGCTACCTTGACAAAGTCCAGCGTCTTCACTTTCTGAATGGACTCCATGTCAGCGTCGAATACTTTCCCCTCTACCAGCGAAATCTTCAGGTCCGGGTCTAACGAACTGAAAAGCTGAGAGATAAGGTCTTGAAACCCATTGTACACAGACAGCACTCCGACAAGCGCGGTTGTGGCAAGAGCAATGCCGACAGCGCAGATGCCAGAGATTATGTTGATGGCATTATGCTTTTTCTTTGAAAAAAGATAACGGAGCGCTATGTGCAAAGGGAATCTCATTATTTACCGAGAAGTCTGTCTATGTTTTCAAGGTAATTCAAAGAGTCGTCAAGGAAGAACGCAAGTTCCGGAATGCGGCGGAGCTGCAGCCTCACGCGTTTGCCAAGCTCAAAGCGGATGCCCTTGACGCTGTTCTTGATGATGCCCATCGTCTCGTCCACCTTGTCGTTCGGGAAGATGCTCAAATACACCTTTGCGACGCTCAGGTCGGCCGAAACCTGCACGGCGGTCACAGACACCAGCGTGCCGCCCATTGTGTTAGTCATCTGAAGAAACATGTCGCCAAGTTCCTTCTGCAAAAGTCTGTCTATCTTTTTTAGTCTTGTTGATTCCATTTTTGAACAAATTTAATTTAGAGACGCAAATATACAACAAAGAAACGAGAAGTGAGGCAGATTGGGCTAAGAATGTTGTGAATCAGCGCCGCCGGACATTTGGCAGATCATGATTAAAGAGTTATCTTTGCTGCAGATTTGTATGTTTACGTTATTTAAAAATTATGTGGAAAGATTGGCTTTATTTTACACGTTCTGAGCGGAACGGGATTTTCTTATTGTCGGTGTTGATCATGGCGGTTCTGATTTTCCGCCTTTTTGTGCTCCCTCAGATGGCGCGAGCAGCTCCGTCTTCGTCTGATTATGCGGCGGAGGTTGCAGAGTTCGAGGCTTCGCTGCGGAGAGAGGAGCGTGTGGCAGACACATTTGCGTTTGACCCTAACAAGGCGGACTCGGCGACGTTTGTCAGGCTTGGGCTGCCAAGTTACATAGCGCAGAGGATTGTGAGATTCAGGACGAAGAACGGCGTATTCCGGACAGCGGACGATTTTTTTAAGATTTACGGACTTACAGAAGAAAAGTACGGACATCTGAAGCCTTTTGTGCAGATTGCAGACGTCAGGAAGAGGGCGAAGCCGTATCTGGCAAAGGGCGAGAAGAAAGAGCCACGAAAAACAGAGGCTGTTGAGAAGCTGAATCTGAACAGGGCAGACACCGCAGACCTGAAGCGTCTGCGCGGAGTAGGGCCTAAGCTTGCGGCAAGGATTGTGAAGTTCCGGGAACTGGTGGGCGGGTTTCACAGCAAAGAGCAGCTTAAGGAGGTTTACGGACTTGCGGCGGAGTCGTATCATCAGATTGCAGAGTTTGTCTTTGTGGAAGATGGCGAGGCGAAACGGTTCACGAGAGAGGACGTCTTGAAGAGAAACTTTTATCATCCGTATTTGAACAAAGGTAAGCTGAAGATTGTTAGGATGATGCTGCAAAGGCAGGAGACGCTGAGTGTGGCTGAATTGAGAGACTCTGGCGAGTTTGACGACGAAGAGCTGAAAAGGCTGGTCTGGTATTTCGATTTTGTGCGGGCGTCGTAACGGAGCGGAATATGAGCAAGATATGGAAGTCTGTCTCGAACGCGTCTGAAACAGATTTGAGCGCAATATAAAGTGTTTTATTGTGTGTTTTAATGGAGAAATGTGCAAAAAAAGCGCAAAAGTGTTAAAAAATATATTGTACAACATATTTTTTCGCTTGGTGATAATAAAAAAAACAACGAAATTTGCAGGCGAAAAAATAAAGTCAACTATTGTTGACGACGGAAACACAATCTTTTTTACCTTATTGATTTTAAAATACCTTGGAATAAAAAGCGGCATCATAGAAGTGAGGCCGCTTTTCTTTTTAAGCGACCTTTGGTAAATATGCCGAAATAAAGCCGAAATGGCGGTGCTTAAACAGTAGAAAAAGGCTCGGCATAGTGTGGAAAAAGACATTGGCGGGGACACATTTAATTTTATTGCATCAAATTTTCATGAAAATTTAGTAATCATTACTTATTAATTTTGTACTTTTGCGATGAGAATATAATTTATAAACCCTAATAAATTAAAAAATGGTTAATTACAAGGATTTGGGTCTTGTGAACACAAAAGATATGTTCGCAAAGGCGATTAAAGGTGGATACGCTATCCCGGCGTTCAACTTCAATAACATGGAACAGATGCAGGCTATCATCAAGGCTGCAGTAGAAACTAAGTCTCCAGTTATTCTTCAGGTTTCTAAGGGCGCTCGTCAGTATGCTAACGCTACATTGTTGCGTTACATGGCTCAGGGTGCAGTAGAATACGCAAAGGAATTGGGTTGCGAAAAGCCAGAAATCGTTCTTCACCTTGACCACGGAGACACTTTCGAAACTTGCAAGAGCTGTATCGACTCAGGTTTCTCTTCAGTTATGATCGACGGTTCTCACCTTCCATACGAAGAAAACGTAGCGTTGACTAAGAAAGTTGTTGACTACGCTCACCAGTTCGATGTAACTGTAGAAGGCGAGCTTGGTGTATTGGCTGGTGTTGAAGACGAAGTTTCTTCTGACCACCACACTTACACTAACCCTGAAGAAGTTGTAGATTTCGCTACTCGCACAGGTTGCGACTCTTTGGCTATCTCTATCGGTACTTCTCACGGTGCTTACAAGTTCACTCCAGAACAGTGCACTATCGACGAAAAGACTGGTTTGATGGTTCCTCCTCCGTTGGCATTCGACGTGTTGAAGGCTGTTGAAGAGAAACTTCCTGGTTTCCCTATCGTTCTTCACGGTTCTTCTTCAGTTCCTCAGGAAGAAGTTGCTACTATCAACAAGTTCGGTGGCGCTTTGAAGGCTGCTATCGGTATCCCAGAACCTTGGTTGCGTGAATCTGCTAAGTCTGCAGTTTGCAAGATCAACATCGACTCTGACTCGCGTTTGGCTATGACAGCTGCTATCCGTCAGACATTCGCTGAAAAGCCAGCTGAATTCGACCCTCGTAAGTACTTGGGCCCTGCTCGCGACAATATGGAAAAGATGTACAAGCACAAAATCATCAACGTGCTTGGTTCTGACAACAAGTTGAGCTGCTAATTTTTAGCAATCCGTAACATCGGGGCTTACGCTCTGAATCGTTATATTCTTAACAGACTCGGCCTTCCGCCGGGTCTGTTTTTTTGTCCTCTCTTGCGCTTCGCTTCGACCACCTTTCGCCACACGGGCAGAATCAGAGGCGGCGCAAAAACTGTTTTTTACAAATTATTTAGGACAATATTGTTCCCGACCATATTAATTCTTTGATGATGTCTTGTAAAACTCGTTCATCTTCAGAATCGCGTTGTTCAGCACCTTGGCGTTGATTTTGTACTCTTCTAACGGATTGAGGTTCGCATCGTAAATTTCAAGGCTGCCAGACGGCTTTTTCTCCACAATCACATCGTTTTCCACGATAAAGGCGTAGTTGAGGTTGTCTCCCACAATGTGCCAGTTTCTGAAGGTTGGGTCGTGCAGCAGCCGTCCCATGCAATAGTCTTGCGGGTCGTTAGTCACCCCGATGCCGTCGTGCATAAGCGTTGCAGCAATATCGTAGTGCGTGGTTCTGTGAGAAAGAACTTTTGGCGAGCAACCCGGAGTGTAATATAAAAGCGGCACATGAATCTGATGTTTTGTGTAGTTGCTGCCATGTCCCCAGTAATTTTTCTTGTTCTCGTTAAACTCCTGCCCGTGGTCGCCAGTTATGATTACCACGCTGTTTTCCAGCAAGCCGTTCTCTTCCAGCCTCTTGGTCACCGAGCCTATTAACGAGTCCACCGCAAACGCGCAGTTGCGGTACAAGTTCCAGAAAGGCTCAGGGGCCATGTCGTTATTAAGTTTGGTATAATCTGCAAATTCCCAGCTAGGCACAAACTTCTTCTGTCTGTCCTTCGGATAAGCGTAACTGTGCGGCAGGTCGTAGAAAAGGAAAGAGAAGAAAGGCTTCGCTTTTGCCGAGTCCGAATTGATGAAGTCAATAAACTCTCTGGTGATTTGGCAGTCGCGTTCATATACAGATTCGCCCTTAGTCGTAGCGTTCAGATTAGGGACGTTGCGGAATATCAGTTTGGCGAAGTTCGGGTTGTTCAGCGTGGCGCTTGGGTAAGTTTTCACCTCGTACCTTTCGTCAAGCAGCGTGTTTATAAATACGGGAGTCACGCCGGAGACTTCAAAATCTTTCCAGTAATAAGAAGACACTCCGAAGAACATTCCGAAGATGCTTCCTCTCGTGCCGTTGCTGCTGCTCAGGTGATTGTCGAACATTTCGCACCTTTCGGCAAACTGCATTACGTTAGGCATCACTTCGTTGCAGAATGTGCGGCAGTTCCATGAATCTATCGCTATTATCACTATGTTTTTCTTTTGAGCAGATGAGTCAATCCTCACTTTGTTCTTAGGGTAGTCAAGACCATTATTGCCAGATTTGAAATCAGCCTTCATGATGTCGTCCTGCGAAATTACACCCAGCTTCAGCATCAGTTTGTTAGCCGTAAGCGGGAAGAAGTACGGCAGATGCGTTGCGCTCTTTATAACAGACTGCTTGTTGGCTACAGCTGCGTAAGCGTGAAACAGGTTGGCGAAGAGGAACAGAGCCGCGAGTGTGATGACCGAAGGCAGAACAAAGGCTTTTTGGCACTTTTTGTAAATCGTGTCGGCCAAGAATTTCAGCCCGATGTTCAGTCCCGTAAAAAGGAGAACCGTCAAGAACATCTTCACGTACAGCAGCGTGTCGAAGTCAAAAATCTCGTCGCTCCCTTCGCCAAAGTACATGCTAAGCACAATTCCGTTTATGTGAAATTTGTACAGGCTGAAAACCATTCCGTTAAGATAGCACAAAATACTTGCGAAAGTCATGCTGGCGATATGCACAATACCGGCTGTCAGTTCTTTGCCGCTAATCAGCACAATTGGCACGAACAGTAGAACAAACGGAATCAGAGCAAGCATGGCGGCATGAGAGATTGCCGCCGCGATGTAGAACATCATGCCGGAGAGGTCCATCAGCTCAATCTGCGGGCTTTGAAGCAAATAATTTACAAACAGAATTGCGATGACAAGCGCCGCCAGCATATAATATAAGAATCCTCTTTTTATAATATCTTTTTTCATCCTCTTTTTCGATTTTTACAACTTATTGCAACTTCTATAAATATAAATTTGAAAGATGTCGGTAGCGTCCGAAGCAAATTTCAGAACATGAAAATCACAAAACGCAATTTATATAAGTAGCCTTTAATAAACAGCTGCAAAAATACGGAAATATATTGTATGCGCATTATTCAGAAGTTGCTTTTGAATGCGCTTGTTCTTGAATTGACGTTTTTTTTGTCTATTTTTCGGGAAGACGGATAAATTTATTTCTTAATATGTCTGTTAATCTGAAATTCTTTTCTACCTTTGGTAAAGGTATTTGCAAAGAGCGGAGAGTCGGCCTGTTGAGGCTGAGTTTGTGTTAGTAAACCAAGGGTAATAATTTAAATTACGGAAAAGAAGATGAAAAAGAAAAAAACTAAGGCAAAAAGCAAGATATATCCAAATAAGCAAAAGAAGAGCAAGCAGGATTCTGGCAAACGGATGAAGAAACGCGACATGCTTGACCTTGTAGTGCGGCTGTTCCAGAAGCATCCGGACGCAACGTTCGGCTTCAAGAAGGTTTGTTCGGAACTGAGCGTGTCGGTTATGCCGCAAAGACAGCAGCTTATGGATGTTCTGACGGAGCTTGTGATTCAGGACTTTCTGCAGGAGCCGAGCCGTGGCAATTACAAGCTCAACGCGCGTTGTGGCTCTGTGGTTGGAACGCTGGAACGCAAGTCGGGCGGAAAAATCTTCCTTGTGCCGGACGATGGCGGCGAGGAGATTCATGTCATGGACAAAAATCTGAACAGAGGCATTGCGGGCGACAAGGTTAGGGTGCGTCTGTATGCTAAAAGGAGAGGCTCGGTGCCAGAAGGCGAGGTCGTAGAGGTATTGGAACGTAAGAACAACGTGTTTGTCGGAACGCTTCAGGTGAAGGATAATTATGCGTTCTTGTTGGTGGACAATAAGCTGATGCAAAATGATATATTTATCCCTGCGGATAAGCTTAACGGCGGTGAAAATGGGCAGAAGGCTGTGGCGAAAATTGTGGAGTGGTCTGAAAGGGACAGAAATCCGGTGGGCGAAATTATAGATGTGCTGGGTGATATGGGCGACAATAACACCGAAATGAACGCGATACTTGCCGAGTTCGGTTTGCCTTACACTTATCCGAGCGCGGTGGAGGATTTTGCAGACCAGATTCCTGACGAAATTCCGGAAGAGGAGATAAAAAGGCGCATCGACTGCAGAAATATTACAACGTTCACAATAGACCCGAAGGACGCGAAGGACTTCGACGACGCTCTCTCTCTTAGAAAACTTGACAACGGCAGGTGGGAGGTTGGCGTGCATATTGCAGACGTGACGCATTACGTCAAGGTCGGGGATATTATTAACGAGGAGGCGGAAAAACGTGCCACTTCCATATATCTTGTGGACAGGACAATCCCTATGCTTCCTGAAAGGTTGTGCAACAAAATATGCTCTTTGCGCCCTGACGAGGAGAAGCTTTGCTACTCTGTGCTGTTTGAAATGAACGACGAGGCGGAGGTGCTTAACTACAATATTGCGCATACGGTAATCAAGTCTGACAGACGTTTTACTTATGAGGAGGCGCAGGAGATTATAGAGACGCAGAAAGGTGACTTCTGTGACGAAGTGCTTACGCTGGACAGGCTCGCGAAGAAACTTCGCGAAGATCGTTTCGAAAAGGGAGCGATAGCTTTTGACCGGACAGAGGTGCGTTTTGAGATTGACGAGAAGGGCAAGCCGCTGAGCGTATATTTCAAAGAGTCTAAGGATGCAAATAAACTGATAGAGGAGTTCATGCTTCTTGCAAACAGAACGGTGGCGGCGCATATAGGTTGCCCTAAGAGCAACGGCGGTAAACTGAAGACTTTTGTTTATCGTATTCATGATGTGCCGGACCCTGAAAAACTTGCTAATCTGTCGCAGTTCATCAGCCGTTTCGGTTATAAGGTTAAGATTCAGGGAAAGAACGAGGAGGTCTCTGCGTCTATAAACAGCTTGCTGGATCAGGTGCAGGGCAAAAAGGAGCAGAACCTTATCGAGACTATTGCCATAAGGTCCATGGCTAAGGCTATATATTCTACTGATAATGTGGGGCATTACGGGCTTGCGTTTGATTATTACACACATTTCACATCGCCCATTAGACGTTATCCGGACATGATGGTGCATAGGCTGCTGGACCGTTACGCGAGCGGCGGAAATAGTGCCGACAAGGGCAAGTTTGAGGATTTGTGCAAACACAGCTCTTCTATGGAACAGCTTGCAGCCACGGCAGAACGTGCTTCTATAAAGTATAAGCAGGTTGAATATATGAGCGACAAGGTGGGCAAGGTTTATGATGGTGTAATTTCTGGAATTCAGGAGTGGGGTATATACGTGGAACTGTTGGAAAACAAATGCGAGGGTATGGTGCCTATTCGAGACCTCGACGACGATTTTTATATGTTCGATGAGAAAAATTATTGTCTGATAGGGCGCAGTTCTCACAGAACTTACCAACTTGGCGACGAGGTGATTGTGCGTATTGCAAAAGCAAATCTTGAAAAGAAACAGCTCGATTTTGAACTGATAGAGAGGAAGATGGCGTAAGATAATGGCAGCCTCTATGAATTGCGAGCCGTAATTTGTAGAGGCTGTTTCTAAATTGGGTAATCATGAGGATAGAATTGATAAATAAAAGTTTTTACGGCTCTTTTGCGTTTGACGTCACTATTTATGGGGCTTGGCTAATCGTTTTTTCTTGGTTGTGTGCGAATTATTGCGCGTTGAATTTGGTTGGAGCTGTTTTTTGGGGAATATTCGCCGTCCCTCCTTTCCTTATAGTTTTACAGTGGATATATTTGCTAGTAAGATTTAGGGGCGCCTGTTTAGACATAAGTGGTGATGAAATTGCTTATTTTTTTCGATAGGAATCACAGTGTGTCGTTTAATGTGAAAGATGTCAAGGTGATAATGATGTATTCCATGATTATGAGCAAGACCGGTTTTGAACATCTGTATGAACTTTACATAGACGGTTATAAAGAGCCTTTGTATTTGTATGCTGAAAAATCACTTCTGAGGCATTTGAAGTGTGCGAAAACTGTTGTGGGAGAAAAGGAGGGTTTTGTTCCGTTTTTTAGAGCTAAGTGGAGGACTTGGCATAGATGATGTTCTGATGTAAAATTAGGGTGTTTCTTGGGCGATTTCTATAAATTTGGTCGAGCTGATTTTGAAAGACAAATAAATAGCTCTCTTTGCAGAACCGAATAAAAGTCTTACATTTGCGGTTAATAAAAACAGATTGATTATGTGCATACCTGGGACAGCGAATAGTCGCTACATAAATTTCTATACGGATTTCGCCTTCAAGAAGTTCTTCGGGACTGAGGCGAACAAGGATTTGCTGATTAGTTTTCTGAACGCTCTGCTGGAGCTTGAGGGGGAGAAGGCGATAGCCGACCTCACCTACATGAACACCGAGCAGCTGGGCTTCGCGAACACCGAGCGCCGCGCGGTGTATGACGTCTATTGCATGACAATAGGAGGCGAGCGTTTCATCGTGGAGATGCAGAAGGCAAAGCAGGACAATTTCAGGGACCGAGCTCTTTACTACTCTTCGTTTGCGGTTCAGGAGCAGGGGCAGAAGGGCCGCGAGAACAGTCAGCCGTGGGACTACAGGCTGTCGCCCGTTTACGTTATAGGC
>JAGBRL010000101.1 GCA_017632345.1 Paludibacteraceae bacterium
ATACCTGACAGTCGAAATGAAGGAAGGGGCAAAAGTCTCGTTCCTTTTGGCGGACAATCCCGTCATCACCTACCAAAGCGGAAGCCTTGTGGTCAACAAAGACGCAAAGACAACCTACGCTTTCGAGAGTGTCAAAAACTATCACTTTACAGAGAACAACGAAGGTAGTTCTGGAGGCACTACAAAAGTAGAAGCAAACTCTTCCCGACCGTTGCAAATTGTCTGGATAGACAACGAGACTGTCGAAGTGCAGAATGCGCAGCCTAACCTGACAGTTTCACTTGTTACCATAAATGGCTCTGTATTGTCTCAGACAAAGACAGACGCAGACGGCAAAGCGACCATCAGCATGCCAAACACGGCGGGTGTTTACGTGCTTTCTACTGGAAATCAATCATTTAAAATCATTCGTAAATAATAAAACAAGATAATAAATAAAATGAAAAAAAGTTTAATAACATCAGTTGCGGCGTTAGCAGTAGGTTTGTTTGCATTTGCAGAAACAGGCATGTATGTAAAACTGAAAAACGGAGAGACTTTCAGACACAACGTAGATGATGTCGAAGAGGTTGTTTTTGCTGAGATACAAAAACAAAATCCTAATTTTAAATTCACAAAGCTAACAAACAACACTGCAAGCGTAGCTGCAGCAAACCCAGAAATACCACTAACAGGAATACTTATTACCATACCTTCTGAAGCGGAAATTGACGGAAAGATGTACAAAGTCACACATATCGAAGCATTGGGCTTTGGCAAAAGTGTAGCAAGTGAAGAGATTGTGATTCCATCAAGTGTCACAAGTATTGGAGATAGTGCTTTTTATGGTAGCCAATTGAGCCGAGTGAATATTCCATCAAGTGTCACAAGCATTGGCAATGGTGTGTTTGCAGGTTGCATGAAGTTAGCCGACATAACGATACCATCCGGTGTCACAAACATTGGAGACAATGCATTTGCAGATTGCATAAACTTAACATATGCAGGTTGCACAAACTTAAATAATGAGGTATCGATACCATCAAGTGTCACAAATATTGGAGACAATGCGTTTCGTAATTGTAAGAGTCTTGACTTAGTAATTAACAACACAGAAAGGAACGTAACTGTTGGTCGCAATGCTTTTGAGGGATGCAAATCTGTAACATGGGAAATTCCAGACAAAGAATCTACAGGATTGCAATTTGAAGTGTCCGGCACAACAGCTACGGTTGTAAAAGGCGATTACTCTAAGCTTGATTCTGCATTCATCCCATCGAAGGTAAAAATTGACGGCAGCGTATATACTGTTACAGGTATTGCGAACAATGCGTTCAGCAATTGCAAAAACTTAACTTACGTGAAAGTGTCCGGAGGAGTCGCAAATATAGGCATTGCAACTTTTTCCTACTGTGAAAACTTGGAGTCAGTCGTGCTGGGAGAAGGCATTGAAAAAATCAGTAGTTCACTCTTTAATGGATGTGCAAGCTTGTCGGATATTAACATACCTGCTTCGGTTACAGAAATTGACGGATCTGCATTTGAAGGCTGCGCAAGTCTGGCGAGCATAGATATTCCGGCTAATGTCACAAACATTGTAGAATATGCGTTTTACGGCTGCAAAAATTTGGCAAGCATAAACGTGGATGACAAAAACACTACTTACGCTTCTGTCGATGGTGTTTTGTATAACAAAGAGAAGACAATTTTGATTCAGGCACCGGGCAAACTTCAAGGCAAGTTCACAATACCTTCTGGCGTAACAAATATCGCAAGCGGAGCGTTCGGTTCATGCGAAGGTCTGACCGGCTTAGAGATTCCAAACACAGTCACAAGCATCTCTGAATTTGCTTTCGAGAATTGTACCGGTTTGACCAACTTAACTATTCCGTCAAGCGTAAAATACATCGACTGGAAAGCGTTTAAAGGTTGTGAAAATCTTGATGTAGTAATTCGTAACGCAAAAGAAGACGTAACTGTTGTAAGCGGAGCTTTTGACGACTGCAAATCAGTAACATGGAAAATAATAGACGAGTCTGAATCTCCGCTCAAATTTAAAATCTTGACTGACTCCACAGCAGAGGTAACAAAAGAAAATTGCGTGGAGGGTTCTGTTACAATTCCTTCAAAAGTGGTAATTGACGGAAAGACATATAGTGTTGTTAGCATCGCAGACGACGCGTTTAAGAACTGCAAAGGGCTGACTAACATAACAATTCCAACAAGTGTTGTAAAGATTGGAACAGATGCATTTGCAAATTCGGGTCTAACTACTATCGAACTGCCTTCCAGCATTACAAGCATCGGTTTTGGCTTGTTCTTAGCTTGCTCAGATTTGGTTAGTGTGAAAATCCCGTCAAGCGTTGAAAGTATTGGAGAAAGTGCGTTTGTGGATTGTACAAGCTTGACCAATTTAGAACTTTCGTCAAGCGTTAAAACTATTGGAGTTATGGCGTTTTACGGTTGCAAGAATCTCGACCTTGTGATAGACAACTCGGAAGATAATGTTGAAGTTAGACCGCAAGCTTTCCAAAATTGCAAATCAGTGACTTGGAAGAAATAATCCTCTTTAGTAATAACTAACAATAATGGGATGCACAAAAAAAAGTGCGTCCCATTTTTTCAATTATTCTTTTCCATTCGGCAAAAAACCTAGCTAAAATTCGGCGAACGGCACTATTTTATGCATTTTACTACCCATACTGCATAAAAAAGCACCTTTTTTATGCAGTACAAAGTAATTTTTGCACAAAACACCACTTAATCCACTATAACCTTTGCAGATTTTGAAGAGCCCGCTTGTTCGTATTCTACGACATAAACACCAGTCGGAAGCGCAATCGTGCCGAAAGTATCTTTCATGGGAACCGTCTTCAGCAATTTGCCGTTGAGCGAGTAGATTCGCATTGCCAGCAAGTCTCCCGACAAATTCACAACGTTCAACACATCATCATCTCCATAAAAATAGACGGACTGATTTGTCTGAGGCGAGACAACACCTGTACCCTCCCCGCTTTTCAGTTCGTTGGCATACGGGAACGGCAAAATCCGCCACTGCCGATGCGCATTCTCACCAGCCTTTCCGCCTTCCCACACGCCCACTTTCGTGCCGGCTGCCGTGTTCACGCCCTCCAAGTCGAACATTTTTCCATTTGACGCAGATATGATGTCAAAGCAATTTTCGCCAACAGGCTTGACTTCAAACTGCTGAGATATATCGTCAGTATTCACTGGAGACCATTTCAAGAAATACGAACCATCGTCAGTTATGGCACTCACTGCTCCGTCCTGCTTTGTGCAAATCATATAGTTGCCATTAGGAAGCGACTTGAAATACCAACGCTGAAGCGAATCGCCCAACGCAATGTTCGCCAGACACAAACCGCCGTCCGAAGCCGCAGAGACGACAGAGGTCGCCGCCCTCGGAATCATCATATATGCCACATCGGGCTGCAACGCCTTGATTCCATCGCCACTCTCCACAGAAAGAATCGCCGTAGCGATCTCCTGCTTGCCCAGCACATACGAGAACTGCCCATCTTTCACAACCGCCCCGTCCACTCGTTCGCAATTCTTCGAAGAGTTTGTCACATAGAGCTGCACATCTTCCGAAACGTCTTTAAACAGCGACAAATCCACATCGACAAACTTATCCTCAGTATTGGTGTTCAGCATCACAATCACCAGTTCTTTCCCGTCAGGACTTAGAGCCGCCAATAGGTCCGGACGACCAGTCATCAGCATTGTATAACCTTGTTTGATAAACCGGGTCACCTGCATTCGTATATAATAATTCTTCACGATGGAATAGGTCTGAGAGGCAAAATTACCCATCACCATACACCATTGGTCGTTGCCCTCCTCCACAAACTGCCAGTCGATCCAAGCCTGCGGCATCAGGTAATTCAGGTCGTCGAACATACGCTGAGCCAGAGAGAGATTGCCTGCAATGCCGCTACCGCCCGCACCAGTCTCCGACATCCAGAAAGGCAAGCCCGACTTGTTCACCAAATCCTTCAAATTAGCCTTATCCATCACATTGCCCGAATAGGTGTGGACATTGATCTGCCCCAGCATCGGAATAATGTCTCCCTCCGACATATACAACTGCAACTCAGAGATGGCGGTCGTGACGCTCGTCTCGTCGCAAGCGGACATAACCGTATTCAAGCCCGACTGCTGCAATTTAGGGTAGAGAGTGCGAATCAGCTTAACTTGAGAAGCCGGCGAGAAGTGACAGCCCTCCTGACCACCGTTCGCGCCCCAGTAGTTTGTGTTAGGCTCATTGAACGGGTCGAGCGTCTTAAACTCAATACCATACTCCTCTTTGAAGTGTTTGCAGACATCAATCAGATAGTCGCAAAACTGGCCGTAATACTCAGGCTTCAGATTGTCCGAATTAGCGTCCTTATTGCCAGCCGAGCAACCGCTGTAGGTCATCCAGTAAGGCGGCGAATTTGAGAACGCCTCAAAGATTGCGTCCGGACGCGCCTCTTTTATCTTCTGCAGCACCTTTCGCTGTCCCGGGTCTTTTGTCCAATCGTACTGAGCATACTCACTCGCCTTGAAACCGTCCATCTCCGCACGCTTCCCCTTGCCGGTCGTCATGTGTCCGTTATAGTGCGACGGGTCATCGCCGCCACCGATGTTGTATCGGAAGATATTATAGTTAAGACCATCCTCCGCCGTCAGAAGTTCTACCAGATGATTCACCTTATCCTCGCTCCATTTGCCGCACATATTCGCCCACCAGCAAAGAGAGACGCCCCAACCTTCGAAGGTCTGCTGACGAGCTGCCGGGTTGAGACAAGCTGTAGATTTGCGGTTAGGGTCATACTTTGCCAAAAGTCCGTAATACTCCTCTTCCGTAATGTTGATGACCGAACCATGACGCATTACCGACGGCAAAGAATACTCTCCCGAAGCCAGTTGCGTAAACTGTCCGGAAGATAGGTCTGTGGAGACTAAAGGATAATACCCCTTTCCACCAAAATCATCCAGAAAGAGACACCATTTGTCTTCGTTATTAAACTTGAAGCAAGTTGGGCCCTCCACTCCAGAGATTCTACTCATATCAGTTGCAATTTCGGTCCATTCGCCCAAAAGCGACTTGGACTTCTCCATGATTATATATTTGCCAGAAGATGGCAAGCCCTGCTTATGCGCCTCCGTCGCTTCGTTTTTCTTAAAACGGTAATAGGTATCGCCCACCTTGATTGCCGTTGCGTCTATCGCGCTGATGACCCTGCCGCTCGCATTTCGCAGTTCAATCCAAACTTTAGCCTCGCTGAATGTCCTGAAATCTTTTGTTGTTGCGTAATAGACACGATGAGTGTTGTCATTATTCTGCACATTCTGCGAGTTAGGTATTTTGGACGACCAGAAGACTATGTAATTGCCGCTTTCATCGTCATAAAAAGCTTCGGGTGCCCATGTACAGCCAGCACCTTCAGGGGCGACACGGCACATACGCTGCTCCGACCAATTCACGAGGTCTTCCGACTCCCACACCATGATAGACTTGCTGCCCGATGTTTGTGCGGCCGTCCAGTTACCGTTGCCATAGATTTTCAGGTCGGTTGCAATGACGAAAAACTTGTCGCCTTCAGCAGAGCGCATGATAAAAGGATCACGCAAGCCCTTCTCGCCCAACGACGAAGTCAAAACCGGACTGCCCTCGTTCAAGTCCGTCCAATGCAATCCGTCCTTGCTGACCGCAAAATAGATCTGTTCACCCTGTGCCAGTCCCTCACCCTTAAAATAGGCAAAAAGATAGGCGGAGAAATTCTTCTCCTCAGCGTTAGCACCCAACCCCCAAGTGCACAACAGAACAAGAAACACAAATTTAAGAGAGGAAATAAACCTAACCATCACATCTAAAATTAGTTCTACTTTTATTTTTTCGCAAGATAATGAAAAAAAACTATCCTAATATGGAAAATCAAGTCTAAATGGATGGAAAATCAAAGCAACGAGAAAACACACAACAAAAAAGGTGCGTCAGTCAGACGCACCTTTTATTAGGACCAAGCCTTTATCTTCTCAGCAATGTGAAGTGGCCGGTATATACTTTGTCGATTTCGTGGACGGTGATTTCGTACCAGTAGTCGGTGGTAGGCATCAGCTGTCCGTTGTAAACGCCGTCCCAGCCCGGATCAGAGCCTTTGTACTCGATCAGCTTCTTGCCGAATCGGTCGTAAATCACAATCTTTGCGTCCGGATACGTTTCCGAGATTGCTGGGACCTCCCAGCGGTCGGTCTCGCCGTCGCCGTTAGGCGACATCCACTTGTTCGGAATGATAAGCGGAGCGTTTATCATGAAGTCGAACGAGGAGCTGCAGCCGTACTCGTCTGTGACATAAGCCACATGCGGAGCGTAGGCGAGGCTGTCGAACTCGGCGAACGAGCTTTCCGTACCGTCGTCGATTCTGTATGTCAGCTTGCCGTTATGCGTCGCGTCAACAACAACCGCTATCTTGCGGTAGCTGAGCGAGTCAACCTGAAGGATGAGAGGGTTAGGGTTCACCGTAACCGTCAGCTCGTCCTCGGCCTTGCAGCCGCCGCGCTCCATGCTCACCTTGAACACCGCGGTGCTCTTTGGCGTCACAGTGATGCCCTGGCCTGAACGTTCCGTCTCAAGTTCGTCCGAAGTCCAGATGTAAGACGTCGCCTTGTACGATGACGCGTCAAGGCGCGCGGTCTCGTTCTCGCATATCGTCACGTCCTCAAGCTCGCCGGTGAGCGGCTCGTTGACCTTGACCTTGACAGGGAATTCCGCTGTCTCGCAGATGTCGAACGAAGCGTATGCGGTGTATGTGTACGTTGACACGTGTCCGCCGTTGGCCGGCTTGCTGAACGTCGGCTTGGCCACTACGGTCTCGCCTTCGGCCTTGCCGCCCTCGATGGTCTCGTCCTCCCATGTGATGACGGTTCCCTTAGGGGTGACAGACTCAAGAGCGATTTCAACCTCCTCGCCCTCGCAGACTTCAAGTCCGTTCGGAACCTTCACCTCTATCTTTTGAAGCACGGTGATCTTTATCTCAAGCTCCTCTACCTGCTCGTCTTCGCCCTCGCCCTCGCGGTAAACGAAGCTGACAGAGTAGGTCGCGTCAGTAGAAGGAGAGATCTTGAACTCGAGCTTGCCGTCGCTGTTGAGAGTTCCGTTAGACAATGTCCTTGAGCTTCCTCCAGCCTGAGACTCGGTCACCGTGAGGCTCATCTTTTCAGGGTAAACGAACTTGCCTGTGCCTGTGGTGTCAATCACAAGAGTCTTGGTCTCGCCGAGGCACATCTTGTAGTTGCCGTCCTCGCCCATGTTCGCGTCGGAGATTTCTCCGGCAAGCTGAAGCACCGCGTCAACCTTGACCACGATGTCAACGTCAGAAGGGCAGTACTTGCCTTCCTCGGTCATTTCGACATTCAGGTTCATGTCCTTAGTCACCTCAACGCTGTAGTCCTTGCCGCTGTTTTCCACGGCCTTGCCGTTGTCAGTCCATGTGATTTCAGCAGGGACAGCGTCGGAAGGGACTGTTATGGTGTTGATGATGTTCACCGTTTCGCCGCGACGTATCACGTACTCTTCCTTCTCAGGAGCGAACTTGACGTAAGGCTTCACAAGAAGAGTCTGAGGCTCGATTTCGTGCACGCAGGCGCGGTTTGTCACCACGCAGGTGTACTCGCCGCTGTCCTCAGGCTTCGCAGGCTCGAACACGAGCTTGCCCTCGCCTTCGTATTTGGAAACGGCCTCGCCGTTACGCGACCATTTGATGGACTCAGGCTTTTCGATGCACTGGATCTGGGCGTCGATAGACGCGCTTTCGTTCTCGCAGATGTCGGCGCCGACAATCGCTCCGCCCACTGTAAGAGGAACCGGAATGACGGTGATGTCAACATAAGTTGCGCACTTGTTCGTGTAAGTCACACGGTAAACGGTCTTTTCCGTTGGATTTACCTCGGCTGAGGCAGAAGAGCCTACAGGAGAGCCGTCGCCGGCCACTGTCCATTTGAAGTCAGCCTCAGTGTTTTCAAGCGCGGTCGGGTCCATTGTCAGCGTAGTTCCGCAAGTGTACAACGTTGCCTTTCCGCTTGACACGTTAATCTCCATTCCGTTTTCAAGGTCAGTGTTTTCAGCCTCTGTGAACTTGATGGAGC